>NZ_JBWBQW010000004.1:0-355895 GCF_056279225.1 Chryseobacterium sp. UYP7
CTGAACTACAGCGTAGCGAGATCTACCGATGTTTCAGGAAGAGTAGCTTCTGATCCGAGCAACGCGATCATTAAAGTAACCATTGAAGCGACTGATAAATCAGACATCATCGAATCTTTATTGAACGGAAAATACAAACCAACAGTTGGCGAAGTAACTTTCAATAAATCCCACGAAGAAGGAACGTTGATCAAATTGAACTGGGAAAATGGTTACGTAATTCAGCACGAAGTAGATTTTGATGCGATCGACAGCAACAGTATGCTTATCTCATTCGTCATCAGCGCTGAAAAGATTAACTACGGTGGCGGTGCTTACGAAGGTGTTTGGCCGGGAATGTAAGAGGATATTTACATTTTTTACCACTAAAATAATGCATTTTAAGGAATGCATTATTTTGTCATTTTAATAGTTATTAAACCTTCTGCAAATCTTTTCTTTAGAAACGTTAAGATTTTAGGAAGAAACTATTCTCCTCTTTATGTCCCTTTATAACGTGACCTCATTTTTTATTATTAACCAAATCACTGTAAAATTATGTTCCAAGAAAATAACAACCCAAAATTTAAGAATACAGGTTTAGATTCTGTAAAAGATCGCAATTCTTTACGTGATTTGCCTAAGAATTTGGTAAAGAATCCCAACGGAATCATTCAGGATAAACTGCCCCACTCTACCGAAAATCTTTGGTCCGGCAACAATCCCACTTCAAAAATTCACAATGCTAAAGGAATTGTTGAAAATGCACTGCAAGGAATTAATCGTGTTGTAAAACTTCTGATTGTCATTAATGGAGAAATCATCAAAAACTTTAAGCATTTTAAACTGACCCAAAGTGCTGTAAAACATCACCGTTTTAGCTTGATCATTCCACATGATGCTTTGGGCCAGGAAGAAAGTTACCAATTAGAAGTCGGTCAGAAATTTTTAGGAAAAAGACTTACGGTAGTTTTTCGATACAAAGATGTTATAGACGGTCCCGAAAGAACCTTCGTGGGTGTGATTACAGAAGTTGGTTTCAGTCAGCAAAAAGGAAGTCTTGGTGATATTGTGATTGAAGGATTTAGTCCTACGATTCTTTTAGACGCTTCCCAACACACACAAAGTTTTGGCGGCACGCAATCTGTCAGTTTAAATACGATCGCTGACAACGTCATCAAACAGGGAATTAACAAAAGCTTTTACGATTACAGGGTCGATGCAAAATATGGCAGTTTAGATTACAGTGCACAATATGAAGAAACGCATTACAATTATTTAGCACGAATGGCGGAAGCTTATGGCGAACAGTTTTTCTACGACGGCGAAGTTTTACATTTTGGACAAATGCCACCTCCGGAGAAACCCATTACCTTACAATATGGCAGCAACATCAATGATGTAAAAGTTCGTATGAAAGCGCAACACGTACAACCTTCGTTTTACGGATACAACAGCAGTGAAAATAAAAAATTGACAACTGGCGCATCCACCATTAATCATGTTTCAGATATCGCAAAGCGGGCTTATAACATTTCTCAGGAAACTTTTACAACTCCAGCACTTCGGTTAGCTCCCATCAAAGCGAGCACCGACATGGATATTGGCGCCTCCCAAAAAGGTTCTGCAGGAAGTAAGGCCGTAGATGTTTTTATCACTTCCGGTACTACTACGGTTCCTTTTATGTATCCAGGTTGTCCGGCAGACATTGAAATGAGAAAACCAGGAAAAGTAACTACCAATTATTTTACAAAATTAATGATCACAGAAGTTACTCATGAGGTAGATGCAAGAGGATATTATGAAGGTCATTTTGAAGCCATCGCTGCGGATACTGGCTTTATGCCACGACCCGATTTTGAAACTCCAAGATCTGAAGTTCAGGTTGCGAAAGTCACTGCCAATGCTGATCCAAAAAATCAAGGCCGTGTTCAGGTTCAATTCGACTGGCAAAACGGTCCCGACAACACAGACTGGATTCGCGTAATGACTCCCGATGCTGGTGGAAGCGACAAGGTGAGCAAAAACAGAGGATTTATGTCCATTCCCGAAGTTGGAGATCAAGTGATGGTTGGATTTCAGCATCAATTGCCAGACAGACCTTTCGTGATGGGATCGATGTTCCATGGAAAAGTCGGCGGTGGTGGCGGAAGCGGAAATAATGTGAAAAGTTTGAGCAGTAAAAGTGGGAATAAATTAGAACTGCATGACGGTGAAGGTTCTGTTTTCTTAACTGATAAAGGCGGTGCGAATATGAAGTTTGATGGTGCGGGGAATGCTGTAACAAATACAAATAATAATAAAAGTGTGACTGTAGGTAACGATAATACTAAAACAGTTACTAATAATAACACAACAAATGTAGGCTCGAAGCACACAACAGACGTCGGTAAAGGACAAAGTATTCTGACAATGGGACAAGACGGTGTTATTGATCTAAACGGTGCAACGAAAGTTACGTTGAAAGTAGGTGAAAGTTATATAGAAATTTCAGCTTGCAATATTAAAATAGTTAGTGATGTAATAGAAATAAATGCGGTTACATCATCAACAATTAGTGGTGCAACACCAGCTAAAGCTATTTTTAATGGTACCACAACTATATCAGGTAGTCAAATAATAGAAAATTAAAGAATTTGGAATTACATAAATATCATATAAAAGAAAGAGATACAGTCCTTTCAATTTCTCAAAAATTAGGAATAACCGTCCCGTCTTTAAAAGATTTTCATAATAGCAATTCAAAACCTCATGAGTGGATAAAAGATGATGATTTGTTGCCACTATGGACTAGTTATTTGATATTACCTGATTCGGAAAGTAATTTAATAGAAAAGAAAAATAGAGAAGAGTCAGCAAGTATTATTAGCTTGAAACAATCTGAAATATCGGAAAGCTCTTATAATATTGTTCAAAAGGTCGATATGCAAATCTCAGGGAACACTATTGTTGATTCTGAAACTGAAATTTTTTGGGAATTTAAAAAGGAGAAACAAGGAAATGTATTTTATGGAAACATACTACAAAAATCTCATCAAATAAAATATATTAAGTCAATTTATCGACAGTTCGCAGAATACATGCAGAAGTTTAATAAGCCATTGGAGCATCTCACTTTAGAACTTAATACCAAGGGAAAAGTAGTAAATATCAGTAATCAGCAGGAGATACAAAATACTTGGGAAATTCTAAGAAATAATTTACTTCTTGAAATGGGTGACACGCTTGAGGAGAAAAATATATTGGAAGGGGGCGATAAAGATTTTAGCGACACATTACCTTTGTTAAAAAATAATATACTTTACAATTTATTTTTTGAAGAAGTTTACCAGGAGTATGATGATATTGGAAAATTTGTAGTGCAAGAAAAACGATATTATAATTCACAGGTGTTTAGTAATGAAAAGGTAAACATTATTACTAAAAGAAAAGTGGATAAACAAGGAAATATTGCTAAAATAAAATTTTATTCAGAAGCAAATACTACTGATAACCAACATTTATGTGAGATATATAATACCAAACTTAGAGAATTCTTGCAAGAAGATTTTAACTACACATTTACATGGTCTATAGAGTACCATTACGATATTGAGAAAGGGAAATTGATGTTGTGTCATTCAAATATAAAGGAGCAAGCAAGTAGCAAATATATTTATTTAACGTCTCACAAAATAGAATTAAACTAAAAGCTAAAAAATGAGTAAATTATATGTACCTGACGGAGCTTGGCTTGTATGCTCCAATGGGATGAAAAAGCAGCAGATAAAGGTAACAAGTCAAAGCAGCGTTACAATTGCAGGTGGACATTTCAAAGCTACTATTGACGATAGACCTAGCGGAAATTTTATTTGTGGAAAAATGGCGGTTGCAGGTGCTATTATTGGAGCTGTCGTAGGTATTGCATTAGTTGCGGGTTCAATAGTTTCTGGTGGTGCATTGGCAGTGGCAGCTATTGCAGCAGCTGGTGCAGCGGCTGGTGTAGGTGTATCAATAGTACCATCGATATGTGGTATGCTGCTAAAAACATGGATGCCATTTGATACTAACGTAACTACTGGTGGGAAAGCTCCTCTTCTGGAAAACTCACAAATTCCCTGTTTATTAGGTGGAAATGTCATGATTCTTTATTCAGAAAAAGCAGCAAGTGAGTTTACAGATATTACTCTTGGGAGAACTGCCATAAATGTAGTGGGCGTAGTAGCTCTTTCATATTTATTGTATCCAGCACTTTCTGCAATTGGTACGACTGCCGTAACAGCAAAGACAACAATAACCACTTTTGGTTGGGCTGCAGGGATGAATTATCTTGGTGGTATAGGACTTTCTACAGGTGTTGCATATGGTGTCGGTTTTGGAATTGACCAGGCAAAGGGAGGGGTTTATTCAACCATTCCAACAGGTGACGGAAATACTATTAAAGACTATATTGATGGATTCGAAACTAGCCCAGAAAATCTAGTTCAAAATCATAATTTATTAAATTCAGATGGTAATAAAGGTGTAGAAGAACATGCAAATGATCTTGGCGGAGCTACGGGTGTCGGTAAGGAAACAATTGGCAACAGAAGTTCTGAATATATTATTAGAGATAGAACAACATCTGTACGTTTAGATGATATAGAGGAACACGGTGTTACAACAACAAGTGGAAATGGTCGTGTTTCAGGGACGATAGATGGTCGAAATCCTAATACAACTCGTGGTTTAAATGTTATCGATGAAGATTTTGGTGGAAGATATCAAGAAATTGAAAGAACTACAACAACGACCAATTCTCAATATAGTTCTTTAACCAAATCAGATTATAGTTCTATTACAAGAAATTCGCTAAAGAATGCTTACTTAGATCAAAAAGGGCTACCCACGTTCGGGAAAGATGGTCCAAAAGGAGGAGGTGTTATTTTAGGCTTTATGCAAGATGCTTATAAAGGGATAAGTAATTTTATACTCAAAGATCAAGCTGAAGATCTGATAAATGCGATGCAAGGAGAAGAAGCCAGCGCTAGAGCCAAAATAAACGTGGTAGCAGGTAAAGACTAACTTAATGATCAATTTTAAAGAATCTCGGATATTTTTAATTACATTTCTTTTAGGTGTGACCTATTTCATATTTTCTATAGGATTAACTATTTGCGATTTTTCTACTATGGAAAGGCATGAGTGGAATCATGCAGAAAACCAGAGTACTGTTTATTCCAGCCGGAGGAGTACAACCGTAACATATAATTTTGTTAAAGATAATGTAAGAATTAGTCGAAAGTATCCTGGGATTTTAGAAGGATTAAATACATGGATGTGGAACATTGATAAAAATGTTAGCCATGTTGATATATCTTTTTATACAAGAAAATGTGATCTTGAGAAAATTTTAAAGAAAAAGATTGTTTTCAGGAAAGATTTATTTGGCGGCAAATTAAAAGAGTTAGTCTCACTTCCATTTTTTGGCTTAAGAACTATTAAAGGTGATTCATCAAAAATTCTATTACTTCTGGATATTTGGAAATTTAACTATTCCATATTATTTGCATTTTTTATATTTGTTCTACCTTATTTCTTAGTGTTTTCTTTTGAAAAACTACCGAAAATTAACATCGAAAAAGATAGAAATATGATCTCAGAAATGAAGATTGGAGGAAGGTTAATATTTCTTTTTATAATTTTAATAATTAATCTATTAGTATAAGTATGAAAAAAATGATTCAGATAGTTGTCGGTATTATAGCTCTTGGATTTTTAATAGTGATTGTAAAAGAAAATTTTTTCACCTCCGAAGATTCCAAATCATACAGGTCAGGATGGGAAGCCTACGAAAGAAACCAACCTGAGCTGGCAATCTTTAATTTTAATCACGTGGATAAAGAAAAACATCCTGATATTTTATTAGGTTTAGGTTCATCTTATTTAAATATTGGCGATTATAAAAATGCCATACAAAATTTGCAAGAAGCTCACGATAAAAATTATGGTAAAGGAACTTTGGATTACGATAAACTATTGATTGCCTTAGGAATGAGCTATTTATATAAAGGAGATCTAGATAAAGCAAAAGTTTTTCTAAAAAAAGCACGACAAAATGGAAATATCAATACCCAAATAAATTTTAAAATATTAGACTCAGTTGAGCAAAGTAATAGAGATCGTTAATAATATGAATTTATGACGAGACTTAACTTGGATTTCTTTTCTTCATTTTCAGTTTATTTATGGATCGCTTATACTCTGTTTACAGTTGTTATAACCTATACTGATTTTTCTACACTTAAAAAAATGTCATGGAAAGATGCAGAAAATCAAAGCACAGTCTATTCAAGTCTGCGTAGCACAACGGTCACTTACAATTTTAAATTAAATAAGGCAAAGAATGAAGTTGAAGTGAGTCTTTTGGATTTTTTTTACGAATTTAATCCACCTGCACTTTCCCGAATTTTTGATTTCATCTCAAAAGTGGACTTTATAAGAAATAATTGCTTGATCAAATACGATTCAAACGGAAGATTTTTAAAAATTGAAAATAAAGATCTATTACCGAAAAAATGGGAGCAATTTAAAAATGATGAATTATCTGACATTGAATTTGTGAATGTAATTAAGCAGACAAAACCTCAGGAATATGAAAATTTAATAAAACAGGGAGATTTACAGTTTTTAGAAGTTTATGATGATCAAAAAGATTTTAACAGAGATTTGTTTTATTTAGTATTGCTTGATAAATATTTAATCCTGCCACACAAACAATTAGAAACTGAGATATATGAATATCAGTCTCAGCTATTTCCGGATGTTGTAGTTCCTATGAATATGAGGTACGATGTTCTAAAAGTGGAGGGCGATCTGGTAACAGTTAGAAAAGTTTGGGAAACGATTGAATCTGAAGAATTATTGGAAAAGGTGAGCAAAGGTTACGAAAAACATCACCAACCATTAATTAAATACAAGTTTTCAAATTATAAATTGGATATGAGAAATCTTTTCACTTATAATCATAAAACCAAAGTTATCATTAAAGCTGAACTTTCAATCATCGAAAATATCGAAAATAACATCAAGTCTGAATGTATATTTAACTTGAAAAAAGTTGGTAATGAAGAATGAGGAAATAATTTTGAAAACGGTTCCAGCCCGCAATAAAAGATTGGTAGCTTTTTTTCTAGCGATCATTCTGGTAATTATATTTTCTTATTTTGTACCTGGATGGGATTATTTGTTTGAAGTAAAAACACATCTCATACAACTGTTTGGTCTACCAATGATTTGTTTTCTGCTTTTAAGTTTTTACTTTCTGATCTTTATTTTTTGCTATAAAATGATTTTCGGATTGTTTTCTAAAAAAGTGGTCCTTAAAATTTCTGAAGATCAGTTACTAACTTTTTTTGTCGAAGGTGATGGTAATTTTGTAATTAGTAAAAGTCAATTGGAAATTGATAAAAATATTATTAAAATACGTGGTGAAAAAAATATAGATTTATTACTGAAAGATAACAATAAAGGAGCTTTATTGCAAAAAATATTGATGAAAGAAAAAAACTTTACTAATGATTCAGCACAAGAATCTTTCATAGGAGGAGTCAGAAGTCTTTTTGAAATGTATATTTATTTCATTTTCTTACTGCTCATCTATATTTTAACCGCTATTTTTAGTTATAAATTTATTACGCCATATATCGCAGATCTTCAGATTTTATTTAGAGCAAAAGGTGCTTTACTAATGATTATTAGTTCTCTTCCATTTATTTTAATTTTTGTTTCAGTAACTTATTCTTTTACGGTTAAAATAATTTTGGGTAAAAATAAAGTGGACTATAATTTCCTGAATAACGGTTTATCATTATCTCAAGGAAAAAAAAATTTTGAATTAAACAAAAAAGAAATAGAGAAGACCGTTTTTTTTATAAATACAGTGAGCGGTTCAATAAAGTACTTTGTTATTTACAGTAAGTCAAAAAAAAATTATTTGATATATAATAAAGACAATGATGTGGATTTTCAGAATTTTATAAACAGGTATAAAATTCTTTTTGAAATCACCGAAAAAATTAGTACCACTTTGTCTTCATCTCCGAAAAGTATATATTACAAAGAAACATTTTATCATGAGTAAATATTTGCCACAAGAATCGTTTATCGTCTGTTCACATCAGGTAAATCCTTCCCCTGGAGTTTTGCTAGCAGATCCTAATCTCTGGAATCTAAGTGTTATTTACAAATCAGAAAAAAAACCATTATTAACAGAAGTTGATAAAATTTTAAAAGATGATTTTGAGTGTAAAAGTAATTGGGGACAGGCTGCAGGTTGGGGTTTCTTTTTTGGAGGACTAATTGCAGGTTTAGCAATTGCGGCTGCAGTAGCATTTTTGGTATTAACGTTCGGAGTTGGTGCAATTATAATAGGTGTTTTAGCTACTGTAATTATTGGTTCCGGACTTACTTTAGCCCTTGCTTCAAACAGCACAAAATGTAATCCTAATC
This sequence comes from Chryseobacterium sp. UYP7, assembly GCF_056279225.1. Taxonomy (NCBI): domain Bacteria; kingdom Pseudomonadati; phylum Bacteroidota; class Flavobacteriia; order Flavobacteriales; family Weeksellaceae; genus Chryseobacterium; species Chryseobacterium sp. UYP7. The sequence goes on from NZ_JBWBQW010000004.1 coordinate 8,449, forward strand.
TTACTGAGTGGGTAAATCCGCATTCAAAAGTGAAGTTTGAGAAAAATAAAGCATTAACTCAAAAATCCTTTTTAACCTGTACTGCAGGACCAGGAATTTTAACTCCCTTTATTGATGAAGATGAGGCAAAAGCTGCCGCAAAAAATGTCGCTTTCAGGAATATGGGCGAAGTTGGATTAACTGCAGTGATCAGCGGATTGTTTGGTTTTACTGTAGGATATTCCGGTGGAACTGCAATGTTGAGTGGTGGACTTGGAGCTGGTCTTTTAGCCGGTGGAAAAGAGGTAGCAGTAGGAGTTGTAGGTGCTTATCTGATTTATCAACCACTTTCTAATTTAGAAGCTAAAGGTATGCAATCCTTATACAGCAATGAGAATGGAGATCAAACCTACGATGAAATGTTGGACGCCAGAAAAAATATGGAAAATGGTTTTGCAGTAGATTCACCAGATGATCCATACATTGGAACTTCACAAACAACCGCTGTAGGGAATATAAAAGACCACTCTTTTGATCTTTACCGACAGCAGCAAAACGAGAAGTATATAAAGGAAATTATGAATTTAAAGGGAACGCGCGCTGAAAGAGAAGCTAGAACTGCAGAAATAGTTACTGAGATGAAAAAGACAAGATCAGGATCTGAAGCTGTAGAAGCAATGAGACGAAGAAATGGAAATATTTATCCCAGAGAGAGAACCAGCAGAAAAGGTAATACTGTTATCAACCAGCATAGATCTGAGACTACAAAAGGTATGAAATCTGAGGCTGCAAAAGGTTTTAGCGGGATGAATGCTGTTGGTTTAATTTTACCATTATTGGTATCACCTCTTAGCGAGTGGACCTTTAGTGTTCTGGCAGATTCTTATGCAAATCAATCAGGTGGAGGAATGACAATTAATTCCTGCCAAAATTAACTTCAAGAAAATTGCAAAGGTTTCAGGCGAAGGATTTTTATTTTTCCTCTCATTTGTTGGTACTTGGCTTTCAGAGAAAGCTAGTGCCGATTTAGCTAATGCAATGGCAAAAGATCTAGCGGCTAGTGAAGGTGTCAGTATAGTCGCTACCACACCAGTAAATTAACCGAATTTCTCATCATTTATTAAATTTATCATTATGAAAATATTCTTTCACAACTACAAAACACGGCAAGGCATCCCATCAGACGATCCTCAAAACGCAAATATCACTCAAGCTCTGGAGATTTTCTCGACCTTAAATTCAGAACTTGAAAATTATTTCGGGATGATCGACGATGCCGATAAAACCATTCAGTTTGTTTTAGTAGCAAACAACAAATGGTTGGTCGATATCCCAAACCCACCTGAGTTTATTAATGATCAGCGATACGCGACCGATGAAGAATGCCAAGAGATAATAATTAAACTTTTTGAAACAAATAAGATCGTTTCTTCTTACGAGATGAAAAAGGTTAATATTCTGGAAGAAACTCTAGATGAAATTATTGAAGCAGAAGGTCAGTAAAGTTTATAAATGTAATTAGGAATTTTAGAAAAAATTATCAATAATAATTTTACCATTTAGAACATTTTGAAATAAACTCCACTACAAGGAATTTGTTGATAAAAACCAAAGCTAGTTAATTTTTAAGATGATTTGCACCATCATCTATCTCAATTAATAGGTAAATTATTTCGAACAAGTTTTAAAAAAAATCAATTTTAAGATCATATCAAAAAAACCGCATTTACGCGATTTTTCTTCCTTAATATTATTTAGCAAGATCAATCAACTTAAATTGATTAATTCATAATGCCTAAACATCTACTGCGATCTCTTCAAAAATTTTCACTCGGTAAATGACGCCGTCAATGGCTCGCATTTTAATATTATTCGTGAGGACAACGGCAAGGTTATCCCAATAGCCTTTTCCGTAAAAAGAATAGCTGTGCGGAATAATATTAATGTCCACCGTTTTTACAAAGCCTTCTTTTGGTTTGTCGCTAATGATCGTGCCGCGAGTGACTTTTATAGATTTTAAATCATCCTTCATCATCATTTGACAATAGGCTTTAATATCTTCTACAGACACAATTTTGTCTCTCGTCATCAACGCATAGCGGTAAGCCTGAATGCTGTTCGCACCTTTCTGTTCGAGATCACCACCGGTTGTATCCGTCAATAATGTGATTCTTTTTGTTTTTTCCTGAGAATTAAGAACGGTACTTGGTCGAATATTATTGGCAAGTGAACAATGCGTTACCCAGAACGACGCGTAACAGTGTACCGTAGAATCAATTGGCTCTATAATTACATAGTTCACATCTTCTACCAGAGATTTGTCGGCATTCTCTACTTTCTTGATCATGCCCTTCATTTTATCCGACATTTCACTCAGCACATCTTTCACTTTATCTCTGTTGAAAACGGAAAAAGCAGCAACCTCATCACGGGTTAATTCTAACACGTGAATCATTAGATCAACTGCATTTCTTTTACTGAAGCGTTCCATTCCTCCTTTTCGAACCGTGTATAAACCTTTACTCAAGCTGTCATTTGGCGTAAATGGGATTTCGTCATATTTTTTACCGAGACCATCAACAACTTCCTGAACATAAAGAAAAAATTCACCTTCTGCAGTTTCGAGCGGAATATTGTTTCCCATAATGTCGAGGACATATTCCGTTTTCTTCCAGGCTCTGTTATAGATTGGAAAAGCATTCAAAGCAAAAGAAAAATTATCTAAGATCTGCTCCGTAAACTGGGGCGGAAACTCAAAAGTCAACCAAACGAATCGATGATCCTTGATAATTTGTTCCAGCTGTGGCGTATTTTCCCGAAGATGCTGTAATTCAAAAGGAAAAAATCCTTTTTCAATGATCAGGTCATCAGAAACACCTTCAACTTCGACAAATTTATGATTGTATATTTTTTTGATGTCTTCGGTGACTTTGTAGCGTATAGACTGCTCCCGGAAAACTTCTTCGAAACCTGAATAACTGTTTTGGTCTTCATACGTTCTTCCCGGACTGATCTGCAAAGGCTTGCCGTTGCTCGTAACTTTTACGTGTGGCAAAAGCCGGTACACATAATCGATATGTTCAAAAGCAAGATTTGCACAGTATAAACTTAATTTTTCGGGTAGTTTCCCCGCGTTATATTGCGAAACATCGATCCCTATCGTCACTCTTCGGTAATCTTCTACCCTACTGTTTACACGACAAATCGGAACCCGGTTCAGGCTCTCATCAAAAGTATAACAGGTATTGCCAACGATCATGGTGGTTACCTGCGCTTTAATTACATTAATGTCGTTAACTGGCGTAAAAGCAACATCGATCTGTTTGTCGGATTGTGTTTTCGTGTAAGAATTAATGCTTTTTTTGAAGAAGAATTCATCATAATTCATGAGCAGTTCTGAATCATCTTCGGGCATATAAAAAGCGATGGCATGCGCCGGAGCGGGATGTGTATATTTTGTTGGAGTCAGCATTTTTGCTAACCGTTCCAATAATCTGCTGTTCACATTCTGGATCTCATTATTTGCCTTGAAAACTTCGGTACTAAAAGCATCGATCAGTAATTTAACAAATGGATCTAAGGATTGAACGCTTTTTACGCCCCATAATTTGGTGGCGTTCTGTAACATTCTGGCTTTTATAGTTTCTTTGGAGTAGATATTCTGATCTAAATTCATCTTTATTTAACTTTAGTCAATAGACATTGGACTTAAAAAGAGTTCCGTAACAAAATTATACTGTTCACCGGTAGATTCTAATTTCGCGTTGATGGCGATTTTGACTTTCTTTTTTATTTCTGTGAAAGACCGAGTGTCATAATTTTTTTCAACGAAAATAATATGTGCCTTGATTTGAGGATTTACGATGCGGGGTTCGTAATCTGCGATCTGTCTTTTAAGACTGTTAATGAATAAAGTTTCCCAGCCTGCAGATGAAACACCGTTATCAAACTCTAGATTCCAGACATCGTTGCCATATTGGTCATCATAACGGTTCTCTCCTTTTTTGGTGATGATAAGAAGCATAATATTCTGCGCAATACTTTCTGCCATATCGCAGGTTTGGATCGCACCATTTTCTTTCATTAAAGAAGACGGGTTAAACGGAAGGGAGTAATTTGAACTTTCCATAATAATCACATTTGTATCTAAAATAATACTCGATTAAATTATAAAATTTAATCGAGTATTTGGTACTAATTAATGACTTTTTTTACGGAACAAGCGAAAGCCGTAATATTTTATTTTTATTGCCTTCGAACGTTGCCATTTCCTGCGGTGGTAAATAAAAAGTAACATCTGACTGGTCTCTTAATTTCTTCGTAATGTCCGGATTCCATTTGTTAATGTCGCTTAAATCAACGTTTAAAAAACTCGCGATCACTTCTAAATTATAACCTGAATTGATCTGCGTTCCTAAAAGTGAAGGATCTTTAACTTCCACTTTCGTAAAAGTTGAGGCAGGTCTTTTTACTTTTATTGTTTTAGGCGCAGATGTGATTCTTTTTACTTTGCTGTTTCTAAACAGATCATCTAATTCTCCCGTCGCATAACACGCGTTGATGTACTTTTTGATGGAATTCGTGGTTTCGTCGGGCAAATAAATATAATAATCTTCGTAATTGGTGGAACCTGCTTGAGCCATTGCTTTCGCAACATTACCTTCACCACAGTTATAGGCCGCTAAAACTGTGATCCAGTCATGATATTTATTATACATTCTTGTTAATGAATTTGCAGCAGTTTGCGTACTGCGATAAACATCGGCGCGGTCTGCCTGACTTAATCCGTGATCCTGCGCATGATCCGGCATGATCTGCCAGATCCCAACGGCACCTGCAGTAGAAATACTGCTGTTCGCGAATCCCGATTCCAATAAAGAAAGATTGCGTAAATGTCTCGGTAAACCTCTGCTTACCAAAGTATATTCGATATAGTTTACGATTTCGCGGTTCGCATTAATGGTGCTTCTAATTCGGTTCACACTCGCATCTGACTTATCGGTTACCGTGAGTACCTGCGCAAAAACAGTTCCCTTTGAAAAAAGAACTGCAGTGAAACTCAATACGAGTAATTTTGTAAAAATGTTTTTCATGGTGATTTTAAAAGCCCGCTACATAAAAAATATGCAGCGGGACTTATTTTTAGTTACCTGGCCAAACTCCTTCATAAGCAGATCCGCCGTAATTGATTTTTTCTGCACTAACCAGGAATGAGATCAGCATATTATTGTCATTAAGCGCATCAAAACTTAATTCGTGCTCTATAACATAACCGTTTTCCCAGTTTAATGTAATTAATGTTCCTTCTTCGTGAGATTTGTTAAAGGTTACTTCTCCGGTTGTTGGTTTATATTTTCCGTTAAGCAAACTTTCTAAGATTGTAGAACTTTCTGTTGCTTCAACGGTAACTCTTACCAATGCGTTAGATGGATCAGATGCTACGCGACCCGAAACATCGGTAGAACGCTGAACACCATAATTCAATTTTAAAATTTTTTGTGCCGCACCTCCGTTGAACTTCAGTACGCCTCTTGAATTGTCTACTGCCATAATTTCTAAATTTTTAATTAATATTGTTGATTTGTTATTTCAAAAGTACAGCACTTAAAACTAAAAAAACCATCATTTTCTAAAAAGAAATAAATTGTAGTAGTTCTACTACAAAACACCTCCTAAAGTGCGGCTGTATCGTCAACGGTCGGCATGAAAAATTCGTTCAACCAGTAAACAGTCATTCCGTTCTGTATAATTTTTACTTTAGGATTATTTTTATTCTCTAAAAGTCGGTTGGCTAACAACTGATAATTCTTAAAGTATTTTTGAACAATCTCTTTACTCACCGTTTTTTTATCTTTCCAGCCTTTCAAAATAAACTGCGACATTATTTGTTCATCAGAATTATCGAAACCGGTACTCAAGGCTACTGCAGTACTCATAGGTTTGCCGTAAAGTGCACTCGAAGATAATTCTTCGATCGTTGGATCATTCTTTTGGATGATGGAAACAAACTTGGAGATTGCACGGTTTTGATTGAAATTTTTATTATCGGGATCAGTCGCTTTATAGATCTCATTGTACATCATCCGAAGATTTTCGTATTCCGATTCTGAGATCAAGATCCCTTTATGAACACCATCTACAGGTTTTCTTAAGGCAACCGGAATAAAACCAGAAGCTAAGAAAGGGTAATCAAACGATAGTAACTCCGACGAAACTGGTACAGGCAAAGGCGTTGGCGCACCCGGAAATCTAAAGGCATATCTTCCTTCCAAGATCGTTTTGTTTGAACCTACTTCTGATTTAAAATAAGAGGTAAGTGATTTTTCTGTAAATCGGTTTTCGTGAGTCACCTGAACCAATAAAGTATCTAAAGCTTTTATTAGAAAGGCATTGCTGTTTGTTTCTCTTCTTTTTGGGTAAATTACAAAACCCTGCGTCATACTTTTATTTGGATAATCCAGGGAATAAACACCTTCGTCTCCTTCAATCAGGTTGAAATTATTTTTATTGATAATGAAATTCTGATCTGCCACTTTCTCTTTGTTTAACTCAGCTATGTTTCTGGATGTGGTGGTAATCGCATTTTCCGAGAGTAGAACGAAGTTGTTATAAATATCCGAAGGTTTAGACTGCGTTTGATAAGAGATCATTTTCGCCTTCGCACTCGATAAAGTTCGGATCGTACTGGCGTCAGTTACACTGCTCGCTGCGGTAGAACCAATGAGTACAACGATATTGGTTTCGTCGGGAACCGTATTTAGTAATTCTCCGGCAGTTGCCAAAGCTTCATTTACCGGTTGTCCGCCTACTCTTTCGCACGTCATTTCCGCAGTTTTCTCATCAATATATTTGAATATTCCACTGAAATCACTCGATAAAACCGAGGCAATCACATTTGAGCCGCAAGGGTTATTCTTATATAAAACAACACTATATTTTACGCTTTTATAGTAAGATAAGTTATTAATTTTAAGCTGAATATCCTGAATGATCGATTTCGCGATTGGCGAATAAGATCTGTTTTCTGCGCTTACATCTAAAGTAAAAACAATATTTAAATGCTTACTTCTTCTCGTAATCTCTTTATATCGGTTAAATGAAAGTTTTTCCCCGATCGCATTAAAAATAAAATTAGGACTGTAATCAAAAGCGTTCGTAAAATATTTAGTAGAATTTTTATTCAGATTAATGGAGGTTGGAAAGATATTTTCTAAAACGCTTCTATCTTTCGAATCTGTTAGGGCAATAATGGGACTTTCTGTAGTAAATTCTGGAAGTGTATTATAAATCCCGGAAGTCGGCACATTGGCGTAATCGTAATTGCTGTCTAATTTTATAGCTGATCTTTCACCCCAGGTCGAGATCATATTTGAGCTTACCCAACCGTACATGTTGTTGGCAATACTATCCATACTGAACTTCGGTTTCTGCCCAATCAAATATCCTCTCTCATCGGCAGATTTTTTATAAATGTAAACCATTTGTCCAATAGGTAATTTCTTAGCAATTGGCTCAGAAAGACTTGGCGAAGAATAAACAAGCGCCGAATCATTTTTTAAATAGGCAGCAGCGTTTTTTATCACATCAACGTTATTGGGAACCACAGAAGCCTTCAAAGTAAATCCCGAAAGTCTCTCCGTAACAGCATTGCTCCAGAGCAGCAAATTATCTTCGGAGATCCAACCATACGATTTTACAGATTTGCCCGGTAGTTTTTTCAGGAGTGCATCGGCATTATATTCTGCAACTTTTACCAGTTTTCTCGATTTATTATGATCAAGAACCAACAAAGGTTCTAAAAATTTAATTTCTTTTGGAGACTCGTTTTTTTCCTTTTTCAGGTAAACGGTATTTTTTTCCCGGTCCGAATAAACAACCCAGGGCGAAGCTTTTTTCGGAAAACCGTTAATAACCAAAGTCTGTTCTACATTGCCGTAATAGTTGGGCGCCGGAGTTTTAACAGATGGCACTCTAACTGCACAAGCGGTAAGAATAATTCCTGCTCCCAGTAAAGATATGGTAGAGATCGTATTTTTCATAGTGATGTTTTAGGGTTACAGGGTCTATTTGCTTTGAGTAATTTCTAGTTTGATGATACAGGTCTGATTATTATCAAAAGTAGTTTTAACTTCCTGAATAATATTGCTTTTATCAAATTGCAATCCTGTACAGTAATAATAAAGGTTCTTTATTTTTTCTCCGTTCACCGTTACTGCAACATTATCGTTATTACAGAAATAAGAATTCAACAGATAATTATAATTTGAATTGAAGTTATTCCCATACGCAATTTGCTGAAGAACTCTTTTCAGATCATCATCTATCTCGTTATAAGTATCGTCTACGGTGGTAGAAATATCCTGTTCTACCGCTTCGATAGGATTGTATGAAGGCAAAACTCTGATTTGATGAGTGATCGGCTCCATACTGTCATCCGTAAAAAGGGTCACCGTATAAATTCCGGGCGTTTTATAAGAATAAAAGCCCATTTTTTCTTTAGAATCAATGTTTCCTGTTTCCCCAAACTTCCAGGTAAATGATTTGGCATTGGGAGACACTGCACGAAAAACTACATTTTCTAACTGCATTGCTTGCGAAGGTCCGTCAATTGTCGCAGGACTTGCCAATATTATAGGTTGATCTACAATTCTGTTAGAAACTAAAATAGGAAATGTTTTGGTATATTTATTATCGATGGTGAGTTTCACCTCATAAAAACCCGGTTTGGAATAAAAGTGTACACCTTTGCCACGTTCAGAAGTTTTTCCGTCGCCGAAATCCCATTTTTTTGTTTTTGCATTGTCGGTCTTATCCTCAAATTTTAAGGAATCGCCCAACGATAAATTGGCAGGAAATGCTACTGCTACAATATCATCCGGATCAACAGATTTTCTTTGCAGCCAGATCGCGATCAAAGACGCCACCAGCAATGTGGAGACTACAGCGATAATAATGTTTTTCTTGTTTTTCTGAAAGTAAGTCATATTTTCAACGGTTTTAGTTCTAATTTCGGCTTCCCATGATCTGTGCGTTTTTACGCAGATTTATTTGTTGCTGAAGTTCTTTTATACCAATGGTACATTCCTCAAACTGCTTTGTAAACGTTTTTAGATTATCGTTCTTTTTAACGATGATCTTTTTATCGTCGAAATACATTTTGTAATATTTCGCAATGAGCGGATAATTATTTTTTCTGGAATCTGTAATAATAACATCCGAGAAAGCATCCTTAATATCGCCGATCTCATATTTCAGTTCATTCTCTTCTACAGGTTGTGGCTTTTCACTACTAAGTCTTTTCATCTTGATGAAAGTACTGTCTACGAGCGGTTGAACGGATTTTTGGCGGTCATCAAAAATACCTTTCTGCTTTAATGTTTTTATCGCAATAGCATCGGAAGTGCTAAATGGAGATTCTATTTTATGTAAGAAAATGATCCCTAAAAAAAGAACGCCTAAAAAAAGCATCGCTAAGAGATAGATGAAATAATATCGTTTTTCTTTTTTTGATAACGTGATCTGTAACTGCATAATCTCTTTTTTTAACGTCGTCTTAGCGTTGGTCGCTTAATGGGTTTCGGAACACTGTTCATTAAATTTTCGCTTGCACCATTTAAGCGCGACTGGCATTCCTGCAAATTTCGCATGGCGATCTGTTCCTGAGATGATACCGAGATCAAATCGTTTTTCAGGTTGATCATTTCGCTCATATTTCTAATAAGGGTTGAATATTGCTTGAATTCTTTAATACTGTCCTGACCCATAATATTTTTACAGTCCCGGATCGACTCAATAATATTATCGCGAAGAAAAACTTCATTCTGTACTTTGTCCGAAGCCAGCATGTTCATTCGCGAGTAAATGGTTTCCATTCTGTCCTGTAAAAGTTCATCTTTACTTTGCAGTGTAATATATTTACTCACCGATTCTGCGATCTCTTTCTGTTGAAATTCACTGCTTTTAAAAAACATGAAGAGTGCAAGAAAACTTACACCGGTAAGAATGACAAAAGAGGATATAAATCCCCAGATACCTATATTTACTGCTTTCTTATTTAATTTTTCCTGTCCTGACGAATTCATTTTCCTACTTTTTTAAATACTTGTATTGTAATAACCACTTTCTACACAAAAACGAACCAGCTCAAACTTGGTCTTTAAACCCAGCTTTTCGGTAAGTCTTTTAACATAGGTGTCCACCGTTCTTGCGCTAAGATTCATTCGTTCCCCAATATCTTTGTTGCTGAATCCATCATAACAAAGTTTTATCATCTGAATTTCTGATACCGATAATTCCTGCTGACTCTTTTTTTGGCGGTCTAAATAATTTTGAACTTCCTGCATCTGATTCGACCATTCTTTTTGATATTCCGAAAATTCTACATTATCCGATAATATAGAGTTTTTCAGAATATCTTTAATCACAATGCTGCTTTTTTGGCAGTAATATGTATTGGGAATCTCCGATATAACTTCATCCATATCACTTTGGTATGTTCCAGAGTAAGTAATGATCGGGGTATGCGTGTTGGATTGGCGGATAAATTTAATAGCTTCTAAACCGCTTAGAATCGGCATGTATAGATTGATAAGAAAAACATCTTCCTGTTTCCAAAATAACCTGTTAATAAGTTCATGACCATTATTACAGTCATTAACAACTCTGTAGAAAGGATTTTCTAAGAGCATTTTCAGTAAAAACTGCTTGAAATAAAAGTCGTTATCAGCTACAGAAAAACGAACTACACCAGTAGATTTTTTATCCATCAATTTCTATTTTAGTTACAGCTTGCATTCAGGTCAAATGCAGTAATTACACATGGATAAAAAAATTCACCATAAACGTAAATATGCCACTTGTCATAATATTTTATAAATATATAATATTTTATCAAAGTATAAAAACAAAAAGCGGTAAGAACTCAAAGTTTAGCTTAAAACATTATGATTATTTAAAAACAGAAACTGACACGCTTCATTACGAAGCATTTACAAATTCATGTTAAATAAATTTAATATTCTTCTTCTTTAAAAATAAGAATTGAGGCTAGGAACAGGTTTAATCTTTAGGAAAGCGTAAATTTCAGGACTTCTGATATCAGTTTCATTTTATATACTGTAAGTAAGTGATGGAAGTGAGTACTCGACGCAATTTATTCTGAACTCAGTTATTAATTTCGACTAGAAATAAGAATTAAAAATCATCCACATTTAAGATTCAAATAATTAAATGGTCAGCATTTATGAACAAAAAATTCATATTCTGTAAATTTTTAATTAATCTAAGTGAAATAAATTCCACCAAGACTCAATTTGTTACGAATAAATAATTTATATTTGAATACCATCTAAACATTACTAATCAAGACTACATGAGCGTATTAATATCGAACGAAACCGTAAAACAGCTGTTTCATATTTCACAGTCTATCGCGAGAGAAAATTACAATGCCACCTTTGGTGCGCCTCATCTTTTACAAGCCTTAATGCACCAGGATATTGGGTTGCGCGATTTTTTAAAAAGTATAGATAAAGATCCGAGCTATTTTTACGAATGGGCCGAGGTTCGTATCGAAGATTATCCCAAAACCGCACATTTGCCAGAAGAAGTTGCACAGGCTGAGGACGTAAAAAAAATATTGCAGGAAGCTGATGAAATTAGTGTAAGACTCGGTTTAGACGAGATCACTCCTATTTGTATTTTGGCGAGTATTGCTAAACCTCATGTTGTGTATGATGCACAGGAATTAAAATCTTTACCGCTTCGGGAAAATGAAATTTTAAATCATTACCGAGGCGAAGATCAGAATATCGGTGATAAAACGGATGCACTTTTTGATTCGCCCTTCAAAGACAACGGTTCCTTTCCTGCGATCAGCAGCTATTGTGTCGACAAAACTTTGCAGGCAAAACAGGGTAAATTAGATCAAATCATCGGGCGGGATAAAGAACTTCGAATGTTGATAGAGATTCTTTGTCGAAGATCAAAACCCAACGTGATCATCGTAGGCGAACCTGGTGTTGGAAAAACAGCTTTAATAGAAGGTTTTGCCGAAGAAATAAACAAAGGAAATGTCCCGGAATTATTGAAGAATGCTACCCTTTTAGAACTCGACACTGGCGCATTATTAGCCGGAACATCTTACAAAGGTGAAATCGAAGACCGCCTGAAAAAAGTCATCAACGAATGTAAACAAATGGAAAAGGCCGTCTTGTTTATTGATGAAATCCACGCGCTTTTAGATTCTAAAGGAAGTGCCGGAAATGTAGCCAACCTTTTAAAACCTGAACTGGCACGCGGAGAATTGACTGTGATCGGCGCCACAACTCAGGAAGAATATCGAAAGATCATCGAACCTGAAAAAGCATTTAACCGCCGTTTTGAAGTTTTAGAAATCGAAGAACCCGATGACGCAACCTGCGTTAAAATGATCGAAGTGGTTCTTGATGGATACAAATTACACCACAATGTTGAAGTGGATCGAGCTGCTTTGCCAGAATGCGTCCGACTTTCAAAAAGATATGCAAAAGGTAAAAAACTTCCCGATGCCGCTATTGATTTATTAGACAGAACCATGGCAGCCATTAAAATGCTGGACGAACTCTCGGAAAAAGAACTCGCAAAATGGAAAGAGGAATATGATGCTTTAATTAACGCAGAATATGCCGTAGAATCTGATTTGGTTGAAGAACTAATTTGGCATTTCAGATTATTGCAGGACCGCTTAAGTCCGATTTTATGGGGTTCTTTGGAAGAACAGAATGAGATTGACAACTCTATGAGCGTAGATCAGATCAAGAAAATTATAGAAGACACGTATGCGGAACTTTTAACGCACGCAGCGGTAAAAAGAGAGAAAGTAAATAAACTGGAACTGGCAGCCGTTATGGCGGCGAAAACAGGAATTCCTATCGGGAAAATTCAGGCCCAGGAAAAAGAGAAACTTATAAACATGGAATCTCTTCTTTTGAAAAGAGTTGTTGGTCAGGATCATGCCCTAAAAGTTTTGTCCGATGCAATTGTTGAAAGTCGAAGTGGCCTTAACAAGCCGGGGCAGCCAATTGGCTCCTTTTTCTTACTCGGACCAACAGGAACCGGGAAAACAGAATTAGCAAAATCGATGGCAGAACTTCTCTTTAATGATGAAAAAGCCATGGTTCGTTTTGATATGTCCGAATTTAAAGAAGAACATTCGGCAGCTTTGCTTTATGGCGCGCCTCCGGGATATGTTGGTTATGAGGAAGGTGGAATGCTGGTTAATAAGATCCGCCAGCAACCTTACACCGTTGTTCTTTTTGACGAGATTGAAAAAGCGCATCCGTCCGTTTTTGATGTTTTTCTACAGATCATGGATGAAGGAAAAGTTCACGATAAATTAGGAAAAGAAGGCGATTTCAGCAACGCTCTAATATTATTTACCTCCAATATCGGAAGTGAAGAAATCGTTAAAAAGTTTGAAGAAGGCGTAACTCCGGATTCCAAAAGTTTAATGCAGATCATGTCGAATTCAGGGAAATTTAGACCCGAGTTTTTGGCTAGAATTACAGAAATTATTCCTTTTGCACCAATTACCGAAGGTATCGCAGAACGCATTTTTAGAATTCAGTTAAAGTCTCTTATCAAATCCTTAGAACGTTTAGGAATGGAATTAGAAATAAGTGATGAGGCAGTTCATAACTTAGCGGTAAATGGATTCAGCAGCAAATATGGCGCAAGACAAATTTCGGGCGTTATTCGTTCCCGCTTGGCTCGACCGATTTCGAAAAAAATTGTACGCGAAGAAGTAAAAGCCGGCGAGATCATCCAGGTAGATTGGGATGAACCTCAACAAGAATTAATTTGGCATATTAAGCCGCACGCATAAATAAAAAGGCCCTGATTATTAATTTATTCAGGGCTTTTTTCTCTTTTATTCTTGAATCTAGAAATTTACTTCCGTCAAAAATTCTAACGCGCAAATTCATATTTCATCATAAGGTCCGTTTGATCATCATCGTCCACCATAAAGGAATGTTTGGCAAATTCCACAAGACCATTATTTTTATAAAGAGAAATTGCCCTGTCATTTTCCCAAACTCTTAACCACAAATAATCGCATTTTAAATCCCGCGCAATTTTTAGCGCTTTATCATATAGAACTTTGCTTATTGTTCTTCCATGGTAATTTATCAGAACATAAATCCGCTTTATTTCCATCGCGTTGGCTTCCCGAATTCGGTCTGAGCGTGGCCAAAATTTAATTTTAAATAGCCAATCACGGTTTCCATTCTCTCTGGCAAAATAAAACTGGGAATTATTATTGTAAAATTCAGCAGTGAAATGATCTATGGAAAAATTATCATTTCTAAATTTTTGCATATTTTCTGCGGAATTGAAATCAGAAAAGTCTCACTGAACGTTTGCTACGAAAACTGTTGTAATTACACAATTTCTTTCGGTAAAACTTTTTCAATTTTGATGTTTTCTATTTATTAAAAAAAAAATCTATTGCAGATTACCAATTATAAATTATGTTCATTGAAGATTCTATTCATTTTGCATTAACATCTTACATCTTCTTCTATCATTGATCTAAACGAAAATATACGACGGAGTATTTGTATCGGCTTCTGTTGAGCGAAACTTCTTTCATAACTAATCAACTTGCGTTTATGTTAATTTAGATATCGAAGACAAAACTTCCTTTTTAGAAATTAAACTCAGATAAAACACTGCACCAATGATCACAATAAAAAACACGATATTGATCAATCCAATCGACAAACCTAATCCACCGTCTTTTGGAGCCTGAATAAACAGATCGCCCAAAGATGCACCGATCGGTCTTGTCACAATAAATGCGATCCAAAAGGCTAAAACATTGTTGACGACTTTAAAATAATATAAAACTCCGACTAAAATAAAGATACATCCGAAAAGAATCAATGAATTTAAATATCCGAAATTCAAATATTCTGAAACCGTATCTCCAACTCCGGTTCCCAAAGCAAACGTAGTTAAAACGATGATCCAATAGAATTTTTCCCGGGTGTCATTATTTATATCATGAATGGATAAAGTGTGTTCTTTTTTGTTCCAGGTAACGAACAGAACGATCATCGCGATGGTAAAAATCCCATCTAAAACCAACAGTGAAATTCCAAATTGATCTACCAAAATATCCGTGATCAAAGTTCCTTCTATACTCATCATCACGATTAAAAACCAATATGATGGCGGGAAATATTTCTTTTGTTTAAAATTCCAGATTACTGCTCCAATGGTAATCGCTCCCATTAAAATGGTTGTCCAGATTAAACCTACTTTCAGATCTACAGAAACATAATCTGCAGCAGTTTCTCCGACGGTTGTGGAGAGAATTTTGATGAGCCAAAATAGTAAACCTAAACTGGCTACTCTGTTGATCGCTGTATTTTTCATAATTGATATTTTTGTTTGAGGTGTGTTAAAAAAAAACGAGCTGTTTATAATCTGTTGAAATAAAGACTTTTGCCGATCCAGGTAAATTTCCAAAAACCACGAACACACAATTTTCCTTCCTCATTTATTTCTGCGAAAGTATCCCAGATTCTACCACTTGAAGCGTCATAAATTTTGCCATTTTCCCATCGCTTTTTATCAGCATTATAAGTCAGACCTTCCAGAATATCCATTCCTATTACTTTTCTGGTACGAAGATTTACATCAGGGTTCTGCGAATCATGTCGCGAATTCATCGGAGTTCCACTTCCTAACCGTTCATCAAACCAAATTACTTTCGCTTTAAAGTCATTGCCATGTCGATAAACCTGCACTGCGACACTTTTATCTGTAGCGATCCATTTTCCTAGAACATCGTCTTTTTCAGTCTGTGCAGAAATGCAGATTGATAAAAGGACCAATAAAAATAAGATCGGTTTGAGCATCTTTAAAATTAAAATTGATAAGTGTAGGCGAGACTTACGTTTTTGTTATTGTAAACCGGTGTTAAAGTAAAATGCCAACCGTTCTTCAGAAAAACTTTATCGTATAAAAAGTAGGACAATTTTGCAGAAGCAATCCCGAAACCGGCACCTGCAACTACATCTCCAAGCCAGTGTTTGTTATTGTACATCCGTATAATTCCCGTCGCTGCGGCAACGGTATAACCTGCGTAACCAATCCAGGGTGAAGTATCTTTATATTCCTGGAGGAGAAACTCCGCAGAAGCAAAAGCAATCGCAGTATGACCGGATGGAAAAGAATTGAAACCGGAATGGTCTGGACGTTCTTCTTTTGTTAATTTTTTTAAAGGAAAAACAACTGCAGTTGTAACCGCAATGGTAGTTCCGTAAATCAATGCGGCATCTTTCCAGTTGTGTTTACCTTTTACTCCAAAAGCATTTAAGGCAAAAACTGCAACTCCTGGTGCAAACTGGGAATAATTATCTACATGCGTAATGAAATTTGGGTGATCTTCCCGAAGTTCGTTATTCGTGGTTCTGTTTAATTTCGGATTTGCCAAAGAGACAAAACCATACGTCACAAAAGCCGCCGGAATAATAAATTGTTTTATTTTCAGTTTGTTTTCAGGTACTCTTAAAGAATCCTGCAAAGTATCTTTTTGAGCAAATCCTAATTGGAAATACATCAGAAATAGCAGGGGAAAATATTTAAAAAGGGATGGAGAAATACTTTGGCGGTGCGTTGTTTTCATCAGAAATGGATTAAAGAATTAAAAAAAAAGGCAACCAAAATTATTGATTGCCTTTACATTTTTTAGTCGTTTTCAACATTTAATTTTTGAAAAGTTCCATTTGCATTAAACAGTAGATCTCCGCTTTTTACTTCCGCTTCGTAAACCACAGAACCATCTGCTTTTACGATTTTGGCGGCTTCTTTTATTTTTCCGTATTTTTTTTGAGCCACATAAGAAATTACATTTTTAGGTAATTCTGATACTGTCAAAGAGGTTTCAGTTTCTTCTTTCATGCCTTTTGCACTGTAAGTGACAGACATATCTTTGTTATTTAACTTAAATTCTGCTTCGTAAGTTCCGTGTTCATCGTCCCATTTCACGTTTTTTACCTGCGGATAATCTTTTTTAAAGGCGTTTTTCACGACCATAGGAACATCGTCTCCTTTGCTCATTTGTTGTGCAGTGATTGTTCCTGCTCCAAGCGCGAAAATGATTGATAGTACAATTGCTGACTTTTTCATTTGATTTATACTAAAGTTTAGGATTGAATTTGTTCCAATCTCTAATACAAATCTGCGACACCAATCTGTAGAGAATCTGAATTTATAGCCAGGAAAGGATATTTAACATTAATTTATTAGTTAGAATTTTTTGGGCAATCTCGGCTGTGGACGAGACATTCGGCTTTCTCCCGATTTTACATCGGGATCCGCTCAAATCGGGTTGCAAAGTTTCGGTGAAACAAAGATTTCCGATAATTTGAAAGATAATCGTGAAATCAAAAAATTATAACTTCTTCAGATAGCATTCCTCCGGAACGCCAAAATTTCACGTTTTAATATATTCTAAACAGATATGATTCCGCTGGAATCATTACGGTCATTGACATAATTAAAAAACATTTATCCTTTATAAAATTAATTTTCCACTATTTTAACTTATGAAAAATCCGTAATAAATGTTCCAGCGGAACATTATCTGTGTAATAACAATACTAAGTAGAATCTTGCATTCCGGAGGAAGGCAATCTTAAAAATAACAATCGTAAATACAAAGTTTTAAACTATTTCCCTACTTCCAAAATATGAAAAGTACCGTCTTTTACTGGAAATCTGTGATTCACCGGATTTTCAACCGTTCCATATTCAGCAGTCGGCAAATAGATTTTCTGTGTTTTTACATCGATCGCTAAAGTTCTGGCGCCGGATTCAGTTTTAATGTCTGCCAAAGCCACAAATTCGTTTTTAGATTTTTCCAGATAGGTAGAAATTACGCCGGAATAGGTCGCGGCGAAAATCGTTTTGGATCCTGGATCAAATTCTACCCCATCACAACCTTCCGCAATTGGTAAAGAGGTAATTACTTGTCCGGTATCGGAATTCACCACGACCAAATGCTCTTGACAGCCAACAAATAAGCGGTGAGTTTTAGTATCCATGGCTAAACCTGTTGGACCAGTATCTTTTCCCAAAGAAAAATAGCGCGTTACCAAACCAGATTTCATATTTATTTCAGCAATTTTCGCCTGATCTTCGGTGTTCACGTAAATTTTACCTTTTCCGTTACTCACTATTAGTTCTGGATTTCCGATTAATTTAATTGTTTTTTCCACTTTTAAATTTTTCGGATCAATGATGCTCATATTATTACTGTCGGCATTTCCAAGGATTATTTTTCCCGAAAAATTATCAAAAATAATCGCGTCAGGTTTCTTCTCAACTTCTATGATTGCTATCTTTTCATTTGTTTTCACATCAAATACAAAAACTGAATTGGTTTTTCCATTCGTTATGTAACCTCTGTTATTTTTATCAAAAGCAATTCCGTGGGTGCCACTTTGGTTTTCAATAATTCCTTCAGACATCGACGTTTCCACATTGATGATATTAATCTGATTGGAATGACTTGCGTAAATAAAATGATTGGTCGGATTAAGGGTTAACAGATCCCAACCGCCATTTCCACTGATAGGAATTGTTTTGAGAACTTTAAAAGTTTCTGTTTTTGTTTGCGCTTTAGTTTGAATTAAAAGTCCGGAAATTGCTAAAAAGAGCAGTTTAATTTTCATTATTTTATTTAGATTTTTATGTTAACTAATAATTTGTTTTGGCGATATTTTGCAGCCCGACTTTAGTGGATCGCGATTTAAAATCGGGAGGGAACGCAAACTCTCGTCCACAGACGAGACTACCAAATAAAAAATTTATTCTATTTCATTTTTTAGAGTTTTTTCTTTAAATTCTAATTTATTCAATAAAGTTGGAAAGACAATTAACAACAGAGGCAACGTGATAATAAATCCACCGATGACCGCTATTGCTAAAGGCTGATGCATTTGAGCGCCGGTTCCAATTCCCAAAGCGAGCGGCATTAAAGCGATAATTGCACCTAAAGCCGTCATTAATTTTGGACGTAATCTTGTGCTAATAGCATAAATAATAGCGTCTTGACGGGATTTTTCTACCAGACTTTCTTCAAACTGCAGATAGGTAAAAATAGCGTTTTCGCCGATGATCCCGACCATCATAATCAATCCGGTGTAACTTCCGACGTTTAGTGGTGTGTTGGTTAAAAAGAGTAAAATAAAACTGCCGGAAATCCCTAAAATAGAAACTAATAATATGAGAAATGCGACTTTTAAATTTCTAAAAAGAAATAATATAGTTGTGAATACAAGCAAACTTGAAACAAATAAAATCAATAATAATTCACTAAAAGATTTCTGCTGTTCTGCATAAGCGCCGCCATAAGAAACGCTGTAACCAGTGGGAAATTTAATATTTTTGTCAATTTCAGTCTGAATTTTTTTAATTGTTCCACCTAAATCGCCATTATCCAAACGCGCCGTTACGATGCCGACATTTTGTAATTCTTCTCGCTCTATTTGAGCAGAACCTTTCAAAACAGACACTTTTGCAAACTCTTTCAGCGGTTTCAATTGTCCATTTGGCAAAGAGATCATACTATTTTGAATTTGCTGAAGCGAAGCATTGGATTGATTATTATATAAAATTCGGATCGGCGTAAATTGATTTTTATCAAACAGATCTCCGACAGTATTTCCACTCAAAATCGTTTGGGTTTGATACTGGAAATTCTGTGGCGAAATTTGGTATTGCGCTAAAATGCCAAAATTTGGTTTAATTTGAATGGACGGACCGGCAATTAAAATCCCATCAAAAACATCGGCAGTGCCGGACGTTTTTTCTACAATTTTTGCAATTTGCTGGGAATACTTTTGAATCGTGGGAACATCATTCCCAAAAATTTTAATTTCAATGGGTTGCGCAGAACTCATCAAATCGCCCAACATATCCGTAATAACTTGCCCAAAATCAACCGTCAAAGGCAATCCTGTTTCTTCAATTTTTGCCCGAATTTCGTCTGTAACTTCTGCCGTAGTTTGGGTTCGGTCTTTTTTTAAATTAATTAAATAATCGCCACGATTGGGTTCGGTAATAAAAAACCCCATTTGCGTTCCTGTTCTTCGGCTGTAGGCTTCAACCTGTGGATTTGCTTTGATGATTTTTTCTACTTCCCGCAGTTCCCGATCCGTTTCTTCCAATGAAGTTCCGGGTGGTGAATTATAATCCAAAATAATACTTCCTTCATCCATATCTGGTAAAAATCCTGTGGCGATATTGGGGATAATAAGCGCAGTTGACAAAACTAAAATCCCCATAAAAATATAAGAGAAAATTGGTTTTCGGATGAAAAATCCTACCCATTTTCTTTCCTTTACATCATGATGAATTTCCTCTTTTTTTACAGTTTTATTTTTAGATAGAAACAAATAAATTACGGGCAACAAAAGCCAGGACACGAAAAACGAACTGACTAAAGTAATGATCATTGTATTCGTCATCACTTTAAAATATGCTCCTGCAACGCCGCTCATGAGCAGAAAAGGCAGAAAAATCACAATCGTACTTAAAGAAGAACCGACCATTGCTTTCAATAAATAGTTGACGGCTTTCTGAACTAAAGTTTTGCTGTTTTCCTCGGGAAATTCTTCGTGTGTTCTGTGGATTTGCTCTACAATTACAATGGCATCATCAATGATCAAACCGATTGCCGCGGCAATTGCGCCCAAGGTCATGATATTGAAAGTCGCGCCGGTTGCGTACAAAATAACCATCGTCAGACAAATAGTAACCGGAATTGTAATTAATATAGTTGCACTGGCTTTCCAGGATTTTAGAAATAAAATGGCGACCACTATTGCCAATAAAAGTCCTATTAAAAGTGCATCTGTCACACTTTTGATGGAACTGTTCACAAAATCTGCTTGTACGTAATATGGTTTTATAACCACATCTTTCGGTAAAGTTTTCTGCAGGTCAGCAATTTTTGCTTCCATGGCTGCACCAACATCTACCACATTTGCGTTGGGCTGCTGTACTACGGCTATTAGAATACTTTCCGTTCCATTAGCGTTTACTTTTATATATTGTTTTGCTTTGTGGACTTCAATTTTTGCAATGTCTTTAAAATAAACGGCTCTGTTTCCCTCATTTTTCAGCACTACATTTGCCAATTCGTCTAAATTGGTGATTTGGGAATCCGTCAACGTTAAATAAAGAAAATTATAATCTGAAGAATAACCGTTGGATTTTATAAAATTCGTTTCGTTGAGCGCAGTTTCGATATCCTTTGGATTTAAACCCAACCTTGTCATTTCTCCCTGATCTAAAATTGCCCAAAATTCTTTGTCTTCGCCACCAATTATTCTGATGTCGCTAACGCCCGGAACTTGTGAGAGAAAAGGTTTGATGGTATAAAGTGCTAATTGTTTTAAGGCAATTGGCGAAAGCGACGTAGAATTTAATGTGTAACCCATCACCGGTAAAATGGCGGGATTCATCTTTTCCACCGTGATATTGGTATTGGGCGGAAGTTGGTTTTTTATCTCATTTATTTTCGCCTCGATCTGTTGCTGGCTTAAATCAATGTTAGCATTCCAGTCCATAAAAGCAGAAATTTCACAACTTCCGCGACTCGTTGTACTTTTCAGTAATTGTAAATCCGGAACTAATTTTACAGCATTTTCCAGCGGTCGCGTCACGGCAACTGTCATTTGATCAACCGGTTGTTGTCCTGCTTCAGCAATAATTTTTATTTTCGGAAAAGTGATCTGGGGAAATAGGGAAGATTTAATTTGAGTATAGGAAAATATACCGCCAATCAGCAACAGCAGGATCATGACCAAAAGTGGACTATTATATTTTACAAAAAAGGAATTTTTCATACTAATTTACTTTGAGTTATTTTACCACAAAGGCACAAAGACTTTTTCACAAAGGATTTTTTTAACACATTAGTCACATTAGTTTACTTGAAATCATTAAGAGAAAAAGTTCACAAAGGATAAAAATCAAAGATTTTTCCATCTAATGTGCTCTTATGTTTACTTTTTTGCGCTTTATTAATAAACTAATGTGTTAAAATTTCAAGGTGTAACTTTTACTTTAGCATTATTTTCTAAACCATAGTTTCCAGTAGATATAATCCTGTCTTTTAAATTAATATTACCCGAAATTATCTGTACATAATTTTCATTTTCTGTACCTTTTACTACATCAATCTTTACTGCAATATTGTCATTTTTCAATTTCATTATCCAAAATTTTGTTTGTGTTTCGTCCGTTAAAACTGCACTTTTAGGAACGTAAATACCTGTGTCATTTTTTTGATTTTTTAAATTGATACTGACAATTAAATTCTCTGGAATAGAAATATTATCATTTGGTTTTACTAAAACTTTTTCAGTTTGAGAAACCATATCGACTGCCGGAAGTACTTTTGCGATATGACCATTTATGGTTTTCCCATCGGGAAGATTTATTACTAAATTTTTATTATTAACGAGCATATCGTGGTATTCATAAGGCACATTCATTACAAATCCAAAACTCGAAGAATCTGTAATTCCTGCTAAAATTTCCCCTTCCTGCACATAATCGCCAATCTGATGATTCAATAAATTAACATATCCTGTTGCAGGAGAAGTCACCGTCGTCACGCCCGAAAAGCGAAAAGACCGGTCTAATTTATTGATGGTATTTCCCAAAGCGCGCGATTCTTTTGTTTGCACAGAAAACAATAACTGACCTTTTCGAACCGGATCGCCCAGATTAATTCTAACATTGGTGATGTAACCCGTCGCATTGGCTTTTACATCGGATTTTAATAAATAAGTTGCCGTTGCATTAATAGAAACAGAATTATCAATCGAAAGCGTATCTGTGGGAAATGCCACAGAAACCGGCGTTGCAGAAATGACAACGGAATCAGCAACCGCAGTTTGATCTGCCTTTTTTTTGCAGGAAAACAAAATAAAAGCGAGCAATAAGATTGGAAAAAGTTTAAACATTTTAATCATTGAAGTAGCATATTATCAAGTTGATTTTCTAAACGCAAAACCTGCATTTTATACTGTAAAAGTCCGCTTTTTAGATTGGTATAATTCGTAATTGCCAAAATAAAATCGACCATTCTTACATCTCCCGTCGGTAATTGTTTTAAATTGGCTTCTATTAAAGTCTGGGAATATTTCATCTGATTTTCCGCGAGATTGACCATTTTTCTGTACTGCAGAATTTGATTTTTGATCTGAGCTTTTTGCTGATTGTATTGCTTTAAATAAAAAGATGCATATTCTTTTTTAGTATCCAGTTCTATTTTTTTCTGCGAGATGGATAATTCCCTTTGATGGCCGTCGTAAATAGGAATATTGAGGGAAAGTCCGGCGCTTACTCCAAAGTTTTTATAAGGAGTTTGAAGTAATGCCGATGAATAACCGCCGTCTGCGAAAAGAGCCAGTTTCGGCTGATAACTGTAATTTATTAATTGAATATCGTTCGCCAATTTCAAACTGTCCGTCCGGAAAGTTTCTGCATAAACACTTTTTTGAAAATCTAAATTTTCTTCTAAACCAAAACTGGGCTTTTGTAAAGTGGAAGTTTCAGTTTCAGATCTTCCGGAAAGATATTGCAGTAAGCCAAAATTATTTTGAAGATCCGCCAAATGCTGTTTCTGAAGCAGTTCAGTTTGTTGCTGCGTCACTTTAAAGGTTAGATAATCGGTTTGCCGAAAGACAGATTTTTGGGTGAGCTTCTTTAAAACTAAATCTTCCTGAGAGAAAATATGAATAATTTCCTGATCAATTTTGGTCTGTTCTTGATTTTCATACGCCAAAAGATATTGCTCTGTAATGGCTTTTTTTAAATTTAAAGCAGACAAATTTTTCTGATTTAAAAGTTGCTGAATTGCGAGTGAAAAAGAATTTAGTTTTGCGTTGTAATATTTTTTGCTGATAAAATCTCGGGAAACCCTGCCAATAAAAGTTGCGTTTTTGCCGTTAATCGTCGTGTTTCCATTATATCCAAAACCACTTATAACGGGCGAATAAGAAGCATCTGCAATTCCATTCACTTTGAAACCGTAATCACGCCGCGTTTTAATACTGTCTAAAGCTGTGATTGAAATTTGATTGGTAAAGTCTTTTAGATTGGGATTATTCTGGTGAGAAACTTGTAAATAATAAGCGAGTGTGTTTTCACTTTGCGCCTTGATAAATGTAGTATTCATCAATACTAAAAACAAAATAGGAATGATTTTATATTTAAAAATGTCTTGCATTGAATTTCAAATCTTAATGTGAAATTCAAAAGTAAAATGCAAATCTGTTTGAAATCTGAATTCTATATAATAATTATTATCCTAAATTTCTTAACCGCAAAAGTCACAAAAGATTTTATTGAAAATAGTTAGAGAAAAAGTTTACAAAAGAAAAAAATCTGTAGATTTTTAAGAATTGATGTTCGCTTTAAAAAGTAAATTATTTCCTTTGTATATCAAAACTTTTGCAGCTTTTGTGGTTAAATTTCAACGGTTTAATATAAAAAAATGCCGACCATTTTCAAATTTGTAATTCAAATTTAAATCAAAGGAAACTGCAATTTTTCGGGCGATTTCCAGACCTAAACCGGTGCTGTTTTCCTGCTGGCTTTGGCGCTGAAATCTTTTAAATAATTTACCTTCCTCTAAACCTGAACCTTCCGACTGATTTGAAATACGCATTTCATCTTCCGTAAATATAACATCTACCCTGCTGTTTTTTGGCGCATATTTTAAAGCATTCAAAAGTAGATTTCCAACTAAAATCTCGGCCAGACTAAAATCCATTTTCAAAATGAAAAACTTTGATAAATGCGTTTCCAGTTTTATATTTTTAAACTTGATCTGCTCGTGATAATTTTTAAAAAAATCCTCTACTAATCGATTTAAATTTACTTCCTGAATATCATTAAATTGTTTGTTCTCTATCTTCGAAAGCAGCAAGAGAGATTTATTTAATCGGCTCATTCTGCTTGTGGCCCCAGAAATTTCTTCTAAAATTCCCGCCTGTTCCGCCGAAATTGTTTCTGTTTGCCAAAATAATTCTACGTTGTTTTGTAAAATTGCTAAAGGTGTTTGTAATTCGTGAGAGGCGTTTTCCGTAAATTCTTTTTGAGACTGATAAACCTTCTGATTGACCGCTGATAAAGCGTTTAAAGATTGATTCAGATCACTGAATTCATTTATTTTTGATTTTTCTAAATTCAAACCATTTAAATCATCGACCCGAAAATTTTTCAATTCCTCGACCGTTTTGTAAAAAGGTTTCCAGATTTTTTGTTTGATCTGCGCATTGATGAGGAGTAAAGTTATGGTGAGTATGAAGAGAATCGATATTAAAAGATAGAGAATGGTTTTCATGAGATCCTCACTTTCCACGAGTGACTGTTTTACGTGGACATTATAATTATGCTGCGGAGTTTTTACAGAAAATTGCAGAATTCGGTAAGATTCTATCTCATTGTCGAGCTGACTAAAAACGTCATCCGTGAAAAGCTTTTCTTTTTGAAGTTGGGCCGGATTCTTTTCAATACTGATGGCATCCTGAAAATTCACAAAATTTTCATTCTGTAATTTCTGCAGTTTATGCGTAATTAATGTTTTTTGATCCTGTAAATTTTCATCAATATTTCTCGTGAGAACATTTTGGAGCACCACATAGAAAACGGGTATGGAAATGAGCATCACCAAAACCGTGACACCAATGTACCGCAAAGAGATATAGTGCGTCAGTTTCATATGGAGATCTTTATTTTACAAAATATTAGTGTTGATTTCATTTTGCTTCAATTTTATAACCCATTCCATAAACTGATTTTATGCAATCTTGCGCACCAATATTTGCCAGTTTTTTCTTAATGTTTTTGATGTGTGCGTATAGAAAATCAAAATTGTCAAAGAAATCGATATTGTCTTCCGCAATATGCTCTGCAATGGCGTTTTTCGAAATGATTTTGTTTTTATTCACACTTAAATACAACAAAATATCATACTCTTTTCGGGTAAAATCGATCAACTTTTTATTAAATGAAATACCTTTTGAATTAGTATCAATCTCTAAATCGTTAATTATAATTGCAGTATTTCCCTGAAATTGTCGTCTTCTAATAACAGAAGAAATTCTGGCACCCAGTTCTGAGAGATGAAAAGGTTTCGGCAAATAATCATCTGCACCCAATTGCAAACCACTTATTTTATCGTCCAGAGAATTTTTTGCAGAAATAATGATCACGCCATCCGATTTATTTTCTTCTTTTAAAAATTTTAGAAGATTTAAACCATTTCCGTCGGGCAAAGTGATATCCAGCAAAATGCAATCGTAGTCAAAAGATTCTAATTTTTCCTGGGCAGAAGCGAAATTTTCTGCAAGATCACAACTGTATTTCTCGTCTTTTAAATAAGACAAAATACTTTTGCTCAACTGAACTTCATCTTCTATTAGTAAAATTTTCATTGAAATTTTTTAGAAATGTAACTCAAAATTCTGAAGGAAAACTGAATTCGGTTTAAAGTTACTGTTTAATCCAGCGATCAAAGAAAATTTTCATATCTAAATCCAGTTTCGATATCAGACATTTAATGTTTTAAAGATTTTTTTTTGAGTGTGCTTGGCTAGAAATATGCATTGCTAGACCTGATCTTCCAGACGAATTAGTGATAGAATAATCTTGATTTTAGATAATTAATTTTATACATATTTAGCGTTATATCTTTTTAAGAACTTCGTCTTTTCGTAAACTATCGATTAAAATATATTTAATTTTAAATCGATCTTGAGAATAAAATTGTAACTAAAATGAACGATTCTAAAATAAATTCCCAATTGATAAACCATAAAAACACACTGGTATTCCTGCATTATTTTGGAGGATCTGCCGCAAGCTGGAGCTGGGTTATAGAGAAACTATCAAAAGAATTTTGCTGTATTGCGGTCACTCTACCGGGATTTGGTTCCACGACTTCTCTGAAAAATATTTCTATTGAAAATTTCGCGGATTTTGTAAAAAAAGAAATGGAGGCGAAAAATATCACTAAATATACCTTAATCGGACATTCTATGGGCGGAAAAATAGCTTTGCAAATCGCGGCTGATTCTCCAGATAATATTCAGCAGATCATTTTAATAGCACCATCGCCTCCCACGACTGAAGATATTTCTGAAAATGACAAAGAAAGGATGTTAAAACATCAGGAACCGGGAATCGCGGAAAAAATAATTGAAGGTTCCGTAAAAAAAACATTGAGCGATCAGCAGCTCGAGTTGGCGATTGAAACACAATTAAGCACCGATCCTGAAACGTGGCGATGGTGGATCGAGCATGGCACTCAACATTCGATTGCGGATCAACTCCTAAACCTAGACTTACCAATCACGATTTTTTCCTCCGAAGATGATCCGAATATTACTCCGAAGGTCATCAAAAATCAAGTTCTCCCCTATTTAAAAAATGCGAAATTAGTGACAACCAAAGGGATCGGACATTTAAGTCCGTTTGAAGCACCAGAATGGATCGCCGACCAGATCGTTATTGCAATAAATGAAAATGAAAACCTAGAGAAAAAACAAGTTGAAGACAGGCTTTAATGATTATAAACGAAGATCAAAACAAATTTTAAGAAGCGAGCACGGCTTTTTTCAATATGTATAAATACCTCAAAATAAATAAGACAAATCACAACACTAAAAACAAATTTCAAATGGAAAATTTCAAATCAATTTCCTTACCCGATATTTCTGAAGCCCGATTAGCAATGGCTTATCCATCACAAGAAAATAAATTACCAAATTCCGGATTGGTTTTGGCAGCAGACGTGGGCGGAACAAAAACAGAACTCGCGCTTTTCAAAATTAAAGACGGAAAGTTGGTTTCCCTCAAAAACCAGCGCTACCCGACAAGTGACCACGACTCTTTTGTTACGGCCATTCATGAATTTCACGACGATAAATCTTTAATTATTGATTGCGCATGTCTGGGAGTTGCCGGACCGGTTGATGGTGACAAAGTTCGGGGCGTGAACTTTGCCTGGGAAATTGATGCAAAAAAACTGGAAAAAGATCTGAATATCAAGACCGTTTTACTCATCAACGATCTTCAAGCCAATGCTTACGGATTGTCGGCGCTGGAAGATGCAGACTTTGAAAGCCTTATTGATGGAGAGAAAAATGAAGGTAACGCCATCGTAATTTCACCCGGAACAGGTTTGGGAGAAGCCGGAATGTATTGGGATGGTTCAAAATTTCATCCGTACGCGACGGAAGGTGGACACTGCAATTTTGCACCCGTTGATGACTTGGATTTGGAATTAAGGAAATTTCTAAATGTAAAATTTGATCATGTAAGTTGGGAACGTGTCGCATCCGGTCAGGGAATCCTCAACATTTACGAATTCCTACGAAAATTTAGAGATGACGAAGAACCAGAATGGCTAAAGCAAAAACTAAAAATCGACCATTCAGCTAAAGTTATTTCGGCAGCAGCCATCGAAAAAAAGGATGCAGTTTGTATTGAAACCCTCCAACTGTTTTTGAAATATCTTGCCACAGAGTCGAGTCAGCTTGCCTTGAAAGCTAAGGCTACAGGAGGAATTTTCATCGGTGGCGGAATTGCTCCAAAAATTCTAAGTTTAATCGATAAAAAAGAATTTTACAAAAATTTTGTCAACGTTGGAAGAATGGAACATTTACTAAAAACCATACCCGTGAAAATTGTACTGAATGACAAAACCGCTTTAATGGGTGCCGCCTATTACGCTGCGATGGGAATTAAATAATTTAATTATTCTTTTCTCCACTTTTTATAAGCATTGATCAAGCCATTCGTTGAAGCATCGTGGGATTTCACCTCATCGTTATTCTCCAGCTCTGGAAGTACTTTCTGGGCTAATTGTTTACCGAGTTCTACGCCCCATTGATCAAAGCTGTAAATGTTCCAGATTACGCCCTGCACAAAAATTTTATGTTCGTAAAGTGCCGTTAATGCGCCCAGAGAAAAAGGCGTGATCTCTTTCAACAGGAAAGAATTCGTCGGTTTATTTCCGGTGAAAACTTTAAAGGGAATGAGTTTCTCCAGGTCGGATTTTTCCATTCCGCTTTCTTTCAACTCCTTTTCTACTTGTTCTGCAGTTTTGCCGTTCATCAGCGCTTCCGTCTGCGCAAAAAAGTTTGAAACCAATATTTTATGATGCTCTCCCGTAGGATTATGACTAATCGCAGGTGCAATAAAATCACACGGAATTAAATGCGTTCCCTGATGAATAAGTTGATAAAACGCGTGTTGACCGTTGGTTCCGGGTTCACCCCAAACAACAGGACCGGTCGCGTAGTTTACATTATTCCCATTTCGGTCTGTATGTTTACCGTTGCTTTCCATATTTCCCTGTTGAAAATAGGCGGGAAATCGGTGCAAGTATTGATCATATGGAAAAATAGCTTCTGTTTCTGATCCAAAAAAATTGGTGTACCACAAACCAATCAAAGCCATAATCACCGGAATATTTTCTTTAAAATCTGTAGTTCTGAAATGTTGATCGGTGGATTCGGCTCCTTTAAGCAACTGCTCAAAATTATTGTACCCAATCGTGAGCGCGATCGATAGTCCGATGCTGCTCCAAAGACTGTATCTACCGCCGACCCAGTCCCAAAATACAAACATATTTTCGGGGTCAATTCCAAATTTCTTCACCCCTTCCGCATTTGTTGAAAGCGCGACAAAATGTTTCGCGACGAATTTCTCATTTTTCGCAGAACTTAAAAACCAGTCGCGTGCAGTTTGAGCGTTGGTCATGGTTTCCTGCGTTGTAAAAGTTTTAGAGGCAATGGTGAAAAGTGTCTCCTCTGGATTCAGATGTTTGAGTGTTTCCACGATTTGAGTTCCATCAACATTAGACACAAAATAAGCCTGAATTCCCCCGACCCAATATGGTTTCAACGCTTCTGTTACCATCACAGGTCCCAGATCGCTGCCCCCAATTCCTATGTTGACAATGTTTTTTATTTTTTTGCCAGAATATCCTTTCCATTCGCCACTGTGTATTTTTTCACAGAAGGCTTTCATCTTTTGGCGGGTTTCCCGAATCTCCGGCATGATGTCTTCGCCATCAATATGATAAGATTGATCCGAGAAATTTCGTAAAGCGGTGTGCATTACGGCGCGATTCTCGGTCCCATTAATTTTTTCTCCCGCAAACATGGCGTCCATAGCCTCTTTTACCTTGCACTCTTCTGCTAAATTCAAAAGTTTTTCCAGCGTTTCCTCAGTCATCAAATTTTTCGAATAATCAAAAAGTATCGTCTCCAGTTGAAGAGACATTTTTTCAAATCTTTTTGGGTCATCTTTAAAAAGATCTTTCATCGCAACCTCTTTCATGTCGGATTGGTGAGAAATCAAGGTTTTCCAGGCAGCGGTTTCACTAGGATTTATTTTTGGGAACATTTTTTAAATTTTTTAGTATTTGATAATATAATTTGCAAGACGGATGAAAACTAAAACGACATCGACTTCTATTTTTTAAATAGAAAATTGCTAAGGAAAGTTTGGCGATGAAAATTCGTAAAATATTATCTATAGAAATAAACTTATTTACGTAATAAAATTTATTCTTTACGATTTTATGATGAAAAATCTCACTCACTTTTTAGAACATTGTTTTTAAGATCATCTAACTTTCTGTAATCTTGAGGCTGCGGTTTCATCCATGAACCACTTGACTTCTTTTTGATCTCCCGTTATTAAGCGTGCGGGAAACTCATTTGAAGATCCGCTTTTATCTTCCAGAATATGAAAGACTGCTTCTGCTTTTCCCTCTCCGAAAACGAGAAATGCAATATTTCGGGACTGATTAATTAGCGGCGCCGTCATCGTAATTCGATCCATATTAACTTCCTCTACAAAAATTGATTTAATGGTTGCTTCCTTTTCATCGAGGACCGAAGTATTTGGGAAAAGTGACGCAGTGTGCGAATTGTCTCCAAGTCCTAAAAGATTGAAATCAAACTCCACCAATTTTCCTTCAAAATGTTTTGAAATTGAATCCCAATATTTCTGTGCAGATTCTTTTGGTGAACCCGAAGTGTCGATCTCAAAAATATTGGAGCTTTTAATCTTTAAGGGTTCAAATAAAGCTACTTCAACCATAACAGAATTCCGTTGAGAATTACCGGCGGGAACAAACCTTTCATCGCCAAAGAAAAAATAGGTTTTATCCCAGTCGATCTTATCTCTATAATGGTCGGAAGCTAACAATTCGTATAGTTTTTTCGGTGAACTTCCACCAGAAAGCACAAAATTAAATTGTCCGCGGGTTTGAATTGCTTCTTCAGCAACTTTGCAAATATCTTGTGCTAAGGCATGAATTACCTCATCGATCGTTTTAAATATTTCCATCTCCATTACTTATCAGTTTTATTTTTTTCAGGTAAGTTGATCCAGTGAAAACCGTCTTTTGCAATTAGTGCTTCTGCATTTTCCGGACCCCAGGAATTGGCAGGATAATTTGGAAAATCAGCCATTTTATTATTTTCCCAATAGTCGAGAACCGGCATCACTACTTCCCATGCAGCTTCCACCTGGTCAGCTCGCATAAAGAGTGTTTGATCACCAGAAATGACGTCTAAAAGAAGCGTTTCGTAAGCTTCCGGCGAATCGATTTTGGTTCTTCCCTCATAATCGAAAACCATATCCACAGTATTCAAAGTCATTTCAAGACCCGGAGTTTTACTTTCCAATTGGAATTTTATCGCCATATCAGGTTGGATGCTGATAATAAGTCTGTTCTGTTTCGGAAGATTTTCCTCTTTATTCGTAAACATATTATGAGGAACCTCCTTGAACTGGATGATAATATGAGACGCTGATTTAAATAATCTTTTTCCGGTACGCAGGTAAAACGGAACCCCTTGCCAACGCCAGTTGTCCACATAAAATTTCATGGCAGCGTAGGTTTCAGTATTAGAATTTGGATCAACATCAACTTCGTCGCGATAACCTGGAACTTCTTTGCCCTGAACCCAACCTGATCCGTATTGACCCCGAACTGCGATCTTGTCAATCATTCCGGGAACGATTTTCCGCATGGCTTTTAAAACTTCTACTTTTTTATCGCGCACCAGATCTGCGTCGAAGTTGACGGGCGGTTCCATGGCAATAATGCACAATAACTGTAAGAGATGATTTTGAATCATATCACGCAAAATGCCGGCGTGATCAAAGTAACTTCCGCGATCTTCGACACCGATCTGTTCACTTACCGAGATCTGAACATGTTCAATATGAGTCCGATTCCACAAAGGCTCCATGATCGTATTTGCAAATCGGAAAGCCATGACATTTTGAACGACTTCTTTTCCGAGATAATGATCGATTCTGTAGATCTGCTTTTCGTCGAAAATGGTGAGTAACTTGGTATTTAATCCCTTTGCAGATTCCAGATCCCGACCAAAAGGTTTTTCAATAATGATGCGCGTCGTATCCTTATTATTTTCTAATTTACTTTTCGAAACATTCTCTGCAATGGTGCAAAATAGATCTGGAGAAACTGCACAGTAGTACAAAATTGCAGGATCCTGTTTCCATTCCTCTTTTAATTTGCTAATGCTGGATTCGAAGTCATTATACGATGCAACATCTTTTATATTGGCTGCCTGATAAGTAATATTTGCGGAAAATATTGCCCAATCTTCTTTCTTTGCTTTACCGGTTCGGGAAAATTCATTAATTCCCGCCAACAACATATTGCGGTACTTTTCATCAGTAAATTTCGTTCTGGAAGTTCCTATGATGGCGAACTTTTCGGGCAGTCGATTATCGAGAAATAGATTGTAGAGGGCCGGAATAATTTTCCGTTTGGTTAAATCTCCGTTACCGCCAAAAATTATTAAAACGGTAGGATTTGCTTTTATGTATGAACTGTTTGGCATTTTTTATTTTTATAAATATGATGATTTAGATTGAATTACTCCTTGATATTTTCCATCATCCATTTGGTATGAAAAACACCTTCCTTCGCTTTCAATTCATAAGTATGAGATCCGAAATAATCACGTTGTGCCTGAATTAAATTCGTTGGCATATTTTCATTTCTGAAATTATCAAAATAACTTAACGAAGCTGAAAAAGCGGGAGTCGAGATCCCGTGAAGAGCAGCATCTGAGACAATCGCACGGATGTTTAGAATACTTTGAGTTAAAGTTTTCGCAACCTCACCATTCAAAAGTAAATGTTGCAATTGCGGATTTTTATTGAAAGCGGCGTAAATATCTTCTAAAAATTCGGATCGAATAATACAGCCGCCACGCCAGATCTTCGCAATGGTATCTAAATTCAAGTTGTATTTAAACTCGATATTCGCCTGATAAAGAAGGTGCATTCCTTGTGCATAAGCGGAAACCATGGCAAAATAAAAGGCACTTTCTAGCTTTACGCAATACTCAGAATGATTAGTTTGATATTTCATTTCTGTAGAATCCGCATAAACTTTGGAAGCTTCAACCCGTAACTCTTTCAGGCTGGAGAGATCCCGCATCGAAACAGATATATCAATAATCGGAGTTGGAAGATGTAAATCCATCGCTGCCTGAGAAGTCCATTTTCCGGTTCCTTTAGCTTTCGCCTGATCTCTAATACTGTCTAATAAAAGATGATCTTCGCCCTCATTTTTATACGTGAAAATATCTGCCGTAATTTCTAATAAGTAGGATTTTAGGCGGCCTTCATTCCATTTCTTGTAAACCTTCTCTATCTCTTGATTCTCCATTTGAAGACCATTTTTCATAATCTCGTAGGTTTCAGAAATTAATTGCATGATCGCATACTCAATTCCATTGTGAACCATTTTTACAAAATGTCCCGCGGAACGTTCGCCCATAAAAGCAACAGTTGGTTCGCCATTCACGTGAGCTGCAATTTTTTCTAAGATGGGTTTTAAAACTTTATAGGCCTCTTTATCTCCTCCCGGCATCATGCTTGGACCTCTTCTTGCGCCTTCTTCACCGCCGGAAACACCCATTCCTACAAAATGGTAACCTTTTTTTTCCAGTTCTAAATAACGTCTTTCTGTATCGGTAAAATGGGAATTTCCACCATCGATGATAATATCTCCTTTATCTAAAACTGTTAATAAATCTTTGATGACGCTGTCTACGATCTCTCCCGCAGGAACCAACATCATTACAATTTTCGGACTTTTAAGACTGTCCGTAAATTCTTTTAAATCTGAAAACCCATGGATATTTTCATTTTTTAAATTATTAAGCTTGTCAACGGCATTCGTATTATTATCGTATCCTGCACAAGCATAGCCGTGATCGGCGATATTTTGTAAGAGGTTGGAACCCATCGTTCCCAAACCGATCATTCCAAAAGCATTTTGATTTTTATTTTCGTGTTTCATCTTTTTAAGTATATTATTTTTAATGGTAAAAATGCAATTCGCATAGGATTAGTCGTTGTGAGCGAATCCTGCTATGCTCATTTAATAGTATTATTTTCGTGTAAAATTTTCAAGAATATTTTTTGAGGTTTCAAAATCCTGATGAAGAATCGTGTTCATTCCGGTTTTTTTAGCAGTGTTAACCAACATGGGTCGATCATCAAAATAAACACATTCAAATGGTTTAACCTGCGCAATTTCCATGGCTCTTTGATAAATTCTAGGATCAGGTTTCCGCATTTTTAAATAACAGGAGGAAAAGAATCCGTCAAAGAGATCGTGTAATTTAAAAGTCTTGATCCGATAATCATTGAGTTCCGCACTTTCATTACTTAGCGCAAATACTGCGAAATCAGTTCGCTTTTTCCAGGATTTTGACCACTCGAGCATTTCCGGTAATTCCACAGATTCTTCAAGCATGAACTGTTTGAAATCCTCTTTTGAAAAATCTCTGCGTTGATGAAATAAAACGGTATCCAGATATTCATCCAGCGAAATACTGCCGATTTCAAAAACATTATAAATGAAATTATGAAGAATATTCATTTCGGTGTAATCAAAGCCAAAGACTTTCGACGCCTTTTCGCGCGATTCGTGATCCCAACCATTGGTGAGCAAAACTCCACCAATATCCATAAAAACTACCTTAATTTTCGAAACATCAAAATCGACCATTGTTTAAAGTTTTCGTTTTTGACTGTCGATACTTTTGATCAATTTTTCATAAGCCTGGTTGAATTTTTCAATTCCTTCATCTTCCAGCTTGTGTGTAATTTGATCAATATCAATTCCTTTATCTTTCAATTCCTGCATTGCTTCATTTGCTTCCTTTAAACCGGTTGTTAAAGTTTCTTCCGCATTTCCATGGTCACGAAAAGCATCAATCGTTTCAATCGGAAGAGTGTTGATGGTATCTTTTCCAATGATACTTTCTACATAAACCACATCGCTGAAGGTCGGATCTTTCGTACCGGTACTTGCATAAAGTACACGCTGTTTTTGGGCGCCGTTTTCTACTAATTTTTTAAAACGATCGCTCGAAATCATTTCCAGATAAATCTGATAAGCTTGTTTTGCAGAAGCAATCGCTATCTTTCCGTATAAATTTTCTGCGTTTTTTTCTTTTAACATTGGATCGACCATAACATCTATCCTGCTGAGGAAGAAACTCGCTACAGAAGCGACGTCTTTAATGGGATTACCTTCCGCGAGGCGATCTTCCAGTCCACCCATAAAAGCCTCGGTAATTTCCCGATATCTCGGAAGTCCGAAAAGCAGGGTTACATTAATATTAATTCCTTCGCGCAAACATTCCCGAATGGCGATCAATCCTTCTTTGGTTCCAGGAATTTTGATCATCACATTTTTACGGTCGACTCTTTTCCAGAGTTCTCTCGCCTGTGAAATCGTTCCATCAGTATCTTTTGCCAAATAAGGAGAAACTTCTAAACTAACAAAACCATCTTCGCCATTGGTTTTATCGTAAACCGGTTTAAAAATATCGGCAGCTTTCTGAATATCATCAATGGCCAAATCGAAAAATATAGCGGAATTGTCGGTTTCTGTTTTTGAAAGTTTCACAATATCTTCGTCATAATCTGAACTTCCACTGATAGCTTTTTCAAATATTGAAGGATTGGAAGTAAGACCCCGCAAATCGTCGGTATCAATGAGACTTTGTAGTTTACCCGAAGTCATTATTTCGCGGTCTAATAAATCAAGCCAAATACTTTGACCTAAGTTTCTTATTTTATTTAATGAATTCATTTTGATTGTTTTAAAATTAATAATTCTTAAAGTGAGGAAGGAAAAGTGACATTGTTATAAAGATTGGTTTTCTAAGTTCTGAATCTTCTTCAGTCGCCTCAAATGTCTTTCAGCTCCTATGAATTTCGCGTTGAGAAAAGCCAGAACCAATTCTTCAGCACTTGCGTATCCTGTTACGCGACCGCCAAGACAGATCAAATTCATGTCATCGTCCTCCACGCCTTGATGTGATGAAAAATAATCTGTAATTAATGCAGCTCTTACGCCTGATATTTTGTTAGCTGCAACACAGGCACCGACCCCACTGCCACAAATGGCAATCCCACGTAAAACTTCTCCCGCTGCAACAGCTTTGGCGAGTGGAATAACATAATCCGGAAAATCATCCGCATTGTCTAATTCCGTTGCACCAAAATCAACGGGTTGAAAATTATTTTCCTTTAAAAAGGAAATGATTTTGTCTTTAAGTTCAAAACCGCCGTGGTCTGCACAAATTCCGATTTGGAGAGGTTTGTTGGACATTTTTTATTTGAATTCGTTAGAAGTGATGGAAGAAATAGAAGTTAAAAACATCTCAGTCTTCCTTTAAAAGCAAATCCCGTGCTCTTTTCATGACGTTTTCTACCGTAAATCCGTACTCTTCAAAAATTTGTTCTGCAGGGGCGGATTCTCCAAATTTTTCAATTCCGATTACGTCACCATCATCAGTAGTATATTTCATCCAGCCAACTGGAGATCCTGCTTCAACTGCCAAACGTTTTCGAATTTTTTTGGGGAAAACTTTTTCACGGTAATCTGCGCTTTGCTTGTCGAATAGATTCCAACATGGTATACTTACTACTCTTGCGTGAATATTTTCTTTCTTCAACTGTTCCTGGGCTCCCATAATTAATTGAACCTCTGAACCTGAGGCGATAAGAATTACATCTGGTTCGCCTTCGGAATCTGAAAGAATGTACGCTCCTTTTTCAAGATTTTCTGCGCTTGCATATTTTTTCTGATCGATGATCGGAATTCCCTGGCGAGTTAAGACAATACAAACCGGACCATCTTTATGTTCAAGGGCAACGCGCCAAGCCTGAGCAGTTTCATTTGCATCGGCGGGACGAATAACGGTCATGTTTGGAACCGTTCTTAATCCGATCAGTTGTTCAACCGGTTGATGCGTTGTTCCATCTTCTCCCAAACCAATGCTGTCATGCGTATAAACCATGATCGGACGAATTTTCATGATGGACGCTAATCTTAAAGGTGGCCGCATATAATCAGAAAAGATCAAAAATGTTGCACCATAAGGAATAAGATAATTACTCAAAACCATTCCGTTCAAAACGGCTCCCATCGCATGTTCGCGAATTCCAAAGTGGAAGTTTCGTCCGTCTCGGTTTTTAGGCGAAAACGATTTATAATCGTCGAGATTGGTATCTGTAGAAGGTGCAAGATCTGCAGAACCACCAATGAGTTGCGGAAAATATTCGGCGATGGCATTTAAAGTTTTACCGGAAGCTTTTCTGGTGGCTAAGTCTTCACCCGCTTCAAATACGGGAAGTTTTTCTTTCCATCCTTCAGGTAATTTTCCTGCAGTAATGTCTTCATATTCTTTGGCTAAATCTGGATGGCGTTCTTTGTAATTTTTGTAGAGTTCGTTCCAGTCAGTTTCATTCTGAGCAGCTTTTTTTCCAGCGTCATGGTAAAAATCGGCAACCTCTTCGGGGATGATGAAACTTTTATCCGGATCAAAACCGAAATTTTCTTTCACCAAACGAACTTCATCTTTGCCCAAAGGCGAACCGTGAGCAGCGGCGGTATCTTCTTTATTCGGACTTCCGTAACCAATAATGCTTCGGACTTTAATTAAGGAAGGCCGGGTTGTTTCTTCTTTTGCATTTTTGATGGCGGCAGAAAGAGCTTCCAGATCATTAATATCGGAAAGGTTTTGTACATGCCATCCGTAAGCTTCAAAACGTTTGGAAACATCTTCATCAAAAGCCAGATCGGTATCACCTTCAATAGTAATGTGATTGCTGTCATAGAAATAAATCATATTTCCCAATCCAAGATGGCCCGCAAAAGAAGCTGCTTCTGCTGTAACTCCTTCCATTAAATCACCATCGCTACAGATCGCATAAATATGATAGTCGAAGATATTAAAATCCGGTTGATTGTAACGTTTCGCCATATACTGTTGTGCGATCGCCATTCCTACTCCATTCGCAAATCCCTGTCCTAAAGGTCCGGTGGTTACTTCGATTCCGGGAGTTAATCCGTATTCAGGATGACCTGCTGTAATGCTGTGAAGTTGACGAAAATTTTCGATATCCTTTAAAGAGATTTCATATCCCGTTAAATGCAGATAACTGTACTGCAACATGCAGGCGTGACCACAAGAAAGAACGAATCGATCGCGGTTTACCCACTCAGGATTTTTCGGATTATACTTCATGACTTCCGACCATAAAACGTGGCCCAGAGGAGCTAAAGCCATTGGTGTTCCGGGATGTCCGGAATTTGCTTTTTGCACCGCATCTGCAGATAAAACCCTTACGGTGTCGATACTTTTCTGAATTAAATCGTTATTTTCCATAGTGTAATATTTCTTCTTGAACAGTGAATTTCTTATGTCGATTATAGCTGTGAAAGCCTGTGAAATCGGTAAGGAAGCGCTGAATTTAGTTTAAGATTAATTAGTCATCTTTTGTTATCTTATTCTTCAGTTCTAAAACAGGAACAAACATTCAGCCAACGAATGGTTATTAACTATGAAATTTCTTATTTTAAGCATTGATTGTAACTCTTAAAATTATTTTTGATAAAAAATTTTCAGAATTTATACTCATCGCACAACCTTTTCAAAAAAATTTAAATGTTATTTTGAATTTAGTT
Source organism: Chryseobacterium sp. UYP7 (assembly GCF_056279225.1). NCBI lineage: Bacteria > Pseudomonadati > Bacteroidota > Flavobacteriia > Flavobacteriales > Weeksellaceae > Chryseobacterium > Chryseobacterium sp. UYP7. Next base: position 47,561 of record NZ_JBWBQW010000004.1, read on the forward strand.
TGTTAAAACGAAGTGCGAATTCTCCAATAAATATTACAAGAAATACGTCGGCCCTTTAATATGACATCTATCGTAAAAAGAGTAATCGCACTCACTGGATTCGCTTCCAAGGTAATAATTCGTTATTTTAGCTGATATGAAACTCAATGCAAAAGTTCCGGAAGGTAAGCTGGAAGATAAATGGCAAAATTATCAGGCGAAAGCGCAATTAATTAATCCGGCCAACAAAAAGAAATTAAATATTATTGTTGTTGGATCTGGTTTAGCAGGAGCAGGTGCCGCCGCAACTTTAGCCGAACTTGGCTATGAGGTCCAATGTTTTTGTTATCAGGATTCTGCTAGACGTGCACATTCTGTGGCTGCACAAGGTGGAATTAATGCTGCAAAAAACTATCAACATGATGGTGACAGTGTTTATCGCATGTTTTATGATACTTTGAAAGGTGGAGATTTCCGATCTAGAGAAGCGAACACTTACCGTCTGGCAGAATTATCTGCTCCTTTAATTGACCATTTTGTGCAGCAAGGAGTTCCATTTGCTAGAGAATATGGTGGCGTCCTGGTTAACCGAAGTTTTGGTGGTGTTCAGGTAGAGCGAACTTTTTACGCCAGAGGACAAACTGGTCAGCAATTATTAATCGCAGCTTATTCTCAATTATATAAAATGATCAGGGCAAAAAAAGTTGAAATGTTGCCGAGACATGAAATTCTTGATATCGTTATTATTGAGGGAAAAGCAAAAGGCGTGATTGCCAGAGAATTAACGACGGGAGAAATAAAACGTTTCGCCGCTGATGCTGTAGTTCTGGCGACTGGTGGATATTCACGCGTGTTTAGATTGTCAACTTTGGCAATTGGCTGCAACGGAAGTGCCATCTGGAAAGCTCACAAACGCGGTGCTTATTTCGCGGCGCCCAGTTTTACCCAAATTCATCCAACGGCGCTCCCACAATCCAGCGACGCCCAATCGAAACTCACTTTGATGTCGGAATCCCTGCGAAATGACGGTCGTATCTGGGTACCTAAAAATAAAGAGGACCCTCGGAAACCTGGCGAAATTCCGGAAGAAGAACGGGATTATTATTTGGAAAGGCGATATCCAAGTTTTGGAAATCTGGCACCGAGAGATATCTCTTCCCGCGCTGCAAAGGAAAGAATTGATGCCGGACACGGAGTCGGAACTTTTAAAAATGCAGTTTATTTGGATTTTAAACATGCAATCGAAAATTTTGGTAAAAAAGAAATTGAAGACCGCTATGGAAATCTGTTTTCAATGTATGAAAAGATAACAGGAATAAATGCTTACGAAGAACCTATGAAAATTTCTCCAGCGGCGCACTTTTCTATGGGTGGACTTTGGGTCGATTATGAATTAATGACCACAATCCCGGGCTTATACGCGATCGGCGAATGCAATTATTCTGATCATGGCGCAAATCGTTTGGGTGCGAACTCGCTTCTCCAAGCCAGTATTGATGGATATTTTATTCTACCGAATACCATTAATACGTATTTAGCAGGAGAATTAAAAGAGAAGCATCCGGGAACAGAACATTCAGAATTCCTGAAAATTGAGAATGAAGTTAAAGAACAAATTCAAAAAATTCTGGCGATTAAGGGAAGCCGAACAGTGGACGATTTCCATCGTGAATTAGGGAAAGTGATGTGGCAGGAATGTGCGATGAGTCGCAATAAGAAAGGTTTGGAAGCTGCTATTATTAAAATCAGAAAAATAAGGGAAGAATTTTGGAAAGACGTTAAAATCACAGGTCATGAAAATGAATTAAATCGTGAGTTAGAAAAAGCTTTGCGTCTGGCAGATTTTATTGATTTAGCAGAATTGATGTGTATCGACGCTTTGCAACGGGATGAATCCTGTGGAGCACATTTCCGGGAAGAATATCAAACTGAAGATGGAGAAGCACTTCGGAATGATCAAGATTTCGCCTATGTTTCTGCCTGGGAATATAATGGTGGCGATTTTATTTTACACAAAGAACACTTAGATTTTGAATTTGAAAAACCTACCGTTCGAAACTACAAGTAATTCAGACTACTTTAAAAATTCGAAATATATTTATAAACTTCTCATCAACGCAATAAAAACATCTCAATGAAAGTAACATTTAAAATTTGGAGACAGGAAAATTTCGAAGCTAAAGGTTCCTTCATGACTTACGAAACAGATGGACTCAATGAGGAAATGTCTTTTCTTGAAGCTTTAGATCATCTAAATGAAACGCTGGTTTTGAAAAACGAAAAAGTCATCGCTTTTGAACATGATTGCAGGGAAGGAATTTGCGGACAATGTGGTGTCTTTATCAATGGTCGAGCACATGGACCACTTGCAAATACTGCGACTTGTCAATTGCACATGCGAAGCTTTGAAGATGGCGATACCATTGTGGTAGAACCTTGGAGAGCAAGTGCATTTCCTGTCATTAAAGATCTGGTGGTTGACCGGTCTGCTTTTGACCGCATTATAGAACAGGGCGGATTTATTACGACTAAAACGGGAACGGCGGCTGAAGCAAATTCAATTCTAATTCCGAAAGAAATTGCGGATAGTGCGATGGATGCTGCAGCTTGTATTGGTTGTGGTGCTTGTGTTGCGACTTGTAAGAACGCTTCTGCTGCGCTGTTTACTTCTGCAAAAATAAATCATTTGAACAGATTGCCACAAGGAAAACCGGAAGAACATCGCCGAACTTTAGAAATGATTGTCCAAATGGATCTGGAAAATTTTGGAAGCTGCAGTTTCACCGGTGCTTGTGAAGTAGAATGTCCGGTGGATATTTCCATCAGCAACATAGCAGAAATGAATGCAAGATATTTTAAAGCGAAATATATTTCTTAGGACCTGAATTTTTATAATGATATTGAGGAAATGTTTTAGAAGCGTTTTCACTCTCGACAGACTCTGTGTATTTTTACTTGATGAATCTCTTTATATCGACTTCGGGCGTTAAAATTTTTCTATTTTCGATGTGCTCAAAAAGTTCGAGGGAAAAGTAACATCCATTTAAAATTCCACGGGCACCTAAACCATTGTAAATATAAAAATTAGAATGGTCTGGATGGTTTCCAAGAATAGGTCGTCGGTCTTTTACGGTTGGCCGAAAACCATAATTAATTTCTTCAATTTCAAACTTATGCGGATAAAATGATTGCAAACTTTCCGTCAATTCCTGGGTTTTAAAGTCATCAATTTCATTCTCCCGTTCGTTGGGATCGTAAGTTCCACCGTAATAGTAAGATTCTTCATTCAGTGGAAAAAGAAAATGCTTTTTCTTTAATGTATGCTGATGATTTAACTTTTGGGAGAGTTTGACTTTTAGATGATGTCCTTTATTGGGAATAACAGGAATATCGCCGAAGAAAGGATTTTTCCGTACTCCCATTCCTTCGCAAAATACGATATGTTTAAAGTTAAAGTCTTTGTAACTATGATCAGAAATCTTCTCGTAATCGAAGTCTTCCTGAACCAAAATATTATTCTTTTGGAAATAATCTGAAAAATCGTTAAAAAACGCTTCAACATTCAGTCGGGCAGATTTTTTGACAGAGCCTGTTCCAAAAGGATTTCTTATAGTATCTAAAGTCTGAAATTCAGGATTCAAAAACGGTCCCAATTCCTCCGTTTCAGTTTTACTGAGCCACAGTTCCTTTTCGTTTTCATCATGAAAAATGCGGTGTATATTTTCGTGAATCAAATAATTTTTTCCAGTGTAAGTTTCGATCTCGTCCATGGTTTTGGTGAGGAAGTCAATCTGCTCTTCCGCCAACCAAAATGTAGTGAACTTTTTTAATACTACGGGATTAATGACACCGGCGGAAACTCTGGAAGCTCCATTTTGATTGCCTGAAAAAATAACGAAAGATTTGTTATGCTTTATTAACTGGTGTGCAAAAAAAATCCCGGCATAACCATCGCCTACAATAATATAATCAACATTTTTCATTTTTATCGGTCTAAAAATTCAATAAAAAAAACCTGAGTAAAAATACTCAGGTTTTGGGATATTTTCGAGTGAAATTAATAATTCCACATATCGTTTTCCATTTGGAGGATCTGTCCTTTAATTCTTTCGCTTTCTTCTAACTGTGCATCTGCATCACGTGGAATATAATCTTTAATAACTCCGTTTCCTAAACCGTTATCTGATTTATAAATGATGGTAGAAAATCGACGGGCGTTCAATAAATCATCAAAGGAAATATCTGAAGCAAGATTTTTACTGTTAAAAACAATAGAGTTTGCTAAAACTTCCCGCGCATCCGGATAATACACCCAGAACAGATCGATCAATTCATCTTTCGCTGCTAAAGGTTGTCCATCTGGTCCATATTGGCCCATTGTTGCTGGATCTTGTCCCATCGCGGCAATTCCTAATAATCGGTATTTCATCTGACTGTCTCTTCGGTCAATATACCACATTCCCTTAATTTTCAAAACTTTTACATTTTCAGTTTTAGTCTCGTAAACATTGGTAAATTCTTTCTTTTCTTCGTCCGTCAGTGTCCCGCTCTCGTTCAGCTTATCGATACCAGCATCGCTCATTACAGCATTTTTGATTCTGGCCTGAATGGCGTCTGGATCTAATCTAATAGAAAAAAGTTCGTCATCATAGACTTCTTTGATTCTGCCGTCATTAATCGCATCGAATAAAATTTGATACAATGATTTATTTTGAGAAACCAAACCGTCTTCATTGTGGTAAAAAGGTTGATTCAACTTATCGTTCATATCAATAATTTCCCAAACGACCATGCTTTTCAAGATGTCCTTGTCTTCAATAAAGCCATATTTTAAAGGAGTTTTTCTGGTAGAAACCATAGAATCACCTTGCTTGATCATTCCCAACTCACGAAATTTTCGGAAAGATTCGGGAGACTTTGCATTCAAAATCGACATAGAATTAATAGGCTCTTCTGGAATCGCTGGCGTGGCGTAGGCGTTAACCAAGGAATCAATATTGCCCATATCAGCACCTTCTTCCTGTTTTGCAGCTACCACAGCCGCAGTTTTAGGCTTGGCTTTTCTTTTCGTTTTTTTCTTAGTTTGCGCTCCAGCAAAGCTGAAACTTAAAGCAAGAACTATTAATATGACCTTTTTCATTCTAAAATTTTTGTACTAAAGACAACTTAATTATTAAATCAGTAACGATTTTATTGCACGTTTATTATGACGTTTCCTATGTTTTTTAACTGCTGATTACCAAGTCCTGTAGCGGTTGCCTGAATATTAAATACGTAAGCAATATCACCATTTCTAAGGCCTTTTGTAAGATTGCCAACAGAACTTAAAGAACTCCCGTTAACAAGCATTGCTGCTTTTCCAGGAACTTTAAACATAAAACTGTTTACCGTAAAAGTTACCGGGAAATCGAAATCTGGCATGTCTGCAGAAACTTTCTGATTAGGAATTGAACTTGCAGGCATTGACACAATATTTTTACCCTGAATCAATCCAATTGGTGGCGGAACATTTTTGATTCTGAAAGGGAAAGCTTTAGAGATCGTTTCACCTTTTGGTCCTTTACCAGAAATCGTTAATGTTGTACTGGTTCCAGATCCTGGTGTTACAACCCATGTACCACCTCCTGTTTTAGAAACTCCGGCTCCAGATGCAGATAATGTTGTTTGTCCATTATTTGCTCCAAGGATCGAACCTGAAATTGGATTTGGTAAACCTCTGTATAAAACCTGCATTTTGTCTGCAGATAATAAGGCACCGCTTTCAAAAGCAACTTCTTTTGATCCGGGAACTACCGTATAAGGATGATTATAAGTTAAAGGATGATCTTTTCCGTTTACGTCTTTAAAGGAAATTGTTCCTGCAAACGATTTATCGCCTAAAGAACCCGTATCTAAATTACGAACTCCTTCTCCATTTGTTATGGTTAAACCTGGCATGGTTAATCCCGGAACATTGCTGGAATAATTACCGATCGCTACTTTACCTTGAGCAGTTTCGCCCTGAACAACCATTGTTGGTGCAGAAACTATTGCAGAATAAGCATCAAACTTAATGTCTGCATCTACTTTTTCCTGAAGCATTACTGATAATGCATCACCTTGAATTCCTCTAGCAGAAGATTGAATAACTTCTAAATTTGAAAGTGCCGCAATTAAAGGTTGGTTGTAAAATTTATACTGAACCCAATTCTTACCGTTTCTAAGTTCTTTATATTCCGTAAGCATTTGCTTATTGGTTCTTGCAACTACTGCCTTCATTAAGTTGTTAGATCCGAATGTTTGATTCACAAAGCTTTTAAAAGCCTCAATTTTTAGTTTTAAGTCAGCCGCTTTTTTTGATGGATTATTTTCATCACCGCCTGTAAAAAACATATTGGTTGAAGGTTCTGTATTATTTAGTGACGCAAAACTCTCCTGAATATCGAGTTCGTTTTTGTTGTATTCTGCTTCTTTACTGAGCTCTAACTTTAAACCCTCTATACTTTGAACCAGATCGTCGGATACCGCTTCTAATTTTTTATAATTTGCCAAAGGAGCAGAAAAAGTTTCGGGAGTATTAGCAGCCTTAGCTTCTAAAGTTTTCCCGAAAATACTATTGTTATTTTCAGTTAAGGTTCTGGTTTCTTCCAAAGAACCGGTCGTATCTTTATAGGATCTAATGATCTCCTGGTCGATCTGCATTGCAAGCATTGCAATGAACACCAGATACATCAAGTTGATCATCTTCTGACGAGGCGTCTGTTTTCCTTGTGCCATTTTTAGTAAATTTTGTTAATAGTTTAAATTTTATTTATAAATGGATAGGAAACTATGATTTCATTGCGCTAAGCATTCCGCCGTAAACTCTGTTAAGACTATTTAGGTTTGAGGTTAATCCTGTTAATTCTTCATTAAATTTCTCTGAATGAGCAGCAGATTTCTGCATATCTTCAACATATTTTTTACTGTATTCAGTTTGCGTTTTACCGTGCTCTAACTGAAGAGAATACAATGCATTCATGCTTTCTAAATGACTTGCAGCTAGTATTAACTGATCATTGTATTTTTGCGTAGAACCAGTAACATCAACCGTTTGGTTAATTTGATCAACAGAAGTTGAAAACTTGTCGATTCCCGTTCTTAATCTGTCGAAAAGACTAACATCTAATTTTGCATCAGCCAGCATTTTGTCTAATTTATCTGATAAAGAAGTTTCTAACTCTTTCACCTCTGCAGATTGTAAAGCTAAAGAAGAATGTTTTGGGTTTGCTTCTGCATGCGAGTCTAACAACTCTGGATATACGTTTTCCCAAGCATAAGATTCTTCAGATTTTGGGATATCGAATGCAAAAATCGTAAAGATAATCGCTTCAGTAATCAAACCGATAGCCAACGTTACATTTCCGGTAAGAGGACCTATACTCCAGTGAGTCATTTTAAAAAGGGCACCCAAAATTACAATTGCAGCTCCAATTGAATAGATGAAATTGTAAGTTGCTTCTTTAGTTTTAAACATATGGCTTTAATTTATTAGTTAGTAAGAATTATTTGTTTATTTTTTTTTAAATCTAGTTGGTTCTTTTTTTGAACTTCGCTGTACCTTCCGGAATATCCTGCACGGTTCTAAAACCGATATAACTTCTGGCAGAATCTTTTCTTTCGTAATCTCTGGCACCATTCATTAATAAATACCCAACATCTTTCCAGGATCCTCCTCTTACAGATTTTCTCACCTCTTTATAAGCTTGATTAGATAAGTAGGGATTTAGAGTAGATGCAAATTCGTAGGTTGAATTGTTGTATGGAGATTCTGTCCACTCTGCAACGTTTCCAGCCATATCATACAATCCAAAACCATTTTTAGCAAATTGTTTCACGGGAGCAGTGTATGTAAAAGTACCTTTCTTCTCGTCTTCGATATAATTACCACGTTTCGGTTTAAAATTCGCTAAATAACATCCTCTGTCATCTTGCAAATAAGGGCCACCCCAAGGGTAAGTTGCATTTTCTTTACCACCTCTTGCCGCATATTCCCACTCCGCTTCGGTTGGAAGACGGAAAGCCATTGCTTTCTGTTTTTTCTTTTTCAGGGATTCGTTGTAATCAGATTTCAATTTAGATTTATAATTACAGTAAGCTCTTGCCTGATCCCAGGTTACACCAACAACAGGATAATTTTTGTAAGCACTGTGCCAGAAATATCCATCGTAAAGCGGTTCGTTATAAGCGTAATTAAAATCTTTGATCCAAACCGTGGTATCAGGATAAACAGCGATACTTTCTTTTTTCAAATATTTTGCACCTCTGGATTTATCTTTGACAGCAGATTCTATATCTTCCCATTTAAAAGCATAAAGCAATTTTCTGGTGTCGATAATTCTTTCGTTATTGATTCTTTCTGCAGGTGGAATATAAACTGATTCTAAGATCTCTGCATATTGAGCATCCGGATATTCTGAAGTTTTCCAGCGTAAAGGAACGTTCCAGTCTAATTTTTTAGATTCATCATAACCATCTCTTCCGCCCTGAGAATCCATAAACTCCTGATAAGCTGTTTTGTCTTCACCCGCTTTTTTACCTAAGTAAGCGTAATCTCCAATCGCTTCTCCGTCTCCCTCAGTACCACCATCTCCAGCAGCTTCTGCTAACAAAGAGCGTACAACAGAATCACGTACATAATTAATAAATACACGGTATTCTGCATTGGTAATTTCTGTCTCATCCATAAAAAATGAAGAAACAGTTACTGTTTTAAGCGTTGCTTTTTCTGGAGTATCGGTAAAGTCCTGATCAGCAAGACCCATTACAAAAGATCCTGCAGGTATGGCAACCATTCCGTAAGGTCTTTCTGCAACAAATGATTTAGACTTTCCTTTTGGAACCAGTTCACCTTTAACTCCGGGCTTACCAGCGGTAGAACTGCCCCTTTTGGAACACGAAATTATTAGAGTGGCGGATAGTAATACAAGAAATATTTTGTTCATGCTATTTTTTGAAATTAAGCGGTAAATATATAATTTTTTAGAAAAACAATTATGATTTTTTTTCCAAAACGAAAAAATGTTTGGATTATTTCATAAAAATTAACATTTTTTTTATTCCACAGTCACAGATTTCGCCAAATTTCTAGGTTGATCCACATTTGCACCTCTGTAAACTGCGATATAGTAAGCTAATAGCTGCAACGGTATGGAAGCGATGATGGGAGAAAAACATTCGGAAGTTTCCGGGAACTCAATCACGTAATCCGCTACGGAAGAAACCTGAGTATCCCCTTTGTTGACCAACGCAATTACTTTTCCTTTTCTTGCCTTAATTTCCTGGACATTACTCACTATTTTATCATAATGACCCTGTTTAGGTGCGATAATTACGATCGGCATATTTTCGTCGATCAGGGCGATTGGACCATGTTTCATTTCTGCAGCCGGATAACCTTCTGCATGAATGTAAGAAATCTCCTTTAATTTTAAAGCTCCTTCTAAAGCTGCAGGGAAATTATAACCTCTACCTAAATAAAGGAAGTTTTGTGCGTCGATAAAATTCTTCGCAATTTCTTTTGTGATTTCGTGAGTGGTTTCTAAAACCTCCTCAACTTTTTTTGGCAATGCATCAAGTTCAGTAATCAATTTCATGAATTCCTGATTGCTTAACTGACCGTTATGTTTCCCTAATTTTAATGCAATTAAAGAAAGAACGGTTAGTTGAGCTGTAAATGCTTTTGTAGAAGCTACACCGATTTCTGGTCCGGCGTGCGTGTAAGAACCTGCATCGGTGATCCTTGAAATTGAAGAATCAACTACATTACAAATTCCATAGACGAAAGCTCCTTTTTCTTTGGCCATTTTAATCGCAGCCATAGTATCTGCAGTTTCTCCAGACTGAGAAATTGCGATCACGATGTCTTTCTCAGTGATGATTGGGTTTCTATATCTAAATTCTGAAGCATACTCCACTTCAACAGGAATTCTTGCAAATTCCTCGATCAGATATTCCCCAATTAAACCTGCGTGCCAGGAAGTACCGCAAGCGATAATGGTTATTTTTTGCGCCTGATTCAATCTTTCGAGATTATCCCAGATCCCGGCCATTTTAATAATGCCTTCATCTACCAACAATCTGCCTCTTAAAGTATCATGAATTGATTTTGGCTGCTCGAAAATTTCTTTCAACATGAAATGCTCGTAACCTCCTTTTTCAATTTGTTCTAAGCTTAATTTAAGCTGTTGAATTTCGGGAATTATTTTCGCGTTGTCTTTAATGTTTCGAATATCCACTCCATTTTCTAATGAAATCGTTGCCATGTGGCCTTCTTCCAGATAAACAGCTTCTTTCGTAAATTCAACGAAAGGAGAAGCGTCTGAAGCTATAAAATATTCGTTAGTTCCTAAACCAATTGCCAGCGGAGAACCTAATCTCGCAACTACCAATAATCCTGGATAATCATCATGCATTACCGTAATTGCATAAGCTCCGTAAACTTCATTCAATGCATATCTAACTGCAGTTGGAAAATCAATATCAACATTAATATCCATAAAATACTGAATAAGATTTACTAAAACTTCAGTATCGGTCTCAGATTGAAAAGTAAATCCTTTTTCGGTAAGCATTGTTTTAATGGTATCGTAATTTTCGATGATCCCATTATGTACTAAAGCTATTTTACTGTTGTTTGAAAGATGTGGATGCGAATTCCGATCACTTGGCACTCCGTGAGTCGCCCATCTCGTGTGACCCATACCAACATGTGATTTACCTGCAAGATTTTTCGAAATTGCTACTAAATCTTCAACTTTGCCTTTAGTTTTCGCAACATCAAAACTTGTTCCTTCCTCTAAAACGATCCCTGCGCTGTCATATCCTCTATATTCTAATCTGCGAAGACCATTTATTACTACTTCATAAGCATCTTGAAAGCCCGTATATCCTACAATACCACACATATATATTCCTCTTTATTTATTATTATTTCTTTCCGTAAGTTAAAATCAACTTAGCGCTTCTCTCATTTCCTGCATCTGTACCTACAAACACTGCTCTAAAGGGTGTGAAAGATCTTGTATTAAAATTCTGCTGACCCAAATAAGATAAGCCCAATCCTGCCAAATTCCCCTTGTCATCTGTAGTGTAATTACCTACATTTAAAATAAGATCATTATTTTTCGCTTCTTTTTCGATGATATCTTTAAAGGTTTGCGTAATTCCTATATCATAATAAGCCGGATTTTTTTCGAGATCAAAGGCTTTTACCAAATTGTAAAGTCCTGTGTAAGCTAATAAGTTCATATCTGTAAGATAATCATTTAAATACTGCTCACCTACTGGCTTCGTTAAATCACGTTGTCTTACTACAAAATAATCAGGTTTTTTATAGCTGTTATCCCAGCTGGTTACATCGGTAAAAATTCGAATTTTTGCAGAAATTATTCCTATCTTATCATTATTATATAGATCTTTAATCGTGGCCACCGTAGCAGCGGGAACACGAAGTCCAATTCCAGGTCCGCCCATTCCCTGCGCAAATATTTTAGGATCTCCGCTAACTTCATTTCGATTTGTAATTGCTGTTTCAGAAGGAGTTCCTGTTCTATCAAAATCAATCTGACTAAAATGAACATTATCCGGTCCTAAATTCAATATAAAAGTAGCATCTTCCCGAGTCGCTGCATCACCATTCTTATAGTATAAGTTTACCACGATCGCATTAGGATCGAAATTAAAGATATAGCCGTCGTTTTCGTCAACCGATATTTTCAGTCCTTTAAAATATCTGATAAAAGAAGCTGCATCTGTTAGATTGGTGGCAGGACTTTTAATAATTTTATTCTGAAAAAAGGTTGAATCCATAGGGATTCGAATGGTTGGACCTCTTTCGTAAAGTGTTTTATTATCTGCGTCACCCGTAATTTTAACAGCGCTTACACTACCATTAAAAATTTTTGAACCCACCAAAGATCCCGTATTTACAGTTTTATTAGATCTTACCTGATCACTTCCTGATCCAAGAAAATCGAGAACTTCATTAATTTTAATATTAAGGATTGTTTTACCGTTTATTTTTGCCTTACCATATTTAATAACAGGATAATTAGAAACTACTTTTTTCGCAGCTACTGCTCCATCTGGGTAAATATAATCCTCAACAGTTGTAGTGGTTAAAGAATCTGTAGCATATAAAGGTTTAATGACCAAAACGGCAGAATCTAAAACCGGATTAACTCCAAAATCAGGCCCATAAATACTTAAACGCGCCTGCGTTACATAAGCAGATTTTTGCAATCCAAATTGGGGCTCATTAAATGCTCCTAAAGTTGCACTCTGCAGCCTAACAGCATCTGTACGAATGGTATCTCCCAGACCGTTTACAGAATTATAGGCAATTATCGGATATGGTGTTTCTGTGCCCTGTGCACCGTTTTGAAAAAATTGTGAACCAAGCTGATCAGCATCCGGCTCGCAACTCCATAAAATTACACTCCCAATTACCAATGTTGCGGTAATTTTGAATAATTTTTGAATATTATTTATCATTAAAATTTAAATTGATTAGTATAACTTATCGATGGAATCAGCGTTTACATACTCGGACTTTGTAGTTTTGGTCTTGTCGAAAGCTGCACTTAGTTCATCTTGTAAGAACTCGTCGCCTTTTATAACTACATCAACCAAATCCATACTTTCGATCACGAATTTCTGAAAACTTGGTTTTTTAAACGCATTTAGAGCTGTAATATTGTCGAATTTCATTTTTTCTTCTATGGTATCAGAAAGAACATAGTCTTCTTCATTATAAACAGAAAGAACAATTTTGGAATCGTTGAAATAAGAGTCGTTTTTGTAAAAAGTTTTTAAATAAACAGGGATAAACGAAGCCATCCAGCCGTTTAAGTGAATAACATCCGGAACCCAGTTCAACTTTTTAATCGTTTCTATAACTCCTCTCGCAAAGAATATAGCGCGCTCATCATTATCGGTGAATGGTTTTCCCTCATCATCAATGTAAAATTGCTTTCTCTTGAAATACTCATCGTTATCGATGAAATAAACCTGGAGCCGTTCTCCCGGTAGAGAGGCTACTTTAATAATTAAAGGTTGATCCAGATCATTAATAATAATGTTCATTCCAGAAAGGCGGATCACCTCGTGAAGCTGAAACTTACGTTCGCTAATTTGCCCAAATCTTGGCATAAACACTCTTACATCATTACCATCTTGGTGCATTTTGAGCGCCATTTTACTCACCATGGTTGCGATATTGCTATCTTCCTGGTATGGAAACATTTCGGTGGTGACGTATAATACTTTTTGGTTCGGCATAAATTCTATCGTTGTTCGTATTTTAAAGCAGAAAATTCTACCGTGCAAAATTACAAAATTTTAAACGAATAATTTTTAATTAACATATTTTAATAATTATTATTTCAAACACTTGATTTTTCGGCAAAAGATTTTCTTTTCAGGTGGTTAATTTTTTCCCAGAAATTCCTATTTTTACCTAGATAATAATATGCTATGAAAATTTTTAAAACAAAAAAGACTTTACTCGATTATATCGAAAGGCAGAAGGAAATGGGCAAGAAAATTGGCTTCGCACCAACAATGGGTGCCCTTCATCAAGGTCATATCTCCCTATATGAAGCAGCGCGGAAAGAAAACGACCTTGTCATCTCTTCAATATTTGTAAATCCTACGCAGTTTAATAATGCATCCGACCTAAAAAAATATCCACGCAACATCGAAAACGATCTTAATATTCTGGAAAATTCAGAATCTGTTGATGCTGTTTATATCCCGGAAGTATCAGATTTATATCCGGATGGTTTAAAAAGCAAGACTTATGATTTTGATGGTTTAGAAAATGAAATGGAAGGAAAATTCAGGGCCGGACATTTTGATGGCGTCGGAACGGTAGTTGAAGAATTGTTGCACCAGGTAAAACCCGACAATGCTTATTTCGGGAAAAAGGATTTTCAGCAGCTTGCTATTATTGAGAAATTAGTAGAGAAATTAAATTTGCCTGTAAAAATTCATGGGGTCGAAATTTATCGGGAAGAAAGTGGGTTAGCGATGAGTTCGCGTAACGAAAGACTAAGTCCTGATCAACGCGAAGCTTCTAAAGTAATTTATGAAACTCTGGTTAAAGTTAATGATTGGTTTAGAATTATTACCGTTCCGGAGATCAACAAACGCGTGAAAGATATTTTCGACGATCAGCGAGGAATGATTTTAGAATATTTCGAAATTGCCGATGAAGCTACTTTAAAGAAAACCGATTTCTTTTATAAAGGTCATTATTATCGCGCGTTTATCGTAGTTGTGGTAAATGATGTTCGTTTAATTGATAATATTCATTTAGACTGATTCCAAATTTTTCATGACGTTAAGCTTTTCACCTGCGGTTAAATGATAAAATCGCTAAAATATAAAGGTAAAATCCTACAGTCGAAATATCTACAGAAATTGATGTTCTCTCCAAAAAAAACCGAGCCAAAATAATTGGTAGAAAAATAATGAAGAAATAGACATTTATAAATCTATATCATTTATTCAAAAAGAAAAAGATTAAAAACACATGAATATATTTCACTTGCGTGAGTTTTAAATTTCCACAGAAATAAATTTTTGCAATCGCTTTCGCACAATTCTTAAATCATGGATGAAAATTAATATGACTAATTTCTCCATTTAAAACGTCAAAAATCTTCTTTATGGGAAGATTTTCGAACACCAAATCACAAAATATTAATATGAAAAAAAAATTACTTCCGAAGAAGTAATTTTGTGACCCGGCTGGGATTCGAACCCAGGACCCATACATTAAAAGTGTATTGCTCTACCAGCTGAGCTACCGAGTCGGTCTGTTTTAAAAATAAGTAATGAGTGATTGGTAATAAGCAATTTTACATTACTCATAAGAACATTACTCATTGCTCATGTGCGTTGTGCCTGCGACTGGACTCGAACCAGCACATCCATAGGAAACCACCCCCTCAAGATGGCGTGTCTACCAATTTCACCACGCAGGCAAAAAAAATTCGTCTCGAATATTGAGAACGAGACGAAATTTTTTGCTTGTGACCCGGCTGGGATTCGAACCCAGGACCCATACATTAAAAGTGTATTGCTCTACCAGCTGAGCTACCGAGTCGGTCACCTTTAAATTTAGATTTGTATCTCCTTTTAAAGTGGTGCAAAGATAAGTCTTTTTTTAAAATCTCAAAATTTTTCTGGTACTTTGTGAAAAATAAAAACATGATAATTTCTTTGATCGGCTACATGGGAAGCGGCAAATCTCACATTTCCAAAGTTTTGAGTCAAGATTTGAACTTAAAATTAATTGATCTCGATCACCATATTTCTTTGAAAAATAAAATGACAATCCCTCAAATCTTCGAAAAAAGGGGCGAAATCTATTTTCGAAAGCAAGAACGGGAACTTTTAGAAGAAATTTTAGCCACTAAAAAAGATTTAATTTTAAGTGTGGGCGGTGGAACGCCCGCATATTATAATAATATCGAAGTAATTAACCAATACACCGAAAGTATTTTTCTTCGAACTTCAGTCGGAACACTCACTCAAAGACTTCTTAAGCAGAAAAGCAAGAGACCTTTAATCGCAAATATTCCCGATGAAGATCTGCCAGAATTTATCGCAAAACATTTATTTGAGAGAAATTTTTATTACTCCAAAGCAAAATACACCATCGATACCGATTCGAAGGAAGTAGAAGAAATTGTAAAGGAAATCAAAACGCTTCTTTAATCTTTCGACGTCTCTTCAACATCGCTGAAGAATAAATCCCATGCGCCACCATCCATATCTGTTGTGGTGTCATTTTCTACATACTCATCCATAGCTCGACGGTCTTTTTTCGTAGGTCTGCCCTCGCCTTTGATACGGTAGTAATCCTGCGTGAGTTTTCTTTGTTTTAGCGTCTCATACTGTTCTTTTTCAGTCTTATCTACAATGTATAAAGGAACTAATTTTGCCGCCATTCTACTTTTGGGTATTTGCAAAACTTTGATCTGATAATCTATTTGATTTTTCCTGATCTTAATCATGTCGCCCTCTCTCACTTCTCGGGAACTTTTTACAGGCTGATTTCCGAGAGAGACTCTGTTCTTCTTTATTTCATCTGCCGAAACAGTTCTGGTCTTGTAAAAACGCACGCACCATAAAAACTTATCGATTCTCATATTTTATTTATACTTTTGCTGAATTAAAAATTTCAGCAATTTAATGATAATTATAAAAATGAAAAAAAGATTCTTATATCTTGCTTTAGCAACTGTTGCTTTGGTATCTTGTAGAAAAGATGAGTTACAATACGTAGAAGAAGTTAGCATAGAAACCCAAAATAGTTACGATGATGAAGCTGCACAGAGCTTTTTACAAACGCATTATTTAGATGAAAAAGGAAATTTGATGGATTATGTGGCGACTGATACCACTCACGTAAAATTAGCCAGTCTTATTCCGGCGCCTGTTACTTTACCATCTGGGGTAATTTATATTATTAGACCAGGAGCACAACCTGATCCGGGAACTACTATCGGAGAATATGACACTCTGCATTTAATGAGTACAGCGGTAACGTACGTAGCATCTAAAGTTGATGATAAAGTCAGCTATTTCGCTGGCGCTCCGTATACAGATAATGTTGGCCAGTCTGGAGTTCCTGATATTGATCCCGAATTTTATTATGTGAAAAAATCAGTTTTAGAGAAGGCGACTTTCGACGAGGCAAAGAAAAGAAGTTTTTATGAAATTGAGGGTTTTCAGGAGGGCTTGAAAAAATTTAAAGCATTCGACATTCCCGATGCAACTAACTACAATATGCAGGGAGTTATTATCGTTCCATCAAGAGCAGCCTACGCCCGCGATCCTCATGTTAATTTTGCTACCATTTCATACAGAAACAGAAGTTTTATATTTAACTTTCAGGTTTATAAAAGCATTTACTCGGCAGTACCAAGATAATTTTGTCACCGATCAAAAATTAAAAAGTTCCTCATACAGGAACTTTTTTTTGCGATAAATAAATAACAGGTATGTACTTTCACTCAAAGATCTGGCGTAAAACAGCTAGAGAATTAGGTATGTAAAATCCATTAAAATGCATGTGATAGTAGGACATGAGAGAATCAACAACATCATTCCTTTGACTACGTTTTAAACTTTTTTGCGTTTCATTTTCAGGTTCTAGAAAAACTTTCCAAACGGTAGAAATTTCCTCCGTAAAGTTTGAATGAGATATTTCATCCCCAAAAGTTCCGGATTCTGGATCTAAATAAATTTTGTTATTCAATAAAGGCGCAATTCCGCAGATTGTTAAAAAGCGAAACATCAAAGTGATGTAAGAATCGTAATGATTTAATTTAATATCCTCCCGAAAATCTTGTATGAAGCTGAATGCCATTTTATTCTGATCTTCTTCCCGTAAAATCTGCTGCAAAAATTCAGCAATAAAAAACAAGATACAATTCGTTTTAACGTCGTTGAAATCATAAAACTCAGCGGCTAATTCCATTTTAGAAACTGTCTGAACATTTCTTTGCTTCCCGTATTTTGATATAGAAATATCCAAAAGATTTAATGGAAAAAGGTAAGGCTTCTTTTTATTTTTCGCAGAATAAATTCCTTTCGCAAAAAAACTTTGATATCCTTCTTCGGCGGAAAAACAATGTAGAAAAGCATCGTTGTCGCCATATTTCACATAAGAAAGAAGAAAGCATGTTTGGTTTTGCATTAATTCACAACGGCGATTTTAGCGGTAGCAGTGTCGGTACCATCTGCATTGGTCATTAAAACAAAATAGATTCCAGATGCAACACGCACGCCACGATGGTTATTAAGATTCCATTCATAATATCCACCTCTGGAAACTGCCTGATGCACCAAATTACCGGCTGCATCTGTGATACGGATATTCGTTTTTTCAGCTAAACCGCGAATGCTCACATTTCCTTTATATTTTGAATAGACGACCGGGTTTGGATAGACCAAAACATCACCAAAGTTTTCAGTTACTTCCAGTACATCTCCCTGAAAAATCATCACTCCATCGATGGTCACAAAATAGACTTTTCCATTTTTGTTATCAACCTTAATATCCGTTACGTTATTACTTGGTAGAGGGGAATTCTCTTTAGTAAAATGTTTTAGGGTTTGTTCCCCATTTGAACTTAAGTAGAACACACCACCTTCATTTATTGAGATCCACTTTTGGTTTCCAGAATCAACTTCGATCTGTAAAATACTGCTGTCTCGAAAAAGCTCTTCTCCTACTCCGTTTTCCTCGATTATAATTGGATTTACACCTGGATCAGTTTTAATACTCGAATTTGCAGATGATAAGATTCTTAGTCCACTGTCTGTTCCAATCCACGCATCACCACTTTTATCAATTGCGACCGAAATTACTCCTTCTGCATTAGTGGGCAAACCATCGGTTTTTTTTACAAAATAGGCTTCATCATCAGAAAAACTAACTGTGTTTTTGTAATCTAATGCAGCCAAAATATTATCTCGTGGTAGAGGAACCCAAATAAAACCGTCATTAATTAGAGGCTTCTGAACCGCACTCCCGATCTTAAAACTTTTATAGGAAAATGAATCCGCAGATCGATTATACGCCATCAAACCAGAATTTCCTGCATTATTTTCTATATCTAAAAAGGCAACAGTTCCAAAAAGATTACTATCCTTGTCAAAGGAAAGACCAACGGGTCTGCCATGAAATACATCTTTTCCTGTTTTATAAACTTTCATAAAATCAAAATCCTTACTGCCCGGATTAAATTTCATTTTGTAAACGCCCTGACTATTTTGAAAAATATAATTCGTAAAAAAAACTTCATTCATATCTGAAGGATTCACTACAACATCCAAGACGTTAAATCCTAACGTGCTGTTTTTAAAAAAATTGGGATAGATCCATTCAGATCCGGTGAAATAATAAAATCCTAAATTACCATCGGCCGGAAGTGGGTCATTATATCTATTTGTTCTGTTACCGCTAGAAATATAAAGTTTCTCATTTAATGTTGTAATTTTATACGAAGTATTATTATAAGGCCCATCTGGCTTCAATAGTTCTCCTGATTCATTGAGCATACCCGACAATTTGGAGCCTGCATAAATTTGTGAATTAAAAAAAAACCCAGTGTTGAGTTGCTCATTTGCAGCATAAGATTTCACAAAATTACCGGAAGTTCCAAAGACTGAAACTGAATTTAAATCTGCCACAATAATATTTTGATCAGTCACCGTAACATCCTGAATATTTGAAAAAGTTTGTGGGAGTGTCGAAAATGTGGTTCCAATACCGTATTTCACAGTATTAGCATTCGCATAAGCTAAAACAGAACCACCAGCAATTTGATTAAAACTTCCTGCTTCAACTGTTCCCCAAGTTGAATAGATGGGAAAGGTCACATCCATTTCGTGGTATTTTAGACCTGTTGCAGTTGCTACATAAACGATATTGCCTTTAATAGTCGCTTCCCTCGCGGTTTCGTAGTTGCCCGCATTCGTAAAGAACGAAGAATCGCCAAATTCTTTTTTACCTAATTTAAAAATAGAAACGCCGTAACCCACAGAAATTACAGCCATATCGTCCGTAATCGAAATATGATTAATTTTTTTATCCCCGTTATAACCGGTCGCGATAGGAATATCTACAACATAGGTTACTCCTTCCGGCGTAATCACGTCCATGGAGCCGTTTTTATAGCCAACCAAACCAATTTTTGTTTCGGGATTATAATCAAAAGCTGAAATTTTTACTTCATGTAATCCGTTTGCTTTGGAGAGTTTTTTAAGTTCTCCCGATGCTGGCGTATAAAAAAAAATTCCGTTTTCGGTTGCTGCGATCAGTTTTCCATTATCCTCGCGAATTGCCAGAACATTATTGTAAGAAAATAGATCGGTCCATTTTGTTGATGAAATGACCTGCGCAGAAACGCTCAGAGATATAAAAAGAAGTAAAAAAGGTATTAGTTTTTTCATTATTTTAAACTAGAATAGTATCATCTATAACTTGATTGTTCCATGAAATATTTTTCACAATTTTATTTTTGTCAAAATAAAAATCGACTTTTCCTAAAAGCAATCCGGCCCAACCGACTTGATTAACCAAAACATTCTTGCCTTTTTTATTCAGAAAACTTTGCGGCTCGGGTAAAAAAGTATGCGTGTGACCGCCTAAAATCAAATCGATCCCATCCGTTTTTGCGGCGAAGATCTTATCTGAAATTTTATTTGGATTGTCTTTGTATTCGTAGCCAATATGCGAAAGACAGATGACCATGTCGCATTTTTTATCGTTTCTCAAGAAATCGGAATAATGTTGTGCAACCTCTATAGGATCCTGATAGACAGTTTCGCCATAATCTTTCTTGCCAACTAAACCTGCCAGCTCAATTCCTACCGCAAAAATTCCCACTTTTATTCCGTTTTTATTGAAGATTTTGTACGGAATTGTTTGTCCGTCCAGAATCGTGTTTTTAAAGTCATAGTTGGAACAAATGAAAGGGAATTTCGCATTGGGCTGCACTTTTTTAAAACCCGCTAAACCGTTATCGAAATCATGATTTCCCATGGTGGATGCGTCATAACCCATCATCGACATTAATCGAAATTCGATTTCTCCACCAAAAAAATTAAAATACGGCGTTCCCTGAAAAGTATCTCCCGAATCAAGTAAAAGCACATTTTTGTCTTCCTTTCTAATTTGCTCAATTAAGGCTGCTCTCCTTGCAAAACCACCCTGATTTGGATTTCTGGTGTAACTCGCGTCAAAAGGTTCAATTCTGCTGTGCTGATCGTTAGTATGAAGGATCGTTAATTTATATTCCGACTGCTTTTCTAAAAACTTAAAATTTTCTGCCAGCAATAAATTCGGTGCTAAAGTAAGTGCTAGAGTCCCACCACCAATCGTTTTCAAAAACTCCTTTCTATTCATTGGTCTTGATTTTTTTGTTTTTAAAATTTAACCGAATATCGGTTGGTGCTACAATTTGCGGGTTAGCCTTAAATTTTTCTAAGAACAAATCCCGAAGTTTAATTCCTGTGGAAATCAATTGGCCCTTAGCGAAAAAAGTCATATTATCACCGCCCATCGCCAAATAATCAGACGTTGCAATGTAATAATCTTTGGTTGGCTCTACTTCCTTTCCATTAATGAGTTCTTTTATGGTCATTCCATTATCCGTTTCAATGTACAAATGGGAAATTGGATTATTTTTTTGGGTCGTTAAATAATAATCAAAAAGTCCTTTCAGATCAGAACCTTTCATTTTTACGATAAGGACTTCATTTTCGAAGGGCATCACTTCATAAATGCTTTTTGTAATAATGTCGCCGGCTCCAATAGAAGATCGAATTCCGCCAATATTGATTAAAGCACAGTCGACACCGCCGGGGATTCCGTTCTTTTTCGCCCATGCATCAGCGCCTTCAAAAGTATAATCAGCCAAAAGATTTCCTAAATTACTGTTGTCTCCTGATTTATTTAAATCAACGGAAGTGTAAGAAATTTTGGTATTCATTTTACCTTCCAGTTCTTGTTTATAAGGTTCAATAATCGTATTAAAGTTTTGATCTTCCGGTAAATCCTGGGCAATTGAAATGTTTTTCTCGGTATGAACTTTCGCAATATTGAGCGATGTTTTACACGCCGAAAGCGATAGTGCTGCGAAGCCGATTAATAGAAATTTTATTTTCATTGAGGTAAAATGTAGTGTTGCAAATATAAAGATATGAATATAAACTTAGGTTTTTTTTTAACAAATTCTTACTTTAAATTTTGTAATTTTGAAACATTAATTTTATAAGAATGAGCATTTTAAAAGGAGTTGGTGTCGCTTTAGTAACGCCGTTTAACGAAGATCTATCCGTTGATTTTGATTCATTAACCAAACTGGTCGATTACAATATTGAAAACGGAACTAATTATTTGGTGGTTTTAGGGACTACAGCAGAAGTTGCAACCCTTTCTGCAGAAGAAAAATCACAGGTCGTTGATCATATTGTAAAGGTTAATAACAATCGTGTTCCCTTGGTTTTAGGAATTGGTGGCAACAACACGATGGAAGTTAAAAAACAGATCGAAGAAACCGATCTTTCAGCTTTTGAAGCAATTCTTTCCGTGTCGCCATATTACAACAGACCCAATCAGGAAGGGCTCTACCAACATTATAAAGTCTTGGCCGGAACCGGTAAAAAAATTATTATTTACAATGTTCCTTCGCGAACTGGACAAAACATTGAAGCTTCAACCACTTTAAGATTGGCGAGTGAATTTCCGAATTTGATGATGATCAAGGAAGCAGCGCCAAACATTCTGCAATATTTCGATATTTTACGTCAGAAACCGGAGCATTTTAATTTAGTTTCCGGTGACGATGAATTTACACTTCCAGTAACTTTAGCTGGTGGAAACGGTGTTATTTCGGTGATTGGACAAGGTTATCCTAAAGAATTTTCGACAATGGTTCAACTGGCTTTTGAAGGGAAAGTTAAAGAAGCCTACGAAATTCACAATAAATTAGTAGAAATTACGCGTATGATTTTTGCAGAAGGAAATCCGGCCGGAATTAAAACAATTTTAGCTGAAAGA
Source organism: Chryseobacterium sp. UYP7 (assembly GCF_056279225.1). NCBI lineage: Bacteria > Pseudomonadati > Bacteroidota > Flavobacteriia > Flavobacteriales > Weeksellaceae > Chryseobacterium > Chryseobacterium sp. UYP7. Next base: position 70,143 of record NZ_JBWBQW010000004.1, read on the forward strand.
GGGATTCTGAAAAATTATTTACGATTACCTTTAGTTGTAGCCAGTGAAGGATTGCAGGAGAAAATCAGGTCAGAAATGAAGAAAATATAAATCTTCTAATTCTCTTAAGACAAAAGGATTTTCATATGAAAATCCTTTTTTTGCGTTTCAAACCATTTTAAAAATAAAATTAGACTTTGAATTTACATTGTACGTTTATCTGTACAAATTAAAGTACAAAAAAGATGGTTGTTGCAAGTATTTCCGATTTCAGAAAAGATATAAAATCTTATTTAGATCGCGTATCAAAAAATTTCGAAACTTTAGTGATCAATCGGGGAAAAGATGCTGGGATTGTAGTAATGTCTCTGCAGGAGTATAATTCTTTAATGGCAACAAATCAGGAATTATCTTCTCGAACTAACGAATTGAGGTTAGATTCAGCAATTTTGAAACTAAAAAATAACAATACTTTCCCGAAAGATTTAATCGAAGATTAAGATGAAATATATTTTTGTGGATGAATCTTGGGAAGATTATTTATACTGGCAAAAAACCGATAAAAAAAATTGAAGAGAATTAATGATTTATTGAAAGATATCTCAAGAAATCCATTTGATGTAATTGGGAAGCCAGAACCTTTAAAACACAAATATTCGGGATTTTGGTCTAGAAGAATAGATGATGAACATCGGTTAATCTACAAATTTTCAGAAGGCGAAATTCAAATTGCAAAGTGTAGATTTCATTACAATTAAGTCCTGAACTACCTCAAAAAACTACTCAAATACTCCTGTACTTTCACCAGATGCGTTCCATACCAGGAAAAAGCCTCACCATCAACCAACATTATTTTTTGATTCGGAAGTTCTTTTTGAAGTTCCTCAATATGTTTTTGCTGGAAAGGAAAAGGTTCCGTAGACAAGAAAATATAATCTGCTTTTTTCATTTCATCAACAGAGATTTCGGGATATCTTCTTTGATCTTCAAACAGATTTTGGAAACCTAATTTCATAATAATTTCATGAATAAAGGTATCGGAGCCGACGGTCATGTAAGGGTTTTTCCAGATTAAATAGGCGACTTTTTTTGGTTCATTTGTTTCTTTAAAATTGAAAATCGTACTAATTTGATTATTAAATTTTTCAGCAAGTTCTTCCTTATTTAAAAGCGCTCCCAGTTCTGTGAGAAAACTTTTATTGTCTTCTAACGTTTCTATATCTGTTACCCAAACTTTAAAATCCCTCATTAATTCTTCAACTTGAGATTTATCGTTCTCTTCCTTGTTCGCAATAATTAAATCCGGCTTTAAAGCTTTTATTTTAGAAAGATTCAGATTTTTTGTTCCGCCGATAACTTCAACATTTTTGACCAGATCTTGCGGATGAATACAGAATTTAGTTCTGCCGATCACCTCTTTATCTGTCAAACCAAAGTCGAACAGTGTTTCGGTAATACTTGGAACTAGAGAGATAATTTTCATGAATTTAAGAAAGAATTTTAAATCAGTGAATTCAATTTAAAGATAAGTTACAGCAGTCTTCCACTCAGGAAAAAACCTGCAATGGTAAAGTAAATGATCAATCCGGTAACATCGACCAAAGTCGCTACAAATGGCGCGGAAGAAGTTGCCGGATCCAGTTTCAGACGTTTTAATACAAACGGAATCATCGACCCAGAAAGCGTACCCCAAAGTACGATCAACACCAAAGAAAATGAAATACTTAAAGCAATATACATCCAATATTCGCCATAATTGAATAAACCGGTTTTTTGCCACACCATAATTCTTACAAAGCCGATTGCTCCTAATATTCCACCCAGACATAATCCCGACACAATCTCTTTACGCATCACGTACCACCAGTCTTTCAGCGTGATTTCCTGTAAAGCCATGGCGCGAATAATTAAGGTTGCTGCCTGAGATCCGGAATTTCCGCCACTCGAAATAATTAAAGGAACAAATAAGGCGAGAACGACAGCTTTCTCAATTTCATGCTCGAAAAAAGCCATTGCAGAAGCGGTTAACATTTCAGAAAAGAAAAGGATCACCAGCCAGGTTGCGCGCTTTTTGATCATTTCTGTCCAGGAAGTTTGAATATAAGGAAGATCCAGGGCATCCAATCCCCCGAATTTCTGAATATCTTCCGTATTCTGGGATTCAATTTGATCTAAAATATCATCAATGGTGACAATTCCGACCAAAACTCCAGCTTCTGTAATAATTGGAATTGCGGTTCTGTCATATTTTTCAAAAAACTGCACAGCGTCTTCTTTGGAAGTTGTAGTAGTAATCGCAACAAAATGATTGTCGGTCAATTCAGAGATCAAGGTATCTTCTTCTGCCAAAAGCAAGGATCCAAGCGCAATATCATCGATGAGTTTATTTCGTTCATCAACCACATAAAGATGGTTCATGGTCTCCATCTTTTTACCCACTTTCTTTATTTGCTGCAGACATTTTTGAACCGTCCACTCTTTTCGAATCTGAATATAATACGGAGTCATTAAACGGGCAATCGAATCCACGTCGTAACCCAAAAGTTTCAGCGCAATTCGCCTTTCTTTCGGATTTAGAAGGTTGATAGAAGATTTGATCAATTCATCCGGAAAATCCTCGAACAAAGCTGTTCTATCATCGGGAGTCATGGCATTTAGAATCTCCGAGACTTCTTCGCTGCCAATACTTCTTATCGTTTCCTCCTGAAAATCAGGATCAAGATGCGAAAAAACATCAGCTTTGTATTGTTTCGGAACTTTCAAAAACGCCAAAAGACGCTCATCAGCGTGAAGATCGCTGAGCGTTTCTGCAATATCTGCGGGATTAAAAACCAGTTCTTTACTATGCATTAACTCCTTTTTTAAGAATTGCAAAATTAACTCAAAAACTCAAGAGTAACGAAGAAATAGGAGAAATTTAGATTGGACTGATAATGGAATCAGAAAATTTAGAGGATCATTTTAGATTTGGCGAGTGCTTTTGCCATATTATTCATGGCACCTTCCGTCCCAATTTTTATGGAATTTTCTGCAGAACCTAAAATCCGGGCATTTTTACGGAATGTATCATAATCACTTCGAGTAACCATTTCGCCGGTAGAATCGAACATTTTTAAACTTACAATGACCTGATTTGAGAAAATATACTTACCCAACCCTACTTTAAAATATTTTACTTTTGGTACAATGGCAAACTGCGCATTATTGTTTCTGCAAAATTCCTTGATTGATTCAACATCTACAGAATCAAAAGAAATATTAGAATCTACGCGAAGCATTTTGTAGTTGCGAAAGTGATTATTTTTCTGGGAAACTGCGGCATAAAAAGCAGAGTACGTTGGTTCTTTGATTTCTTCAATATCAGGAAAAACCTCTGGATTAAAATAGAGGATATTGCGATTTTTAGAATCTTTGGTTAAAGGTGAATTTTGAGCACTTGCTGACTGACAAGCAGTTAGAAATACGAAAGTTAGTAAAGTAAAGCCCAAAAAATAGAAATTTTTCATTATTTTGTGTTGTTGCAAAAATACTGCCATTCTGCGGATCCGCAATGATAATTTTAAGAAATAATTAACATTTAACTCGTTCCCTTTTTAACTGTGTTTGATTATTGCTTTTTAGATAGAGAAAATAGTTGTACTTTTGCACCCATTACATAATAATCATTAAAATAATATTGGAATGTACCTAACAACTGACACGAAGAAAGAGATCTTCGCAAAACATGGAAAGTCTAACGCAGACACAGGAAGCGCAGAAGGACAAGTAGCCCTTTTCACTTTCAGAATCAACCACCTTTCAGGTCACCTGAAGAAAAACCACAAAGATTACGCAACTGAGAGATCACTGGTACTTTTGGTAGGTAAAAGAAAAGCACTTTTAGATTATCTTAAAAAGAAAGATATTAATCGTTACAGAGCTATTATTGCAGAATTAGGATTAAGAAAATAATCTTTTTCGCGATAGAAAAATTAAAACCGCTTCATTTGGAGCGGTTTTTTCGTTTCTACATTAAAGAAGAACACCAGTATAAAATGTAATTAGTTTCGGGAGAAATTAGAATGAATTCAGACTAGTAATCTAAATTTTTAAAATAGTTTTTAAAATCATTTACGTTTATATTGATGGTTAATTTCTAATCTCTCATTTTTGGAAAAAGAAAAAAGGCAACTCAAAATGAATTGCCTTTTAATAGTTAAAGAGTAAAGCTCTAATTATACTTTCCCCCTGGTAAACAGATTAATGATCGCCAGTAAAACGATTGCACCAATTGTTCCGGTTAAAATCTCTCCCAAAACGCCTTCGCCCAGTCTTCCACCTAATAACCAGTAACCAATAAAACCACCGACGATACCAACTACAATGTTTCCGATCAATCCAAGACTTCCGCCTTTAAAAATTAGTGATCCTAAGTAACCTGCAATTGCACCGATAATTAATGTCCATAAAATTCCCATAATGTTAAATTTTTAAGTTAGTAAATTTTTAATATTATTTTTGGAATCCAATTTTGTGCCGAAAATGTGCAGATAAATCTTTTTCCTTAAACATATCGTATATACAAGTTTTTAAAGTTTTGAAAAAGAACTATTTAAGTTTCAAATCTGTTTAGCCATTTTTTAGGTGGATGGTTTTCATTTTAATACTAAAATAAACGATATCTAACAGACTATCGCTGAAAATCTAAATCTGCTCCTCTTTATTTCTTCCATTAAACAGCGAATTTCGCTCTACACAAAATTCCTTATCTTTACACCCGTAAAACAAGTTTATACATTAACCGCAATCAATACGGATTGCACAGAAGAAACAAACAATTTATGAATGCTCCACAAGCAATTATTGAAAAATTTCAATTAAAAGACGGGCGTGAAATCACGCTTGAAACAGGAAAATTGGCAAAACAAGCCGATGGTTCTGTAGTAGTAACATGTGGCGGAACAATGCTTTTAGCAACTGTTGTAGCCAGCAAAGAAGCCAAAGAAGGTGTAGATTTTCTACCCTTAACAGTAGATTACAGAGAAAAATTCTACGCAGGCGGAAAAATCCCCGGGAACTTTTTTAGAAGAGAAGCAAGACCTTCAGACGAAGAAATCCTAACAATGAGATTGGTTGACCGCGTTTTGCGTCCACTTTTCCCTGCAGATTTTCACGCAGAAGTTCAGGTGATGATCTCTTTGATCTCTTATGATAAAGAAGTAATGCCGGAAACTCTTGCAGGTTTAGCAGCATCTGCAGCGATCGCAATTTCAGATATTCCTTTTAACGGACCAATGTCGGAAGTAAGAGTCGTAAGAATCGACGGACAATTATCTACCAATCCAAGCATGGAAAACGCAGCGAAAGCTGATCTTGACATGATGGTTGGAGGAACTAAAGATTCTATCGTAATGGTAGAAGGCGAAATGAAAGAAATTTCTGAGCAGGAAATGATCGAAGCCATTAAATATGCGCACGAAGAAATTAAAGTTCAGGTAGAAGCTCAGGAACGTTTAGCAGCAAGAGTAGAATCAAGCAAAATTAAAAGAGAATATTCCCACGAAAATCACGACGAAGATATTCGCAAGAAAGTTTGGGAAGAAACTTATGATAAAGTATATGCAGTAGCAACTTCACCTTCTGCAAAAGAAGAAAGAAGCGAAAACTTCAAAGCCGTTTTGGTTGACTTTTTAGCCCAATATTCTGAAGAAGAATTAGAAACTGTAAAACCATTTGCAAAAGTTTACTACCACGATGTAGAAAAAGAAGCAATGCGTCAAATGGTCTTGAATGAAGGCGTTCGTTTAGATGGAAGAACTCCTTCTACGATCCGTCCGATCTGGTCAGAAGTTGATTATCTTCCGGGAGCTCACGGTTCTGCAGTGTTTACAAGAGGGGAAACTCAATCGTTGACCGCAGTGACTTTAGGTTCTGTAAAAGATGCAAACATGGTTGATACCGTTGCAATCAATTATGATCAAAAATTCTTTTTACACTACAATTTCCCACCATTCTCTACAGGTGAAGCAAGACCTTTGAGAGGAACTTCAAGAAGAGAAGTTGGTCACGGAAACTTAGCGCAAAGAGCTTTGGCAAATATGATACCAACAGAAAATCCTTACACCATCCGTATCGTTTCTGATATTTTAGAATCTAATGGTTCATCATCTATGGCAACGGTTTGCGCCGGAACTTTAGCATTGATGGATGCAGGTGTTCAAATTACAAGACCGGTTTCCGGAATTGCAATGGGATTAATTACAGATCCAAAATCTGGAAAATTCACGGTTCTTTCTGATATCTTAGGAGATGAAGATCACTTAGGTGATATGGATTTCAAAGTAACTGGAACCGAAAGAGGAATTACTGCTTGTCAAATGGACATCAAAGTTGAAGGATTAACCATGGATATTATGGAATCTGCTTTACTTCAATCGAAAGAAGGAAGATTGCATATACTTGGAGAAATGATGAAAACATTAGATGCACCAAGAACAGACGTAAAACCTCACGCACCGAAAATGGAAGTATTGGAGATCTCCAAAGACTTTATCGGCGCGATTATTGGACCTGGTGGAAAAATCATTCAGCAAATGCAGAAAGATTTCGAAACCGTTATCGCGATCGAAGAAATTGGTGAAATTGGAAGAATCGAAATTTCCGGTGTTTCCAGAGAAAATATCAACAGAACTATTGCAGCGATCAACGAAATTTGTTTCGTACCTGTTGTAGGCGAAGTTTACAACGGAAAAGTCGTGAAAGTAATGGATTTCGGCGCGTTCGTAGCGATTGCAAAAGGAACTGAAGGTTTACTTCACATCTCAGAAATAGAATGGGCACGTTTGGACAAAGTTCCTTACAACGAAGGCGATATGGTAGAAGTGAAATTCATGGGTTACGATGACCGTAAGAAAATGAAACTTTCAAGAAAAGTTCTTTTAGATCGACCGGCTCGTGAAGAAAGACCACAAGGTGATCGTCCGCAATACAATAATGACAGACCGAGAGAAGATCGTCCACAAGGCGACAGACCTCAGAGAAGAGATGATCGTCCGCAGCATGGAAACGACAGACCTCAACAAAATAGAGAAGACCGACCTCAAAATAATGAAGGTCAAAATCCTGAAAATAATCAGGGATAAAAATAGAACCACCTCAATTTGAGGTGGTTTTTTTATGTTCTGCAAGCTGCTGCAAATTTTTCAAATAGTTTTTATTAAAAGTAAATCGCGGTCAGATCATCGCCAACGTTTAATTAAAATCTTTAAGATATCATATCTCGAGTGAGGCCAATTGTACGAACCTTTTAACAACCACGAAATCCCAAACGGCAGTAAAGTGGTGGATTCAAAAAGTAAGGTAGAATAAGGAAAATCTAATTCCTTAAAAATCGAAAGAAAGGCAATTGCCAGAATGCTGAAAATCATAACGTAAGCACATATTCGATAGATTCGATTGCGTCTCCTACTCTTTTCATTGAATCCTTCATTTCTTTCAGGCCGGGGAAATACTACATAGCAAAATATCGCAAAGCAAATAAAAAGTACGGTCGCAAAACTATAGTGAAGGATTTTACTTATTTCCGAAGTCTCCGCTGAAATCGGAATACTGATAAATTTTGAACCGATGAAACCTTTTGCGTTCGTCGGAAATAGAGCAACTCCTGCTGCACAAAATCCCGCAATATTGGCCAACCAGTTCTCTAGTCGAAAGTTCCCTTTATACGTAATTAGAAATGTTGATAGCGCCGCTAACGTTCCTATAAAAATGGTATGGGAAAAACTGTAGTAATAATGACTGAGCGAAGGTTGAAGTCGCCCTCCGAACAGAATCAAAGCAAAGGGCAATAGAATTCCGAGGATGCCAATTAATTGCCTCAGTAAGAAATAAGAAATCGTGGTTGAATCATTTCTTTCAGTTCTTAATTCTTTAACAGTAGGAATTTCCATGGAGATTTGTTTAAGGTCGGCTCCGCAAATATCGTTTTTTACGCAGCATTTCGTCAGGGTGTTTTTACGGTTTATGGTCAAAATACTTTACGCAACATTATTGAGGAAGACAGATCGGCTTTGTTTAAACTCTTTATGAATTGAAGTTTCAGGAGTTTTCTTCCGAACTTTTTTTGTATCTTTTTTTAAAATTAAAATCGATGTCAAACCTATTTTCCAAAGTCAGAAACGCTATTGAAATATTCAAATCAATTGATTTGGATGAACTCTCCAAAATATCCGGGAAAGTAGACCTTCCAAAAATGATGGAAGGTTTTTCTAAAATGAATGATAAGCAGATCAAAATGCTCATGCGTGCGATCGATCCTGAAAAAAAGAAAAAAGATCTTCCACCCGTTGATGGCGATTTCTACGATGTTTTCGAAACGTTGACGCCGGAACAGAAAGAGATTCAACTCAAAGTTCGCACTTTTATGGAAACCGAAGTCAAACCTTTGGTGAATGATCATTGGCTGCACGATTCCTTTCCTTTTGAAATTATTGAAAAGTTTAAAAAACTGAATGTCTGCGGCGTGACTTACGAAGGTTACGGTTGTCCTGGCCTACCCTTTTTAATGGAAGGTGTTTTAGCCATGGAAATGGCACGAGTTGATGCATCAATCGCGACGTTCTTTGGCGTACAATCCGGACTTTCCATGGGCTCCATTTATCTGTGTGGATCAGAAGCACAAAAACAAAAATGGTTGCCTGCAATGCAGAATTTTGATAAGATCGGCGCCTTTGGTTTAACAGAACCGGAAGTCGGTTCCGGCGCAGCAGGAGGTTTAACCACGACTTGTAAAAAAACACCGGAAGGATATATTCTGAACGGTCAGAAAAAATGGATCGGCAACGCCACGTTCGCGGATGTCATTATTATCTGGGCCAGAAGTTTGGATGATGGCGAAGTAAAAGGTTTTATCTTAGAAAAAGACAATCCCGGCTTTAAGGTCGAAAAAATTAAAGGAAAAATGGCGCTTCGAATTGTTCAAAACGGTTTGATCACTTTAACCGACTGTTTTATTTCTGACGAAAACAAATTGGAACACGCCAATTCTTTCAAAGACACCGGAAATGTTCTGCGCATGACCAGAGCCGGCGTGGCTTGGATGGCGACGGGTTGTGCGAGAGGTGCGTACGAAAGTGCTTTAGCCTACACCAAAACGCGCGAACAGTTTGGTAAACCCATTGCGTCTTTCCAGATGATACAGGGACATTTGGTAGAAATGCTTTCTAATTTGACGGCGATGCAAACCATGGTTTTTCGTCTCTCCGAAATGCAGGACGAAGGGATTTTAAAAGACGAACACGCGTCTCTCGCCAAAGTGTTCTGCACCATGCGAACCCGCGATATTGTTTCCCGCGCCCGCGAAGTTCTGGGTGGCAACGGTATTTTACTGGAATACGACGTCGCCAGATTTGTCGCCGATGCCGAAGCCATTTATTCCTACGAAGGCACGAAGGAAATTAATTCTTTGATTGTTGGTAGAAGTATTACGGGTTTTAGTGCGTTTGTTTAGAAGCAATTTTATTTTCACCTCCATAAAAAACCCGAAGCATTTTGCAATGTTCGGGTTCAGATATCCTTATTTTAGAGTGCTCGGAAATAGTTTTATATATGACGGGGCACTTTCTACTGCAAATTTAAAAAAAAATCGTTATAAATCAAACTTTATTTTATCTTTTATCATTCTATTAACCAAAACTTTAGATTTCCCTTCTTCAAATATTGCTTTCAAATCGTCCCCTAATTCGTCTGCTCTATTTGTGGATACTTTGCTTAAAATAAAAAGCAACAATCGAATAGAAGCATTAAGGTTTGTTGAATTTCGATTTTTAATTTTATATTTTTCACTCCAAATTCCTTTAATTCAACTGGTTGATTGAAGTCAAACAACACTGCATTGTGAGAACAAATATTTCTAATATTTATTAATGAAATAAAGTAGTTGTAGATTAAGGAAACATCGCGAGAACCATAAATACTTGCAATTTTTTTCTTTAATTCTTCATTTTTTAAATTATTGTAGAATGTAAATGTTTGTCCAAAAGTAAAAAACTCAAACACTTTCCATGCTGGCGCAAATGCGTCTTTTGGATATTTCGTGTGATGTTTGAACAGTGTGTTATTATTCGTTTTTAATTTATCATAAATATTATTAAATTTTAAAAGTATATTATCTTTCACAATTGTGGGATCTGAATACCAAGTATTATTTGCTTTATAAAGATTAGAAGCGTGATAGACCAATTGCGTGCGGAAATGAACTTCGATTCTATAGATATACCGCAAAAGCAACATTTTGATATCAAAATCAAAATAATAAAGATCTATAATGTCATCTAAACTGATATCTTCTTCAAAATTATGAGTAAGAGGATCCTGAAAATAATAAAAATAGAAGCCCAACCTGTAATAGCCAATATCCAGCAAAATTTCCATTGCTTTTTCGTCATCATTTATGACTAAACCCCTTTCTTTTAGAATTTTTAATTGATCTTCGACAGTTGTTGCAATATTCCCCATATTTTGCTAAAGTATTTTTTGATATTTTTTTTCTCAAGTTTTTGCACATTTTAAAATTAAACTAGTACTATTTCTTAATGCGTAAAGTGATAGTTGAATATTTTATCCTCTACCGCAATTATATTTTGTACCCTGTAAACTATTTTCTTTATGCTTTCAAAAATCCCAATTCATAAACCATAGGTTGAAGTTTTTCACTTAAAGATTTATACGCCGTTTCAAAGTTTTTAAAACTCACGGGAGGGAAATCGCCGCTTGAATTTCTGGCTTGGATGGCTTTTCTTATTTGATACCAACCAACATCGGGGCGGTTTAGTTTCAATTCATCTCTTACGCTTCGTACATCGGTGTGATCAAAGTAGGCTTTCCACAATATTTTTCCTTCTTCTAAAACTGCTTTTGCTTCCGCAGAAAAAGTTTTATCACTCATATATTGCACCATGAAATCTGATTCGAAACGATCGGGTGCGTTGACTTCCTCTTCGGTGAAAGGAATAAAGTGATTCACGATGCTCCACTTTTTATCGTTCCATTCTAAATCATTTGCACTTGCGGTAAGATTGCTTCCATTAAAAAGCATCCATATTAAACAGTCGGTTTTAAATTCTTCGGTGAGTTCTTCGGTGGGTTGTAGAAATTGGTCGCGGTCGTTGAGCCAAGTCTGTTTGATAATAAGACGAACTGTAAAAATAACTGCAACTTTTTCAATATTTTCTACATTAACATAAAATGCTCCTGGACTACTATACCCAGATGATAAAAGTGCTGTAAGATTTGCATTTTGAAGATCGCTAGCATGCGCATATAGAGAGCCAATCGCATTGTCAGACCAAAATCTTCCTCTAATATCACGTGTTTTCGTTGCTGGAGATATCGCGTTTTTAAGAGGTAAAGATTCTATTTTATTTGACTTAGGTCTTAAAACCCATTTTGTCAAAAGGACATTTGTGTTAGAACTAAAAAAAGTCTTCTCACCAATAGGGTTTACTTTTTTGTCAAGCACTTCAGTAATAATTTCAGTAATAATATCCTTCGGATTTAGCGATGTTTTCCATATGAGAAAACCAATTGGAAATTTTCCTTTTAGACCGTCAAATACTTTACTGTCTACAACAAATCCACCCAAATACTTTGAATGCCAAATTGTTCTAAATTCCTCAAAATTTGGTGCTGAAACATATTTTAATTTGCTAAATATTGCAACTGTGGCTATTGGAATTTCTTTTTTAATTCTTGCTAGGAACTGAGTGAATAATTCTCTTTTTGCAAATCCATAATCATCCATAAATGACGCGAATTTCGTAGTTGCAACACCTTCTTTATTTCCACTTTCAACGCCACTTCCAGATTCCGCATAAGGCGGATTAATCAATACCAAAATTTTCTTTTTATCGGCAATGGCTTTTCGTAAATCTTCGGGGATTTTATTGGTCAAGGAATAATCAATTGTTCCATCATCGGCAATATCATCATTCAAATAATCGTATTGAAATCTTTGGGCGGCAACGCAGGTTTTGGTGGCTTTCATCACATCAATATCAGCTTCATCCAGCGTGCTCATGTAAATATTTCGGTGGTTGCTGTGTTTCACTTCCAGATTTCCTACGCCACAACACATGTCCCAAACGATATAGTCTTTTTGCCAATTGTTGCCCAAGGTTTCCGTCAATTTATCATAAGCTTTATCTACAACCGCCAAAGGCGTGTAAAAAGCTCCTTTGAAACTGCGTTCATCCAAAGGAATTAAACTGTCTCGTCTTTCTAATAAATAATTGCGGTATTCTGCTTTTGGCGGTCGGTGATAAATTGCCCAGAATTGTCTGTATCCATCTTTGTTTCCGAGTTCATAATTTTTACCACCCAGAGAAAAAACGGGCGCATTGTTTTTGTGTAAGAGTTCTGCGGGTAAATTTTCGTGCGTGGAAATAGTACCATCACTCATAATATCTGCAAAAAATAAAAGGGCATAATCTTCTTCGGCAACGCCATTTATTTCTCGCCCAATCATGAGAACCCATTTATCAAAAACCTGTTTTAAATTATCGGGCGTAATTTGCGTCCGAATAATATCACCATTAATAATGGCATTTTTGATGGTAGAAATAAATTCTTCTTCATGCGTTTCTATTTTAAAGGAAACAAAATAAGTCCCAATATAGGCGGAAACCGCATCCAAAGCTTCAGGTGTATAACCGCTCGCAGATTTTCCCCATTTGATGGTTTTCTTTTCCAGAAACGGAAGCACATCTGCAGTTTTCATGATGGCGGCTTTGTGCGTATCAATCACACACAAAAAGGGCGGAATATAATGACCTTTGTTCAAAGCATCCTGTACATAATGCATTAATTGCGTGAACATGGCGTACGTGGAATTTTTGCCGGAATCTTTTGCTTCAAACCAAATTTCTTTCGTTTGAATGTCGATGAGATTTTTAGAATATCCTTTTAAACCGAGTGCTTTTATATAAGCATCCTTTACATCTTCTTCGCTTTTTGCAAGTTTTAGTTTCTGGTGTAATGTCATGTAGAAAAGATTTGTCTTAAGGTGGCAATGTTCAAATATACTTAAAATTTAGCCGTAATTTCGCTACAAATACAAAATAGAACTGTGTACAATTACCCGCCAAAAGTCAGCGAAAAAAGTATCTGGAAAACTTTACTGAAGTTGAACAGCGATCCGATTGCGATTATTTCTCAAAATTTTCAGGAACTCGGAAATACGTACACCTTAAGTTCTTTTTTAGTGAAAAAGCGTTTTGTCTTTAGTCGCGATCCCGAACTGTTTGATTTTGTGTTGCGAAAAAATCAAAAAAATTATGAGAAATCTGCCATTCAAACGCATGTTTTAGGCAAATATCTGGGTAAAGGTTTACTGACGAATACCGGCAAAGACTGGCTGAAACAACGCCGGCTTATTCAACCCAATTTCAGTAATAAAAATATAGAATTGCTGCATCAAACGATGATGGATGAAATAAACGCCGTGATTGAAGATCAGCTTAAAAATGAAACGATCGATCTTTATAAGATGACCAATACGCTCACTTTTAATATTATCGCGAAAACTTTATTCGGAAATTCAATCGACTACAATCAGATCCTGAAAATTTCTGATTCCATTACGGAGATTCAGAAAATGTTCATCAAAGAAGTGCGCAAACCATTTTTGATGTCTTGGTATAAAGTCTCCGGACAACTGAAGAAACACCTTCAACTTTCGGATGAAATGCGTGATGTTTTCCGGGAAATTATCCTGAAAAGGCAAAGTGAAACGGGAGAATATAACGATATTCTGCAAAATCTACTGGAGTCCAGATACGAAGACACCGGCGAACCCATGACGATGGACCAATTGATCGACGAAATCATCATTCTCTTCGTAGCCGGACATGAAACTTCGGCCAATGCGCTGGCTTTTACCTTGTTCTTAATTGAAAACAATGAGCGTGAAAAGCAATTATTAGTCAAGGAAATCAACGATCTGGGTGACGATTTTTTATCTTTAAAAACACTTTTCGGTAATTCTAAAACAATGACCATCATTAAAGAATCTTTGCGATTGTATCCACCCGCTTGGATCATTGACAGAGTGGCGTTGGAAGATGATACTTTTAAAGACTTCTCCTGGGAAAAAGGGACGATCGTAGAATTTTTAATTCCAGATATCCACAAAAATCCAGATCACTGGGAGCAACCGAATTCTTTTCTTCCAGAAAGATTTGAAGATAAAGACATTAAAAGTAAACCTTATTTTCCGTTCGGAAATGGAGCAAGACACTGTATCGGCGAACATTTTGCCTACATGGAAATGATCCTTTTTTTACGAATGTTTTATAAAAAATACGAGCTGGAACTGGAGACGAAAGAAATGAAAACCATCGCCTTAATAACTTTGCGACCGGTAGAATTGAAAGGAAAGATCATTTCAAATTCTGTGGTTAATTAAATTAATGAGCAAAAAGTGACCAAGGAAGTGAATTAAAATAAAGATTGCTGCAAAATATTAATTTCATTGCGTTCCAGCTAAAATTTCCTACTTTTAATCCAGAACAATTTTCTTTCAAAATCCAATGCTCAACCTCACTCCAGAAATATTCGAAGCTTTTCAAAATAAACTAAAAACCGGTAACCGTCGCGGCGTTCATCTCAATGCGATTCCGGGGAATTCGCGGTATAAACTGGATCTCGCGCAGCTTTCGGAAATCCATAAAAGCTTACCGGAACATTTTATTGTTGATCTTCTGACGCAAAAAAATGTTTCCTTTAAATTTTCTATTCACGACCAAATCGTGGAGGAAGATTCTGTTGATTCTTTACGCAGGACTCTTTCTTTCGAAGATGAAAAGGCGGAAACGGAGGAAGTTGAAAATGGAGAAAATCCTGCATCGGCTGAACTTTCGAAAGACGAAAAAAAAGACAAGAACAAAGAGAAACTTTCGCGGAGTTTAGAAAATCTGATTTTTCAGAATGAGGTGATCTACTCCGAAAAAGGCGTGAATTCATTGGGATTTGGTTTTCCGATATTGATCCGGAAAGATGTTTCTGACGGACAAATTTCGGCGTCTCCCCTTTTGATCTGGTCCCTCAACATCAAGCCGACGAACGAAATGAACACGTGGGAAATCAGTCGCGCGGAAGATGATCCGATTTATCTGAACGAAGTTCTCATCAACCATTTACAAAGTGATTCCGGAGTTATTTTAGACCAACTGTCGGAAGAAATGCTGTCGGATGGAAAGATCGATAAGCCCGAACTTTTCAATATTTGCGAAACCATTTTAAGTCAGTTAAAAGTAACGCAGAATCTGGATTTCATCATGAATAATTATGCTGAAATCCCGGCGATTAAAACGAAAGCTGTTTACGAAACGTTGCTGCCGAAGAAAGGCGACGCTTTCATTATAAAATCAGGAATCTTTTCTATTTTTGAAGTTCAGAAACAAAATATTATTAATGATTATGAGGTTTTAAAAAGCAACTTTAAACCTTTAGAAGATCCTGCAAAACTTCCTTTTCAATCCATCACGTCCATCGAAACCGATCCTTCGCAACAGGGAATTCTGGAAGCGCTGAAGTCTCAAAATAAAATTCTGATTCAAGGTCCGCCCGGAACCGGGAAAAGTCAGACTTTGACAGCAGTTTTGGTGAATGCTTTAGAAAATAAACAAAAGACGATCGTGGTTTGCGAGAAACAAACTGCCCTTGAAGTGTTATATAACGCACTTCATAAAATGGGTTATGCGCGGTATTGCACGATGATCAAAGACAGTATTTCTGATCGAAAACTCGTCGTGAATTCTGTACGAAATCTGATTGATCCTGCAGATTTTAAAAAACCGATGCAACTCTATTCTGCACAATCTTTAAACGATCAGATTTCGGAAATAACTGGCCATCAAAAGAACGTCAACGCCGTTCACCGCTTGTTAAATACCGAATTACTACCGGAGAAAAACTGGTCAGAAATTGTGGGTAATCTTTTGGAATTTAAAGATTCTAAGGAAACGCTGGATCTGCAGGATTCCATTTTTTCATTTTCAAAAGAAGAGTTTACTGAAATTGAAACCTTGCTCAATGCAGGAGAATCCCTTTATAAAGAATATGAGCCTTTTATTGCTGCGTCTTTTCTGAATACAGAAAAATTAATTCAGGAAAATTTCCTCAGCAGTTTGCAAAACGTAGATCAATCGTTCCAAGGCTACCAAAAATCCTGGGAGGAAGTTCAACTGTTGATACGGGATTTTCAACCCATTTATCTCGAAAAGAAAAAACAGGAATTTGGGCAAAATTTACAAAAACTGACTTCTTTAATTAATGAAACAGAAATTATGACTTCAACCTTAAACTCTAATTCAGATGAGTTTTTACCAGAAGTCACGGGCGGTTTCTTTTATAAATTGGGCGCATTATTTTCCTCCACGAAGAAGAGAAAAATTCAGAATCAGAAAAGATTAACGGCAATTTCTTCTTCCATTAAAGAGATCAGTTTAAATCCGCTTTTCCCGGGCATTGAGATTTCCGGGAATCTTTGGAACAACAAAAATGAGATCCTCAATTACCGTCAGAAATCAGAATTAGCCCAAACTCAGTTTTTATTTAATATCGAAAAAAATTATGAGTCGCTGGATTTTCTGAACCTTTTTGACCCAGCAATTTCAGGACGAGAAACGGAAACGATTTCACAAAAAATTCAGAATTTAAAAAAGTCCATTTTAAATGACCGCTGGATTAAAAATACTGATTTTGGAAATACGTATCTGCAAGCTAAAGAACGGTTAAACACTTTCTTCTCAAAGTATTCTGCACTTCGCAATCATCCCTCGAATCCTTTATTAGCGGAATACAATTGGTTTTCATTTCATCATAATTTATCTACTTTTCAGAAAGATCTGCTGGAAAAATTATATCCACTTCAAAACTGGAAATCTTCTTTTCTTTCTGCTTATTTTTCTCTTTTGCTGAAATATCACAGCGATGAGAAACTCAATTTCAATGAGCAGCAATACGCAGAAATTATCAAAAAACTGAAAGTATTTGGTTTTACCCAGAAAAGTTTCATTGAACAATTCTGGAATACGGCGCAACAGGAAGCGGTGAAAACTTTCGAGCAAAACAACAAAGATATTACGGTTGCGAATCTTTATAACAAACGCAGCAGCATTAATCACACGCGATTAACTTTGCGCCAAATTGCCCAGAAAGATACCGATCTGTTCACCACTTTTTTTCCTATAATTTTGACGACGCCCGATGTTTGCAGCAATCTCTTTCAGAACAAGAATCTATACTTCGATTACGTTGTTTTTGATGAAGCGAGCCAGTTGAAACTGGAAGACAATCTGCCGGCTTTGCTGAAAGGAAAAAATATCATCATCGCGGGAGACGAACATCAAATGCCGCCGTCGAATTATTTCAGTAAAGTATTTGACGGTTCTATCGATGATGAGGATGAATTAGAAGGCGAAAACGAAATTATCACCTACAAAAATGCGATGCTGAATATCGAATCTTTGCTGGATTTCGCTATGGAAAATAATTTTGAAAAAAACCATTTGGATTTCCACTATCGGTCCAGACATCCTTATCTCATTGATTTTTCTAACCATGCTTTCTATAATTCAAGACTGAAACCGCTTCCAACCCAAACGCAAAATAAACCGATTGAATTTTTCCAAGTCGATGGTATTTTTAATGACCACATTAATACGGAAGAAGCAGATAAAGTGCTTGAAATATTGGCAACGATTGAACCTGACAAAAATGGGAAATATCCGTCTGTCGGAATTGCGACTTTTAATATTACGCAAAGAAATTACATTAAACGAAAGATTGTTCACCAAATTAATCTGCCGGACAATGAAACTTTTAAAGAGAAAATTACAGGGTTAGAGGAAGCTGGACTTTTCATTAAAAATCTGGAAAATATTCAAGGCGACGAAAGAGACATCATCATTATTTCTACGACTTACGGACGAAAACCCAGCGGGAAATTTGTGCAGAGTTTTGGTCCCGTGAATCATTCCAAAGGATACAAATTATTGAATGTCATCATTACGAGAGCGAAGGAGAAAATTTACATCTGCAATTCTATTCCCGAAGAATTTTTCATGAATTATAAAGATGCGATCGAACAGGAAGGCGCAAATAATAGAAAAGCAGTTTTCTATGCGTATCTGGCTTATTGCAAAGCGGTGAGTGATCAAAATGAAACGCAAAGAACCGAAGTTCTTAATGTTCTGGATATTTACGGACATAAAGCTTCAACAGAAAAAAATGCTGAAACCACTTCATTCATCAACCAGATTGAAGAGCATTTAAAAGAGAAATTTCCTGACCTTAAAATTTCTAAGAACCATCACTTTGGCGGCTATATTTTAGATCTGCTTATTAAAAAAGCTGATCACCCATCAATTATTGTAGAATGCATGAGTAAGGAAAAATACGATGGTGAGCTCGGTTATCTGGAAGATCTTCACAAAGCAAAAATCCTGCAAAATTCCGGGTTTGAATATGTGCGGATCTGGAGTCAGAATTGCTGGCAAAACTTAGATTCGGAAATACAAAAAATAGTAAAAAAATTAGGATGATCTTAGACCAGTTAAAAAACAAACCAGAAGATATCGATTTCAAAGAAGTCATTGCTTACATCGATGAACACTTCGATTTCACCCCAACAAAATTCAAAAACGGGAATATTGTCAATGAAGCGAACGACAATAATGGTTCTTGCAAAATTTTCAGTTTCGCGAAGTTGAATGATTTATCAAAAGAGGAAACGCTTGCACTTTTTGGAGCCTTTTACAGAGAAGAGGTGCTGCAAAATTCTGATGGAACCAACCATCAAAATATCCGCAATTTTAGGGAGTTCGGTTGGGACGGAATTTCGTTTGACGGGGAAGCTTTAAGCATAAAGTAGTTATTAACCTTGTCAAGGTTCTGAACCTTGACAAGGTTTTCTGATATCTTTCGCAGCTCGACTTGAAAGGATTCCGATGTAAAATCGGGAGGAGGTGGAAGGTCTCTTCATTTTAGAGACTTCTCAAATCAATTTTATTACTTAGAAAATTCTTTGAACTCTTTTTGGCAAAATTATTGCAAATCAACTTTCAAATAAAAACAAACAATATGAAAAAATCACTTCTCAGAAGATTATTGGTTTTTGTAGCGCCAATTGCAATAGGTTATGTTATGAAAAAGCTGCAATCTAAAAAGCAAACTTCTGTACCAACAAGAAAAGCTTAAAACACAAAACCTCATCTTAAAATGAGGTTTTTCTTATTTTAGACAAAATCATAAATTCCGTTTTTCCAGCCGAGGATTTTTGAAGAATCTGCATTGAGCCAGTTTTTCAAGACGGTCGCGTAGACTTTTCGGAAATCTTCGGTGTAAATTAAATCACCGTCGTTCAGTTTTTCCAGATCGGGTAAAGCATTTAGAATTCCTTTCTTTTTTAAGCCGCCCGAAACAAAAAACATTTGATTCGCCGTGCCGTGATCGGTTCCCTTGCTCGCATTTTGGGCAACTCGCCTTCCGAATTCGGAGAAGGTCATTAACAAAACATCTTCAAATCTTCCATTTAATTTTAAATCTTTTACGAAGGCTTTTACAGCTTCATTGATCTCTGAAAAAAGCAGCGTCTGACGCTGATTTTGGTTCACGTGCGTATCAAAACTTCCGACAGAAAGGTAATAGACTTTTGTATTGATGTCAGAATTAACAAGCGAGGCAATATTTTGAAAGTCTTTTCCCAGAACTGAATTTGGATAAATTCCTGTGCTTGCCTTTGCTTTACTTTTTTCGAAAATATATCCCGCGTTATTGATGGTTGAACCCATCGTCTGGTATAAATATTCTACAGTTTCATCTTCATGATCGTGGGTTTCATAAAGGTTTTTAAAATATTTTTCCTGAGAAGTTTGATACAACCTTTGCGGATCTTTAAAGGCAAATGCTTTCTTGTTTTGCCCTTTCAAAGCCAGACTCAACATGTCATCAATTTCTAAAGCCTGGGTTGGATGTTCGCAGTTATAGCACGCTTCATCCAAATATCTTCCGACCCAACCGGTTTCTAAAAACTCTTCGCTTCTGCTTGCAGATTGCCAGATATCCATACTTCGGAAGTGGGATTTATCAGGATTTGGATATCCGACATTATTTAAAACGGCTAATTCTCCATTATCAAAAAGTTCTTTAAAATAACTGAGTGCTGGATTTATTCCGGCTTCATCGGTTAATTTCAGAGAATCTTTAATGGCGATCATTTGTCTTTCCCTAAAATAAATATCATTTTTTGTAGGAATGATCGTGTTTAAACCATCGTTTCCACCACTCAATTGAAGCACAACCAAAATCCTGTTTTCTTTATCCAAAGCTTCCGGGAAAGTCATTGATTTTAGAAAGTTCGGAACCAGGAGCGAGGCAGTTGCGAGGGAGGAAACTTTGAGGAAGTCGCGTCTTTTGATTAACATAATTTTTGTATTAGCGAGAGGTGTTGGATGTGGGATGTATGACGATGGATGTGGGATGTGGGATGATTAACAGAGTTGGTATTCTGGAGTTGACATCGTATTGATTACTTTAGATTTGACAGATGATCCGGAATATTGTGCAAGGTTTTTATCCAGTGCCGCAGAATTTTTCTGGAGAATATAATTTGAAATATCTTTTGATTTAAGGGTTTCTTCCACTGTTTTCCAGTCGATGACGATTCCAGGGTTTTTGAGACCTTTTGCGTAATTCTGTGATTTCTTCAATCCCATATCAACATCGTCATCAGCTTTCGGCGCAACATCCAAAGGTTTTAAACCAGACCATATCTGCGGCATTTGCAATCTTAGCATTAAAGTTGAACTGTCGATCCAGGATTTTCCAGAAGGCCAACCTGCGACATTAGGTGGATACAAAAGCATTTGACCTAACAATTTTTGATAGACAATTAGATTCTCTGGTTTTTCCATTTCCATGGGAAGTGTTCGCATAATTCCCACCATCAATTCAATGGGAGATTTAATTTTTGATCCAATATTCTCTTCGCTATAAAACCATTTCGCCGTAAAGATTTCGGTCATCAAATCTTTAATATCATATTTGGAAGTATAAAACTGATCACTCAAATAATTGATGATATTTGCATTTATTTTTTCGTTGACGAAGAACTTATAGATCTTGGTAACGATAAATTTAGAAGTGGCTTTCTGCTCTAAAATTAAATCTAAAGCATCATTGCCATCAAAATCTCCGGTTTTTCCGAGAAATGTTTTAGATCCGAAATCATGTTGTTTTGGTCTTTCGAAAAAACTTCCGTCCGGTAAAAAACTCCAGCCTGTAAAAGCTCTTGCTCCTTCCTGAATATCTTTTTCGGTATAATTTCCTCGTCCGAGCGTAAAAAGTTCCATGACTTCGCGCGCAAAATTTTCGTTCGGATGGCCTTTTTTATTTTGTTGATTGTTGAGGAACTGCAACATCGCAGGGCTTTGAGAAACCGCCTTCAATAAATCTCCGAAATTCCCTAAAGATTTTTCCCTGATCGTGTTAAGCAATTGCAGATTAAATTTAGAATTCACGACTCGCGTCGCAAAATGACCATTCCAGAAAAAAGCCATTTTCTCCCGCAACTGATCTTCGGAATGAACCATTTGATTCAGGAATTTAAGATTGATCTCCAGATTGCTTTTTGGGTTTTTTTTCTGAACTTCTTTCTTCATGTCTGCATCCAATTTGGCTACTTTCTGAAAATCGAAATTTTCGGCAGTTTCATTGAGTTCAATTGGTTTGAAAGGATATTTAGCAGACAGATTCTTCCAGACATCGGTAAGTGAAATTTGATCTAAATTTTTGATTTGGGAAAGATTTGCGCAGAAACCTGCTCGCAAAAGCAGATGTTTGTTTTTTTGAAGCTGAGAAACGCTCATCGAAATTATTTGCACCTTTGATGTGAAGATTCGCAAATGGTTAAAATGAGATGGAGATTGTGTGAATTTATGTTCCCGCAGATTTCGCTGATTGCGCAGAATTTGTAGGTTTTGTAGGTTTTGGCTAAAGCCAATTCCATTGACCTATAAAAAACGGGCTAAAGCCCGTTCCTATTGATTTTATTGGTAATAATTTTAGAAAATGATATTCCTCGACAAGCTCAGAATTAAAGTGAACGATTTTACTAGAAAGACATTTTGACATTGAGATTCTTCGACAGGCTCAGAATGACAGTGAACGTTTTTATTAATATTATTTTGAAATAGATGCTTTGATGGCTTGAAATCTTCGCTGATGGTTATGATTATCGTTTTCTTTTTTATAAATCTTCGACACTGGATTCCCGATACTCTTTCAGCAAATTTTCAAATACTTTTTCTACGGGAATAATTTCATCGATCAAAGCGGAAACCTGTCCGATCTCGAGTTCACCTTCGTCAAGGTCACCTTCGAACATTCCGAGTTTTGCCCGGGCTCTTCCGAGGATTTCTTTCAAGGCGTCAGTATTTCGACCGGAATTATAAAGGTCTTCTAAGTCATTGAAAAATTTATTTTTCACCATTCTGACAGGCGCGAGTTCCTTTAATGTCAAATACGTGTCGCCTTCATTAAGTTCGACTATTTTATTTTTCCAATTGTTGTGGGAACTTGCTTCAACCGTTGCGGCAAAACGGGAACCGATCTGAACGCCATCTGCACCGAGGATCATGGCTGCTTTCATTTGAGAACCGAGCGCAATTCCACCCGCTGCAATCAAAGGTTTTGAAATATGTTTTTTCACATTTGGAATTAAACAAAAAGTGGTGGTTTCATCTCTTCCATTGTGACCACCTGCTTCGAATCCTTCTGCGACAATGGCATCAACGCCGGCTTCTTCACATTTGATGGCAAACTTCGTGGAAGAAACGACGTGAGCGACTTTGATCCCTTCCTTTTGTAAAATTTCGGTGTAGGCTTTTGGACTTCCGGCGGAAGTGAAAACGATCTTTACTTTTTCTTCCAGAATAATATTGATGATCTCTTCCAGATTTGGATAAAGCAAGGCGATATTGACACCGAACGGTTTATCGGTTGCAGCTTTACATTTCTGAATATTTTCGCGCAGAATATCGGGATACATACTTGCGGAACCGATTAATCCTAAACCGCCATTATTTGAAACCGCAGAAGCCAGTCGCCAACCGGAATGCCAAATCATTCCACCCTGAATTACAGGATATTTGATATTGAAAAGTTTGGCGATCCTGTTTTGGTTCTCATTCATCTCTTTCATCTTTTTGGCAACACCAAAATCTAAAAAATTGCTCATTGCGTAAATTTAAATAAATTCCGGAATAAAGGAAAATGTAAATGGGATAAATTGAGTTTTACTAATCCGCTACAAAACATTAATATATTCTCAAAGTCGGGAGACTTTGCGCAGCTAAGATTTATTAGAGATTGAGGGAAACTTAGTCTGAGCTGAAATTTGTTTAAAAATTACAATTTTTACCAAAATAATCATTCCAGCTTTTGGTCTTTTCTGCAATATTTTTTGCCAATTTTTTACGGACTTCTCTTTCCAACAGAATTTTTTCTTTTCCAAGAACGAATTTGCTGGAGTACATTGTTTCAACTTTTAAAATATAATCGTTTCTCAATTTTATTTCTTGCGCCATTTTGGGTACTGTTTTCAAATATTTCAATCCTTTATGCCGCACCAGATCGTCTACGTAAGATTCTATGTAAAGCGCAGAACTTTTCATCTTGACCTTCCCATTAATATCAACTTCATAGATTTGTTTTCGAAATCCGAATGGAAATTGGTTGATCATCTGTCGGTCTCCACTTGCCCAA
Source organism: Chryseobacterium sp. UYP7 (assembly GCF_056279225.1). NCBI lineage: Bacteria > Pseudomonadati > Bacteroidota > Flavobacteriia > Flavobacteriales > Weeksellaceae > Chryseobacterium > Chryseobacterium sp. UYP7. The sequence goes on from NZ_JBWBQW010000004.1 coordinate 93,924, forward strand.
TAAGTGTAGAATGTGATCGTAGAATTTTTAATTTCGTAAGTTCCTAACTCGATATTTTCACTGCTGCAGTCTCCATCGGTTTCTGATAAAGTATGCTGGAGAATTTTTATATCATCACGAAATATTTCCACATATTCTTTTTCAATCGACGAATCATCTGCAACAGTTACTAATTTAAATTCCTGTCCATTGATTAGTTTCTTTTCTGTTTGCGCAAAACTAAAGTTCGGAGTTAACAGCGAAATAAGTAATAAAGAAAAAATCAGTTTCATGCTGTAGTTCTTTTTACTAAGTTAATATAAATAAGCGTCTTAATTTCTGGTGATCTATGCTGAACTTTTAATGTTTTAAAATCTTCTTAATATTTCACAAAACACTTTTTAATTGAGCTCAGGTTGAAACAGCATCCTTGTTGCGGTACAAAGCGGAAATAAAAAGTTAGCCCTTCGACAGGCTCAGGATCAACTCTAAATCATTTACCATTATTGAAGTAACTAAATTTCATTTGCCCTTAAGAGAACTACTCACTAACAATTTTAAAATCACCCAGTTTTCCATTCCAGTTTTCGTCGTAAGTGACGAATTCGATATATAAAACATGACCATCAGTAACATCAATCACATAACCTAAGCCGTTTTTTAAACCTTTGATTTCGATATTTTCTTCGCCGCTAAAAAGCGCATTAATATCTTCAAATTTTAATTCCTCGGAACTGGTATATTCCAGATTCACCTGCATTCCGCCTTTCGTGATGACGCGTTCCTGCACTTTCAAAAAGGAAAGATGCGATGTTAAGGCGGGATATTTTTGGATTAAACCGTTTAAAAGAGTTGATTCGAGATCGTTGAGTTGTTCCATCGTTTAAAAAATTTTGAGTAATGCAGAAAGATTTTTTTTATCTGCAAAAGAGATCATGTAAATTTAAGTAATCTCGAGAAACTAAATATGGAAAAGATGACTGTAAAATTCTGAATATTTTTCATAATCCAGCATAATTCTTAGCGTCCAACTCAATGGAAAATCAAACCTAAAATATAAACTTCTACTTAAGTAACTTTTCTTGCGTCGTACTTTTTTATAAAAATCCTGTCGATAATAAATATTGCAATCGGTAATGGTATCCAAAATAAGTTGACCAAATCCTGTAACCTCTAGTCCATTCTATTTTGGCTTATCATTATTATCAAAGAAACAATTATTCCTGCTAATGCAAGCTGCCTCAAAACCATCAATACGGTATATTTCATTCAGTTGTTTGTGCTGTTCAATTATTCTGTTGTAAGTCTGACATTATTTTTGCAATAAATTTAAAATTCCTTTATCACCTGTTCTTTCCTCGGTTTCTTCGGCATAATTAATGGCAGTTTTACCATAAAAATCCCGACCCTCATTTTTAGCTCCCGAATCCAGAAGGAGTTCAACTATTTTGGGTAAATTATATTGAGCCGCTTTCATTAAAGGCGTTTGTTTATCGTTATTTGATCGGTTTACATCTGCTCCTTTTTCAATAAGAAGTTTCACTATATCGTAACTTTTTTCAGACAATACTGCTTCTAAAAGCACCGGATCTCCTGTAGAATCCGTCGTTGAGACATCCGCACCGTTATCAATAAGAAGTTGAATCATTTCTAAATTCACATCAAAAGCTGCAACGCTCATTGGACTTACTCCGCCAAAACCCTCACTTTTTCTGTTGATCAAAGCTCCGTTTTTCAAGAGAAAATTTACTTTTTTTAAACTTCCACTGCTTACCGCTTCGATGAGTGCGTTTCTGCCATAACTATTTTCAATATTAACTTTTGCACCTTGACTTATTAGAAGTTTCAGAAGCTCTGTGTCATCTGTATCATTTCGGGACGCATAACATAAAGCCGTGCTTTTTCCGTCATCTTCCTGGTTAATATCTACTTTTTTTGCGAGTATTTTTTTTACACTAACGATATCATTTCTCTGTGCAGCAAACATTAATGGTGAAGTTTTATATTTTGAATTCACAAAACTTACATCTGCACCAGAATCGATGAGCAAGTGAATTATTTCTGGTTTAATATTCTCTTCATCCATTGCCTCGAGTAAAACGGTTCTTCCTGTTTCAGAACTGCTGGTATTTAGATCAGCACCCAACAGAATCATTTTCGAAGCTACTTCATTCCATTCATAAGTTAGTGCCCATTGCAAAGCAGACATGCCACTTTTATCAACTCCTGCGTTTTTAACATCTGCATTATTTTCCAGTAAAAATTTCGCTATTTCTTCACTACGGTTTGCACAGGCTAGAAATAATGCGGAATGTCCCGCAGCATTTACGGCGTTAATATCAGCATTATGATCTAAAAGAAGCTGTACCATTTTTATATTATTTTGATAAACAGCGTGCATCAATAACGGCCAGTCTTGATTTGAATGGTCGGCAACACCGTTTTCTCTTCCGCCTCTAAAATATCCTGCAGTAATCCCATTTGGATCTTCTCCATTTTCGAGTAATTTTTTAACAAGGCCTAAATTTTCATTTTTAATTGCATCTACAATTTCTTTTGAAGCTATTTTTTTTGAAGTAACGGTTTTAGTGACCGTCTTTACCGGTTCAATTTTTACAATCTTTTTCTTTTCGGAACAAGAGATGACAGTCACAAAAGCGAAGGCGGAAATTAAAGTTATTTTAAAAATATTGTTCATGGTGCAAGTAATAAAAAGATGGATAATATTTACTCTTCTAATTTTAAGAACTTAAAAAAATTCTAGATATACTTTGTATTAAATATTTAAAAACGGATTTCACAGCGCAGAAAGGCAATAATCTTCTCATTCAAACTTAATTAATCGGTCATTTGGTAAGTCATATTCGTATAAGTGATTTAAATCACCGTTTTCTATATATAACCATTGCAACGTATTTACCCGATGTTCAAAAACGATTGCAATGCCGATTACGGTATATTTTTAATTATCTCTTGCTTGTTCTTCTATGGAATATTCCAATTGTTCTTTGTTTGAGACGGCATATTGTACCATTTCATTTTTCGAGTTTGCAATGTAGTATTCTGCAAGTAAGTAGAGTTTATCTAAATAATCTTTACTGTAAGTTTCTTCAGTCGACCAATGATATTTGAGTTGCTTCTTATAATTTTTTCTAAAAACAGAAACATTGCCGTTTTTCAGCTTTTTTACAGAGATCAGCCATTCTGCAAGTTCGGGAGTTTCTCCATCTCCGGAAACATAAATAGTGTCGTTTTTCCAGGTGATTTCTACAAGGTCACCTTTCAATAAAGTTCGGTCTTTATTTTTATCATTAATGAAGGAAAAGTTTGATCGATCATTTTTAGCGTTCAGCAAAAGATAATCGCCATCATCATTGTAGCTTACAAAGGTTAAAGTGTCTTTTTGAAGAATCTCTTTCTTAGTTTCATCTCTTACAATTAAAGTTTTAGAATCTGTGACCGGGGGAATTGACCCCATATTTTCTGACTTTTTATCACAGGAAAGCAGAAGAACAATTAAAAGTAAAAGCGATATTCTCATTATACGTTTTGGTTCATTTTAAAAAGAGTGAACACGTAAATATATGGAAGATTACCCAACTATAAATTTGCATTCGCATTCGATTTTAAAAGAACTTTAGGAAGAAGCAGTTCATTAGAAAAAGGAAAATATTCGCGGTGGAAAAAGAATTAGATTCTATTCCTGATTGAAGCGGCATTCCTTTTTTAGGAGGAACCACGAGGAAATATAAGTCCTTCGACAAGCGCAGGATCAACTCTAAGCAGGTTGGAGATGACGCCGAAGCGAAAAACGCTTACTTCTGAAAAAAATGTCCTGATTAAAGGATTCCACAGTTTCGCGCAACGATAATTCCACATAGTGAAATAGACAAAAAAAAATCTCTGCAAATTGCAGAGATTAAGTTTATTTCGTTTCGGTATTTTTTCGCCAGTCGGTTTTAAAAGTACAGTCTTTGTAACGGTCATTGATCGAAATGAAGATATTTGGTAATTTTTCTTTTACCCATTTCTCTACCATTTCGTTTTTCTTCTTGTTCAATGCCATTTGCTTAATGCGGTCGTAATCCGTAGTAATATCCAATTGGTGTGCTGCAATAACGTCATCGATCTTGATCAGCGTCACTACTTTTCTGTCCTGAACTTTATCCTGAAAAACTTCGGTAATATCGCCTTTGTTGAGACCTGCAATTTGATAAGCTACGGTCGGCTGAAGGTTCAGTTTTTCGAGTTTATCGCTGCCATCATCGGAAGTTAAAATCCCGGCATTAAATTTCGTTTTTTTGTCATCGGAGAAACGGAAAGCCGCTTCTTTAAACGTCATTTTTGCGTCGATAATTAAAGTTCTGATACTGTCGAGCTCTTTTTTTGCAGTCGCAATTTCGGCATCGTTAGGTTCGGCTTTTAAAAGAATGTGCCGCGCATCATAATTTTTACCGCTCTTCTTTACCAGCTGAATTAAGTGGTAACCAAAATCTGATTCTACAGGATCAGACATTTCGCCTTCCTGAAGATTAAGCGCTGCAGCTTCGAAAGGTTTTACCATTTTCCCTTTAGAAATATTGGCATATAAACCACCGTTTGAAGCGGAACCCGGATCTTCGGAATAAATTCTGGCCTGACTTTCAAAAGTTTCTCCGCCAATAATATCCTGTTTAATTTTATTAAGTCTTGCGATAATTTCGTCCTTGTGCGCATCGGTCAACTTCGGAAACATAGAGATCTGCGATAGACTTACCTCATCTTTTACTTCTGGAAGCTGCGTTTTAAAGGTGTTGAAAAAATCTGTCACCTCGTTTGGCGTTACATCTGCTTTCTCTGTAATTCTTCCAAATTTACTCTGCCCGTAATAGTTGTCGTTATCAATTTTCTCGATGGCATTTTTCATTTCGAAAGAGGTACGGAACTTATAAGTGGTAAGCATCGTTTTTTCGTCGGGAAACTGCCCAAGGATCTGCGCATATTTTTGATTCGCATTGTCTTTGATCGCCGCAGAACGGTTTTCGATGAGCGTATCTCTCTTGGCTTCGTAAATTAAAAGTTTGTTGCTAATTATGCCTTCAATAAACTCACATCTATTCGTAACATCTGCACCCTGTTGTTTAGAAAAATTCGCCTGATCCTCAATGTCTGATTCCAAGATAATTTCGTCTCCTACTACAACAGCAATTCCGTCTATCAAGTCTCCCGTTTTCAGCTGTGCATTCATTTTAACACCAAAAAAGGCAAAAATAAATGTAAAGAGTAGCGCGAATTTTATATTCTTATTCATATTGATTTTTTAACGATCTGCAAAATTATCATTCTCAGTGAAATAACATGCATTTTTTATTATAATTATTTCTTAAAATTCTTCTCCAGATCTTTGATGAACTGGGGCTGAACTGTGATTTTGGTGATGGCTTTCTGCTGCGCAATAATTTCCTGAAGTTTTTCCTCCGTTACGGCATCTTTTAGAAGATCAGAAGCTTCTTCCTGCGTCATCTGCATTGGTGGCAGAATTTTATCAATGGCGATGATCAAAGATCTTGATTCCATTTTTGTTTGATGAACACCTGGTTTAAAAGGAACTTTATATTTCGTGAATACATCTGCATCTTCCGACATTTCGCCTTTTTCGAAATTAACAATTACTTGTTTTTTCTCGTTCAGTTTACCGTAATATTTTGCTTTTAAAGCGTCCCAGTTTTTAGGATCTTTTATGCCTTTTTCGATTTCTTTGTTTAGACTGTCGTCGGCAATAATGGCAACTCTTCCGTCGGCTCTGTTACCCCAGAAATATTTTGCTTTATTTTTGTTGTAATATTCGGTTGCCCACTCTGGATGTTTTGTTATTTCCTCCGTAAGAAATTTCGAAAACACGAAGTCGGAATACAATCCTTTTTTAAACTCCGTCATTTCTTTATTGATGTCTTTCAGACTCGTAAAATCCTGACTGTAAAAATTCAATAGATCCTGAGTATTCACTCCAGAAATCGCATCACTCCAAAAAGCTGGCGTTAATTTTTCGGCTTCGGCTTTTTTATCACCGACGATCTTTTTGAGATCTCCAACCGTTGTTTTGTGTTTTTTATATTGATAAAGCACAGCATTATCATTTGCCTGAGCAAAATTCTGATACGATTTCTTCACCGTTAAATATTCCGGGAATTCTTTATATGTTGGATCCGACTTGATGTAAGCGATCATTTTATCCCGAAGAATTTCAGCATACAAAGTATTGTTCATATCTCTGAGGAAAAATTCTCTGTTTGAGTCCGTCAAAGCATAAGGTTCTACATTATAGATGTTGAATACAAAATAATTTTCCCCATACATAACAGGTTCCGGCGTATAATAGCTCGATTTTTTACCTCGAAACAACGCATAAACATCGTCTGGAAGCGTTGGCGAACCCATCACCACTCCACCATTCTGTTTTTCGTGATCGTTGGCTCCGTATAATTTGGCAACTTCCTGAAAAGTTTTTCCGGCTTTTAGATCCGCGTAGATCTTGGCTTTAGTCGTTTCGGAGTTGGCATCTTTTGGATAAGAAATGGTTCCGAAGATCATATATCCCAAACTTGGTCTCGAGTTTAAAACTTTCGCAAAAGCAACATATCCCGAATTATCAAGAAATTTTGTGTAGGTATTGTTAGGCAATACTTTTACTTCCGAATACAGATCATTATCAATACTTCCGGGCTTAATGTATATTGGTTTTGCGTTTCCCTTTGTATATTTTGTAATAGCCTCATCCATCGTGATCTTCCCCGATTTCACGTCATTATAAATTTGCAGATAATTATTTTTATCGTCTGCAGATTTTTCAATCATAAAGACCTGAACTTCTTTTTCCGTCTGATTATCTTTCATGTAACCATTTAAAACAGGATCAATGACCTGTTTCGGATAAAAAAACTTGGCGCGAAGTTCACCTTCTTTCTCCCCCAATTTTTCCCGGAAAGCAGAAGTAGTATCAACTTTTTTCTGCGCCGCAAATTGCTGAAGTAAAATAAAATCCTGAGTCGCGCTGATCGCTTTATTAATACCGTTATTCTCTAAACCGTATACGTATTCTTTTTTAAAATCGGCCAGAGAAATACTGTCTTTGCCGATGATCATGTACTGAGCAGACAATGTACTGCCCAAAGTGGCTACCATAACAATAGCGAATAATTTTTTCATAATTCAGTCTTCTTTATAAGATGAAGTTTAATTTCTTTGATTAAGAATAGTGAGATGAATGTAAGACCCGGAAGTTAAACCTGAACCTCGAAACTTGTTAATTCCTTAAAGCTCTGGATTCGGGCAATCATTTCTGCCTCCGTGATTTCCTGTAATCTCTCGGTTCCAAATTTTTCTACAGTAAAAGATGCCATTGCAGAACCTACGATCAAGGCAGATTTCATATTTTCAAAACTGAAATCTTCTTTTTTCGCGAGATAAGATGCGAAACCTCCGGCGAAAGTATCTCCGGCTCCGGTTGGATCGTAAACTTCTTCTAACGGAAGTGCAGGAATTGCAAATATTTTTCCTTCGTGAAAAAGCAATGCGCCGTGTTCTCCTTTTTTAATGATGACGAATTCCGGACCCATTTCATGAATTTTCTTAGCTGCTTTAACCAGAGAATATTCTCCGGAAAGTTGTCGCGCTTCTTCGTCGTTAATACTAATAACGTCGGTTTTCGCGATCATCTGAACTAGAATATCCATTGCAGAATCCATCCAGAAATTCATGGTGTCAAGAATAACCAATTTCGGACGGTTTCTCATTTTTTCTAAAACAGAAAGTTGAACACCGGGATGAAGATTTCCTAACAACAGAATCTCTGCGTCTTGCATTGATTCTGGAATTTTAGGATCAAAATGTTCCAAAACATTAACTTCGGTTACCAATGTGTCTCTGGAATTTAAATCATTGTGGTATTTGCCACTCCAGAAAAAAGTTTTACCCTCTTTCACGATCTCGATTCCTTCGATGTTGATGCCTCTGTTTGAAAGCATATCCAGATCCGACTGCGGAAAATCTCCGCCCACGATCGATACAATGCCGGATTCTACATTAAGAACGGAGGAAGCTAAAGTGATATAAGTTGCCGCTCCACCTAAAATTTTATCTGTTTTTCCGAAAGGAGTTTCAATGGCGTCAAATGCAACTGAACCTACGACTAATAATTTCATTTATAATTTTTTATTTAATATTTTGTATTGAATTCTCTATCTGATTTTCTGAAGAAACTGTTTTATTTCCACTCAAAAGTATCGATTAAATGGAGCAAATCTTTTTTAATATAATCAACAGCCGGCGCTAAAGAATCTGGTTTTGGTCTGGAGTTGAAATAGAGATTCGCCGTTACGTAATGTCTGGTAGAATCGGTGACAAAAAACTGAAGATTCGAAGCTGTTGGCCCTTTCAGTTCATAAAAATTGCCGTAAACTTTACGATCCGGATAACTGAAAGATTTAGTGTCGATAGAACTCGCTTTGATGGTGTGTTCGTAAACCATTTTTTCGGATTCTTTTACATGAAGACCGAGATCATTTTTCACCGGAAAATAAGTGATAAAAACTTTGGCCTTCATTTTTGGGTAATCGATATAATACCAACATGCGTTTTTTGCATTCTCAATTTTCGCAAAGTCAGAATATTCGAAATCGAAATTACAGGGCGAAGAAAATTGCTGATATTTCGCCGCGGGATACTCTAACCGCAACTCTCCGGAAGGTTTTGGCTGTGTTTCTTCTGAACAGGAAAACAGGGCCAAACCTAAAAAGATGAAAATGAGTTTTTTAAACATTGCGCAAAAATACGAATTAGTTTTAGATTAGAAATTGATTGGCTAAAATTTAGAAATTCTCTATCACGATTATATTTTAGTATATAATTTACAACGATTTAAGCAATTAAAAGGAAAAAAAATTCGATGTCAATTAAGACATTTAGCTTTTTTATCGAAGAAATTAGAATGCAGGAATCTCTAAATATCTTAATGGTGAAAATTCACGCTAAACATTTTCTACCTCATCCTTTCAATTAAAATTCGAATTGAGATAATTTTCCAGTGGTTTCGGAAATGATTTTTGGTGAGAATCTTCAAAATTAGTGATCATAAAATCTTCTTTCTGTGCAAAAGCCACAAACATTTTTCTGGAAGTTAAAGTCACCTTATTTATATGAATTGTTAGATTTTTATGCGTGAGTTTATGCAATACAGTTTTTTGTCCTGACATATATTTCCGAAGATCTTCGGGAATTGAGATGGGGAATTCATATAATTTCTTCCAGATAAAATCTTCTTTCCGCTGTTTGATCAAGAATTCATCTTTATAATCTACAAAATAATAAGTCAGTTCCAGATCTGTGGGTTTCACTTTTTTCGTTTTCATTGGAAATAAAGGAATTCTACCCAGATTAAAAGCCAAACAATCTTCGTTTAAAGGACAAAATAAACAGACAGGATTTCGCGGTTTACAGATCTCGGAACCCAGATCCATCATGGCTTCGTTGAAAGGCCCGGCTTCATTTTCGGGCATCATCTTTAAAGCTAATTCAGAAAAGTAATCAAAGGCTTTTGAATTGGAAATATCGAAATCATCGGCAAAAACGCGGGACAAAACGCGGTAGAAATTCCCATCAACGGCTGCAATGCTTTTTCCAAAACAAATGCTCGAAATGGCTGCAGCAGTATATTTTCCGACGCCTTTCAAACTTAAAATATCATCATATTCTGTAGGAAAAGTTCCCTCAAAATCATTAGCGATCTGTAAGGCGGCTTTATGAAGATTCAAAGCACGGGAATAATAGCCTAAACCTTTCCAGTACAATAAAACTTCATCAGTTTCGGCGTTGGCTAAAGTTTGGACATCAGGAAATCTTTCGATAAAATTTCGGTAATGATTAAGACCTTGCTCGATGCGCGTCTGCTGAAAAATAATTTCGCAAATCCAAATCTTATACGGATCGTTGGTTTTCCGGAAGGGTAAATCCCGGCCATGGATTTCGTACCAATTGAGCAATTTCCTACCAACGTGAAGAAAATCAGCATTTTGTTTTTTTGTTTTCAAAAATAGTTATTATATTTGCACACCAAAAATATAAATAAAAAAAGGAAATGACAAAGGCAGAATTGGTAAATACAATCTCAAACAAATTGGGAACTGAAAAGAATGAAACTCAGAAAGTTGTGGAAGCGTTCATGCAGGAAATCAGAACTTCAATGTATAGCGGTGAGAATGTTTATTTAAGAGGCTTCGGTTCATTTATAATCAAGACTAGAGCAGCAAAAACGGGAAGAAACATTTCTAAGAACACAGCAATTGAAATTCCAGCTCACAATATCCCAGCTTTCAAACCATCGAAAACATTTGTAGAGAAAGTAAAAACCAAAGTTTTAGTTAAATAATTAACAAAAGAAAAATATAAGTTACAAACAAAAAAATTTAAATTATGCCAAGCGGAAAGAAAAGAAAGAGACACAAGGTAGCGACCCACAAAAGAAAGAAAAGAAGAAGAGCGAACAGACACAAGAAAAAATAATCTTTTCGCGATTTACAATATAACAATATAGTTGGTGTTTTTATATGTATAAATTTCACCGACTATATTTTTGTTTTACGCCAGATTCAAAAACGATAAAATAACTTTCAGCCAGGTGAATATTTAAACTATTCTTGCGCAGAAATTATTCATCAGTAAAACACTATAAATAAAGAAATAATTAAAATTTTAAAATTGAGTTTTGGAATCGAATTCTAAATTCCTTGATCCTAAATCTTTTAATTCCGTACTATTACAATGAAGAAAGAACTGATAATATCACATGAAGATGCGCAATCCAAAATTGCACTACTCGAAGACGGACGACTTTTTGAACTCCATGAACAGGAGGACAAAAGCGACTTTGTAGTAGGTGATCTATTTATCGGTAAGGTAAAAAAACTGGCTCCCAATCTTAATGCTGCTTTTGTAAGCATTGGTTATGAAAAAGATGCATTCTTGCATTATCAGGATCTGGGACCTCAATTTCTCACGTACAAAAAATTTCTACAGGATACGATCTCTAAAAAACAACAAAATTCTTCACTGAAAAATTTTGAAGTTCAAAAAGAGATCGACAAAAATGGAAACATCGAAAAAGTTCTCGCCAAAGAGGATAGCGTTATTCTACAGATTACGAAAGAACCTATTTCGACTAAAGGCCCAAGAATATCTACCCAGATTTCTTTAACCGGAAGATTCCTCGTACTTATTCCATTCGACAAAAGTGTTTCGATCTCTAAAAAAATCGCCAATGCCGAAGAAAGAGAGCGTTTAAGAACGCTTATCGAAAGTATTAAACCGGAAGGTTTTGGGGTGATCATTCGAACTGTGGCTGAAGGTAAAAAAGTTGCCGAGCTGCATAACGACATGAATCAACTGATTCAGAAATGGGAGAATACGTTCAAAAATCTTCAGAAAAATAAAGTTCCGAGTAAAGTTCTGAGCGAACAGGATAAAGCTTCTTCTATTTTACGTGATAATTTTAATGCAGATTTTGTTTCGATTATCTGTGACGATGAGCAAATGGTAGATGATATGAGAAATTATATTGAAGTCATTGCGCCCGAAAGAAAGAACATTGTTCAGTTCTACGATAAACCAATTCCGCTAATGGAATACTATAATGTAGAAAAGCAACTGAAACAAAGCTTCGGAAAACACGTAAATATTCCAAGTTCCAAAGGTGCTTATCTTGTTATTGAGCATACAGAAGCACTTCACGTGATCGACGTCAACTCCGGAAATAATATTTCTTCCGGAACTGCTGCGAAAAACGAACATGCATTGAATGTTAATAAAATGGCCGCGACAGAAATTGCACGTCAGTTGAGACTTCGGGACATGGGCGGAATTATTGTTGTTGATTTTATCGACATGACAAACGCAGAACATCGCCGGGATCTATTCGAGCATCTGAAAGTAGAAATGGAACGTGATAAAGCACGCCACAAAATTTTACCACCGAGCAAATTTGGGCTCATCCAAATGACGCGACAAAGAACGCGTCCTGAAAATCAAATTGAAACCAAAGAAGAAAATCCCAATATTGCGGGCGAAATTCTCGCACCAATTGTTGTGGTTGAACGCATGGAGGAAGTGATCAGAAACATCATTCAAACCGAAAAGGGGAAGATATTTTTACACGTTCATCCGTTTGTGGAAGCTTATCTAACGAAAGGCTTGATGAGTATTCAGGTTAAATGGTTTCTAAAATACAAAAAATGGGTAACCATTATCCCAAGAGATTCCTTTAAATATTTGGAATATAAACTGATTAATTCTAAAAAAGTAGAGTTGATGAGTTATTCTAATTAAGACTTAAGGTAAAAGCAAAAAGAGCCATTAAAAATAAAGGCACTTTTTCTAAAATTTATGACTCCCGTATTTTCGGGAGTTTTTTTGCATTAAGGCAAAATCCATAGTTTAAAATTAAAGTTAGATTCCTAATACTACAGAAGCATCAATATTGAGTTTTTTACTGATCGTTCTTGCAATTTTTAAGGTTGGCTCACTTTTTCCGTTCAGATATTCGCTGATTCTTGAGGGGCTAACTTCGAGAATCTCTGCAAGTTTAGCTTGTGTAATTCCCATTTCATACATTCTTAACTTTATCACCTCTTCTAGCGATGGTGATTCTACAGGGAAATGTTTCTCTTCATAATCTGCTACTAAGCCAGAAATAAAATCTAATTCGATAAAATTTCTGTCATTTTCCGAGGTTTCATTTCCTACAATTTTTAGCAATTCCTCTACTCTTTCGCAAGTAACTTTATATTGTTTCTCTGTCATTTTTTTTAGTTTTAAATTTTTGAACAGTCAATTTTATCATATTGAACAAGTGTTCCAATAAACCGGATATAAACTTTCTGCGAGGCAAAAATGATGATCGCCACTAATCGGTAATTATTTCCTTTTATGTTGAAAACAAATCGATTATTTCCTACATAATCAGCACTGTTGAAAGTTTGTTTCACTTCAGCAAAATTATTCCAGGAAGAATTGCTTGTTTTTATATACCAGTCTCGCAAAGCAACATCTGCACCCGGAATTTTAGTCGAAAATTCTTTTATTCGTGCAAAAGTTACGATCCTCATTTTTAATTTTATATGGTAAAGTTAATAATATTATTCCACTTTTCAAAATATAATTCCATAATTCAAAATAGTATGAAAATCTTATTTTCAAATTTTAACCTTTTCTTAAAACAAATATATCTTTGGTTTCCGTAATTTTGAAATATGGAACTTTTCGGAAGAGACTTACTCAAAAAAATACAGAACGCCAAACTCGAGGGCGAAAATGCACACGGAATTTATTCACCACCTTACAGACCAATTTTTACTTACGAAGAAATTTTAACTAAAAATCCAAAGTTTGCCGCGGTAAATATTCTGCTCTATCTTAAAAATAACGAATGGTATTTTCCGTTGATGGTGAGAACGACAAATGAGCGTGACCGCCACAGCGGACAGATTTCTTTACCTGGTGGAAAAAAAGAAGCCTCTGACGAGAATTTCGAGCAAACCGCAAAAAGAGAGACTTCCGAAGAAATGGGAATCGACATTCACTATAATCGCATCATTCGGGAAATGTCGCCTATGTATATTCCTCCCAGTAACTTTTATGTGCGGGCTTTCGTTTCTTACACCAAAAAAAATCCCGAATTTATATTGCAGAAAACGGAAGCAGTAGAACTGATAGAATTTCCGGTTACCGAACTGTTAAATCTCTCTGTAGAGCCGGAGATGATGGTTTTACCAAGTTCCCGCGGTGCCGAAGTTCCGGTCATCAACTTTAATAATTATATTATTTGGGGCGCGACTTCAATGATTTTAAGCGAATTCAGCCACTTGCTGAAAAATGTGTAAATTCGCGAAATTGTAAATTAGATAATGGCGAAGAAAAATATATTTACCGACGCTTTCGGTAATCTCTATTTCCTGAAAAGACTGATTATTTTTGTTTTAGGAATGATTTCCTACAGAAGGTTCAACGGTTTTAACAAGCTCAAAATTACGGGCACCGAAAATTTGGTAGATCTACCAGATTCAAACGTGTTATTCGTGTCAAATCATCAAACCTATTTTGCCGATGTTGCAGCAATGTATCATGCTTTTTGCGCGGTAAATAATGGCTATTTGAATTCGATTAAAAATCCTATTTATTTATTAAATCCAAAAGTAGATTTCTATTATGTTGCGGCGGAAGAAACAATGAAAGCTGGTTTTATGACCAAAATTTTCGCTTTGGCAGGTGCAGTTACCGTTAAAAGAACTTGGCGTGCCGAAGGAAAAGATGTGAACAGAATGGTGGATCTAACAGAGGTCGACAATATAATGAAAGCTTTAGACAACGGCTGGCTGATCACTTTTCCACAGGGAACCACTTCCGCATTTGCACAGGGAAGAAAAGGAACTGCCAGACTGGTAAAAAATCAAAGACCCATTGTGATCCCCATCAAAATAAACGGCTTTAGAAGAGCGTTTGATAAGAAAGGGCTTCGCGTAAAAGTAACGGGTGTTAAACCAACAATGGAATTTAAAAAACCGCTGGACATTGATTATGATAAAGATGATGCACAAACCATTCTAAATAAAATCATGGTCGGAATTGAACAGTCGGAAGAATTTAACATTTTACACGATTACGATAAAGAGTTGAAAGCTCAAAAAACAGAAACGCAGAACTAACGAGATAAAATATCTATTCATGAAAAAGCTAATTTTCGTATTCTTACTATTCATTTTAGCCAATTGCAGTACTCAGGAGAAATATTCCGATTTCGACTATAGCTATTCCAGGAGCGGCGGTTTCGCACCGATCTACGAAAATCTTTTGATCAAGGGGAACAAGGCTCATTATTCCTTTGAAGGTCAGGGAAAAAATATTAAAAAAGATTTCAGGATCTCAACAGAAGATCTTCAGAATATAAAATCGGCAATTGCGCAAAATAATTTCCGCACCATTCAGGAAGATTATAAAAAAATGTACGACAATGTGGCGACTACCATCAATGTGAAAAACGGCGATAATTCCAGCAGTAAGAGCGACGCTTCTTTTATTATGGAAAAAGACAAGCCCCGTTGGGATGCTGTTGTTAGCACTTTTCAAAAAATCATTAATGCCAATGCTAAAATGGCAACTTCCGAAAAATAATTGTATTTCATGACGACTTCTCTTCCCGAAATTTTAGACTATTCCAAAAATAAAACACGCGTTCTACTCTACACTTCACAACCTTCTGTGTCGAAAATGGTTTGCGGGGTTTTAAATTTTTACGGCAAAGAATATGATTTTTTTCCTCAAAGCGGCTTATCTAAAATAGAAGATAATGATTTCGCGATTTTCGAAACTTCTGACCTGGAGAATGCTTCTCAATTTCAACCAAATATCGTATTTATTTCTTCTGAAATGGATCTGCAGAAATCAATTCCTCTTTTAAAGAATATAATTCCGGGCGGCGTTCTGATCTACTCGTCTCAGTTTGAAGACACCATCGAAAGCTCCAACAACTTCTTTCGAAAACTCCCTTTTTCTATTTCTGAATTTAAGAAAGACAATGATCAAATTATTTTATCGACAGAAATGGGTTCTATCCCTCTTTCTTCTACTGATGAAAATCTGATCAAAAACTTAGAGGGAATTAAATTACTTTGTCAGCAGTTTGGCGTGATGGAGGAAGAATTTTATGAACCCGTAATGAGTTTCGCCTAATTTATTTTAAAAATTTTAGCGCAAACTTTCCCTGCGAAAAATCATTTTTCTTAAAGTCTGAAAATTTCATTAATTTTACCTAACCCCTAAAAGTAACAAAATGAGATACCATCACTCCGGAAAAATTCCACCAAAAAGACATACGATTTTCAAATCGGAAGACGATAGGTTTTATTACGAGCAACTTTTCGGAACTGAAGGTTTCCACGGAATTTCCTCCTTACTTTATCATATTCACCGCCCGACGCAAATAAAATCGATCAGCGAACCGAAAGACGTTACGCCAAAAATCGCTGTTGAAAAAAATGTAACTCCAAGAATGTTCAAAGGCATGAATGTTACTGCGGAAGACGATTTTCTGGACAGTCGAAAGATCCTGATGGTCAACAACGACCTGAAAATGGGTTTGGCGAAACCTCGGAAATCAACCGAATATTTCTACAAAAATGCGGAGTGCGACGAACTTCTTTTCGTTCATGAAGGAAGCGGAATTATGAAAACATTTGTGGGAAATCTGGAATTTTCAGTAGGTGATTATTTAATTGTTCCGCGTGGAACGATTTATCAAATGCAGTTTAATACAGAAAACAACGTATTTCTGATTGTAGAAAGTCATTCCCCGATTTACACGCCGAAAAGATACAGGAACGAATTTGGACAACTATTAGAGCATTCTCCTTTCTGTGAAAGAGATGTTATTACTCCAACTTATGTTGAACCGATCGATGAAAAAGGAGATTTTCTCATCAAAGTAAAAAAAGAAAATCAGATCTGGGATTTTATTTACGCAACACATCCTTTTGATGTTGTTGGGTGGGACGGTTATTTTTATCCTTTCAAATTCAATATCAAAAATTTTGAGCCGATCACGGGCAGAATTCATCAACCGCCGCCAATTCACCAAACTTTTGAAGCCCATAATTTCGTGGTTTGCTCGTTCTGTGCGAGAATGTACGATTATCATCCGCAGGCAATTCCGGCGCCTTATAATCACTCTAACATCGATTCCGACGAAGTTCTGTTTTATACAGAAGGAGATTTTATGAGTCGAAATCATATCGACTTGATGGATTTCACGCTTCATCCGGGTGGAATTGTTCACGGACCACATCCCGGTGCCATGGAAAGATCGATCGGCAAAAAATTCACCGAAGAATATGCGGTAATGGTTGATCCTTTCCGGCCCTTAAAATTAACCGAAGAAGCCATGAAAGTTGAAGATCCCACTTACAAAACATCCTGGTTAGAAAGCGAAGATCACACTTTGAAAGACCGTTCGCAGGAATAAATTTATAAAAACCAATAAGCTGACTCCTTTTCGAGTCAGTTTTATTTTTGTAGAAAACGACAATATATTATCTTTTCATATTCTGCAATTTAAATTTAAAAGCATTTGCCTAAAACTGATTTTACTCATTCTTATTTCGATTTGAATTAAGTAAATTTGAAAAGAAATAGAGATCAAGTTAAATTAAAATACTAAAGCATGAGTCAATATGTAAGCGCCGAAGAAGCTGTATCATTAATCAAAAGCGGCGACCGGATTTTTTCACACGGAAGCGCATGTACACCAAACTTTTTGATCGATGAATTGGCGAGACAATCTTCCAGACTTCGAGATGTAGAATTTGTTTCCATCACGCAACAGGGAAATGTCGAGATCGCAAAACCGCAGTACAAAGACAGTTTTTACATTAACTCATTATTCGTTTCTACACCGGTTAGGGAAGCGGTAAATTCCGAGCATGGCGATTTTGTTCCTGTTTTTTTAAGTGAAATCCCTTTGCTTTTCAAAAAAGGAATTATGCCGATCGATGTTGCGATGGTTACTGTTACACCTCCCGACGAGCACGGTTACTGTACGTTAGGAACTTCTGTTGATGTCGCCAGAAGCGCCGTAGATACTGCAAAAACGATTATCGCACAGGTGAATCCGAGAATGCCCAGAACGCATGGCGATGGTATGATCCATCAGTCCAAAATTCATAAAATGGTTTGGCATGAAGAGGAACTTTTAACCGTTGATTATGGCGCAAAAGTGACGGAATGTGAACTTTTGATCGGTAAAAATGTCGCAGAATTAATTGATGACCGCTCAACTTTGCAAATGGGAATCGGAACTATTCCTGATGCTGTTTTAAAATGCCTTAACAATCACAAAGATCTAGGTGTTCATACCGAAATGATCAGCGATGGCATTGTAGATCTGGTTGCGAAAGATATCGTTAACAATAAATTTAAGGGAACGCACACGAACAAAACCATTACAAGTTTTGCGTTCGGAACCCGAAAATTATATGATTATATCGATAATAATCCTTCTTTTTCTTTTATGGATGTTGAGCACGTGAATTATCCCATCAACATTATGAAAAATAAAAAAATGGTTGCGATTAATTCCGCCATTGAAATTGATCTAACAGGACAGGTTTGTGCAGATTCAATAGGAACTTTTCAGTTTAGTGGAATTGGTGGACAAATGGATTTTATGCGTGGTGCTGCACTTTCGGAAGGTGGAAAACCTATTATCGCTATTTCTTCCCGAACTAAAAAAGGAGTACCGAGAATTGTTCCCTTTTTAAAACAGGGCGCCGGAGTTGTAACGACGAGAGGTCATATTCATTACGTAGTTACCGAATTCGGGACCGCGTATCTTTATGGTAAAAGTTTGAAACAAAGAGCCAGAGCCCTTATAGAAATTTCTCATCCAGATGATCGCGAAATGCTGGAGAAAGCAACTTTCGACCGTTTCAAAATGGTGCTTTAATATTTGTAGCAAGAAGTTTTTCGTATCTTTTGAAAACTGGTCCCGCTGTCCGCTTTATCTTCTTTCTCTTTGGCTTTTGCCAAAAATAAAAAAGGATGCCGCTTTCATCTGGGCTAGAATGAAATCATGTTTTTCTTTTCAAAATTTCTTATTAACCTAACCACTCCTGAATGAAGTCCGAATCTTCCTTAACAAATTACCTAAAAGAAATTTTTGACTTATCAAAAGAAGATGAACACTTTGCGAACCATTATTTCGAAAAAAAAGAAATTAAAAAAGGAGACATCCTCTTAAACAGCGGTGAGATCTGTACCCATTTATATTTTGTTTCCGATGGATTGCTCCGCACTTTTCACATCAATAAAAACGGCAGTGAGTTCACCAGATTATTCGTGCCCGAAGGTAAATTTTGCACGATCCTTTTGAGTTTCCAGGAAAAAATTTCCAGTCCGGCTACAGTTCAGGCTTTAGAAAACAGCACGATTTATTCCATTTCTCACACTAATTTCAAAAAAGTGATCGCAGAATCTCCCACCGCGAAAAATATCTACACTCACATTTTAGAAGAATATCAAAATTTTCAAATTACCCGATTGGAGTTTTTAACAACCCTAAATCCTCAGGAAAAAGTGGAACAGTTTTTAGCAGAAAATTCAGCTTTGGAAAAAAGAATTTCCAGCAAAGTAATTGCCTCTTATCTGCAGATCACACCCGAAACCTATTCCCGCTGCAAGAAAAAAATAACATCTTGATTCTGATCAAGATTTATCTGATTTAAATGATTTAGATTTGATTTAAATAAAAAGTTATGAAACATTTACTTCTAGCACTGCTGTTCCTTTTACCCCTCACATTCAAAGCACAGAAATCCAACACGGATGATTTAAATCGCTATCTGAGAAAATCTACCAATCAAAAAAAGACCGCAAATATTCTGCTCATAACTGGTGCTGGATTAATGGTGGCCGGACTTATTGTAGGAAATTCAGGTGGTCAGAGTAGTTATATCAGTGATAATGGGTTAGCGGGATTAGGAGTTTTTACCTTAGGCGCCCTAACTTCTGTTATTTCAATTCCTTTTTATATTTCCGCCCATCAAAATAAAAAGAAATTAGTAAAACTTTCCCCAGCGGTGGGAATTATACCTGCAAATACTGCAGTTCAAAATAATAATTACGGAGCAGTTGGACTGAAGTTCAATTTCTGATCACCAACTAATTATTTAATTTTTCGTAATTTGCATACATAAATTTTAAGTAAAAAATTACCAAATGTCAACACTTACTTTCGCTCAAAAAATTGCACAGGCAGAGAACTTTTTACCGATCAACGGTACAGATTATATCGAATTTTACGTGGGAAATGCCAAGCAGGCAGCCCATTTTTATAAAACAGCTTTTGGCTTTCAGTCCATTGCTTATGCGGGACCGGAAACTGGGGTTCGGGATCGGTCTTCCTATGTTGTACAACAGGGAAAAATTCGTTTGGTATTAACTTCGGGTTTGTCTTCGGATTCTCCTATTTGTGAACATCAAAAAAAACATGGCGACGGCGTAAAGGTTTTAGCACTTTGGGTTGATGATGCTTATTCGGCTTTTGAAGAAACCACCAAACGTGGTGCAAAACCTTATTTAGAACCCACAACTTTAACCGATGAACAAGGAGAAGTTCGCATGTCTGGAATTTACACCTACGGCGAAACGGTTCATATGTTCATCGAAAGAAAAAATTATAAAGGCGATTTTATGCCTGGTTTCCAGAAATGGGAGAGCACTTACAATCCATCGGACGTTGGACTTTTATACGTTGATCACTGCGTTGGAAACGTAGACTGGAACCGAATGATCCCTGTGGTAAAATGGTATGAAGAAGTGATGGGATTTGTAAATATTCTTAGTTTTGATGACAAGCAGATCAATACCGAGTATTCCGCCTTAATGTCTAAAGTAATGAGCAACGGAAATGGTTTTGCTAAATTCCCGATCAATGAACCTGCAGAAGGCAAAAAAAAATCACAGATAGAGGAATATTTAGATTTCTACGAAGGCGAAGGCGTTCAGCACATTGCAGTGGCAACAAGAGATATTATTAAAACGGTTACCGAATTAAAGGCGAGAGGAATTGAATTCTTACCAGCGCCGCCAAACTCCTATTACGAGATGGTTCCGGAACGCGTAGGTTCTATTGATGAAGATATTAAAAAATTATCTGATCTGGGAATTTTGATCGATTGTGATGAAGAAGGTTACCTTTTACAAATCTTTACAAAACCTGTAGAAGACCGCCCTACTCTTTTCTACGAGATCATCGAAAGACACGGTGCTCAAAGTTTCGGTGCTGGAAATTTCAAAGCCTTATTCGAAGCTTTAGAAAAAGAACAGGAAAGAAGAGGAAATCTATAATAAAATTTAATGAAAATTGAAGTTCCGGTACTAATAAACGGAGTGGAACATTCAAAAAAAATTACCAAATGAAGAAAATATTTTGCGCCACTTTAATTTTAATTTCTGTCGTCGCGATCAAGGCGCAATATGCATCCATCAATGATATTTTGGATCAGTTAGAAGCAAGAAGAGGAATTAATAAAGACATGAAAAATGTTAATATTAATGACACCAAGTTTGTTTTGATCAAAGATTTTGAGGATCACACCGAAAGAAGTTTTATCGTCATCAAAGGCAATTCGGCAACTTATGTTGAGATGTTTGATGATAAAAAAACCGGTCAAACTTCATCTAACGTTTTTTCCGGGGATATCGTAAGAACGCAGCACAACATTATCTCTTTGAGAGCAGATGAACTCGAAGGACAAAAAATTGCGTTACCCATTACGAAAACTTTGCTGATGACGAAACAGAAAAAAACACTTTATCTTGTTGATGTAAATACACGGGAACGCTGGATTGAAGACGGCGCCATCAATAAAAAATAAATTTTTAAAAATAATTAAAAGGTTCAAAGTCTAAATCTAATTTACACTTTGGACCTTTGTTTTAAACCCTCAGAAATGATACAATCTTTTATAAAATACGATCAGAATTCCGATTTTTCAATTCATAATATTCCTTTTGGCGTCGCAATTTTCGGCCAGGAATATATTGCCTGCTGCACCAGAATTGGTGATATGGTCATTGATCTGGCAACGCTTTATGATTACGGATTTTTTGACGATGTTGCAGGTATCAACGAGAATGTTTTTGAAGCCTATACTTTAAATGAATTTATAGAACTCGAAAAGCCCGTAACCAATGCAGTGCGCTTGAAAATTCAGGAGCTTTTAACCGAAAATTCCAAATTGGCAAATGACGAAAAATCCATCAAAGATTGTTTCTTCACTTTGGATCAGGTAAAAATGATGATGCCCGTTCACATTCCGAACTATACCGATTTTTACAGCAGCATTGAACACGCAACCAATGTTGGAAAAATGTTTCGCGATCCGGCGAACGCTTTGCTTCCGAACTGGAAACACCTGCCTGTAGGTTATCACGGTCGCGCTTCTTCTATTGTGGTTTCGGGAAGCGATATCATCCGTCCGAAAGGTCAGACCAAACCTGCAGATGTTGATTCACCCATTTTCGGACCCTGTAAACAACTGGATTTTGAACTGGAGATGGCTTTCATCGTCAATAAAAACACGGAGATGGGTGAAAGTATTTCTACAAAAGAGGCTGAAGATGCAATTTTCGGAATGGTAATTTTCAATGATTGGTCTGCCCGCGATATTCAGAGTTGGGAATATGTTCCGCTTGGACCGTTTTTAGGGAAAAATTTCGGCAGCTCCGTTTCTCCGTGGGTCGTAACTTTAGAGGCTTTGGCGCCATTTAGAACTCAATCTCCAAAACAGGAACCGGAAGTTTTAGATTATCTAAAATTCGAAGGAGACAAAAATTTCGACATTAACTTAGAAGTTTATCTTCAACCTGAAAATGGAACTGAAACCTTAATTTCAGAAAGCAATTATAAATTCATGTACTGGAACATGACGCAGCAATTGGCGCATCACACCGTGAACGGCTGTAATGTTGAAGTTGGCGATATGTACGCTTCCGGCACCATTTCCGGCGAGAATCCAAATTCTTTCGGCTCTATGCTTGAACTGACGTGGAGAGGAACAAATCCTTTAAAATTGAACGATGGCCAGGAACGTAAATTTATTAATGATAATGACACCGTGATCATGAGAGGTTTCGCAGAAAAAGAGGGAATTAGAGTTGGTTTCGGGGAAGTTTCAGGTAAGATCTTGCCTGCGAATTAATACGAACCACAAAGTCACATAGATAGAAGTGATATTATTACTTGTAAAAGTTCATCAAGAGTGATATGTAATTACCTAGATTTATTCAAAAATTATGTTAACGCAAAATCAGATCGATGACTTAACTTATAAAATTAATGGAGCATGTATTGAAGTTCATAAAATAATTGGACCGGGATTGCTTGAAAGTGTTTATCACAAATGTTTAGAAGAGGAGTTGAAAATTAGGGAAATAGCGTTCAAGTCACAATTTAGAATTCCGCTTCTTTATAAAGGAAAAGAACTTTCATGTGATTTTTTTTGCGATTTTTTAATTGAAGATTGTGTCGTTCTTGAATTGAAATCAGTTTCATTATTACTAGATATTCATCGGGCACAAATCCTAAATTATATAAATTTGATGCAAAAACCGAAAGGAATTTTAGTCAATTTTAATGTAAAAAATTTAATGAATCAAGGGCAGGAAACTTTTGTCAATGATTTCTATCGGAGATTATCTTGAATAAAACTCTATGATCTCTATAAAGGGTCGTATTTAACCAAAACCTTTGTGACTTTGTGGTGAAAAACTTATAAAAAAAATGAAAACAATATCTCCCCAGGAATTAACTAATTTTCAGTTGCAAACACTTTTGCAGACTGCCATTGCGCCACGACCAATTGCCCTGGCTTCTACGATCGATAAAGAGGGAAACATCAATTTAAGTCCTTTTAGTTTTTTTAATTTGTTCAGTTCTAATCCGCCGGTGGTGATTTTTTCTCCGGCCAGAAGAGTGCGTGATAATACGACGAAACATACTTTAGAAAATGTTTTGGAAGTTCCGGAAGTCGTGATTGGGATCGTGAATTACAAAATTGTGCAACAAATTTCTCTGGCTTCTACGGAATACGGAAAAGAAATAAACGAGTTTGCAAAAGCCGGTTTAACCATGAGAGATGCAGACTTTGTAAAGCCTAAGCTCATTGTGGAATGTCCTGTTAATTTAGAATGTAAAGTTTTAGAAGTTAAACATCTGGGAACCGAAGGTGGCGCCGGAAATTTAGTTATTTGCGAAATCATCAAAATTCATCTGCGCGAAGAATATTTAAACGAGGATGAAACTTTGGACCAGAAAAAATTAGATCTCGTTGCCCGATTAGGTGGAAACTGGTATTCCCGAAATAATGAAAATAATTTATTTGAAGTTCCGAAACCTTTAGTAACAAAAGGAATTGGCTTTGACCTGCTACCCAACGAAATTAAATTCAGCGGTATTTTTACCGGAAACGATCTGGGAATGCTTGCCAATACAGAAGAATTACCAACTGGAAATTTTCACGCTGAAGAAAGCAAACATCTGGAAGCGCAGAAACTTCTCGCCGAAAGCAAAGTTTCAGAAGCCTGGAAGATCTTACTAAAATAAAATTTCAATGATCTAAGACAAAAATATCCCGACTATAAATCGGGATATTTTATTTGAATATAGAAGAATTTCTTATTTTTTAATAAATTTAAAAGTTTCCACCTTTCCGTTAGCATTCGTTTTCCCGATGTACATTCCGGGTTGTAAATGAGATACATTTAATTCTAATCTGGAGGATTTAGCGTCGTTTGAAATTAATTTCTTACCAGAGAGATCATAAATTTCAACACCAGAAAATCCCTTAGAATCAGCAATCGTTAAAACATCAACTACAGCGTTAGGATAAAATTTCAAGGTTGAAGTTTTTACATTTTCGGTGGCCAAGTTGGTTTCAAAAACCTTTACATTATCTACTGCCAAATAAAACTCATCCGGATCAGAAAAAGCCCGGAATGACAAATAATAAACTCCATCTGCGGGAACTGTAAAATTCACATTTGCCGTTTCGTAGGGATAATTCACAATATCTTCATTGATCCACAGTGGAGTCGTTTGACCAGCAACTGTTGTTGCGGTTCCGATCCTCACTTCCATTTTCTCCGGAAAGTAGACATCGGTTCCCTGATAATCAAATTGTAATGTCAGGTTTTTTCCCGCCTGTAAATTGAGTCCGCGCGAATACAGGTAGGTGTTGGCCGCAAAATCCGAATTGTATTCGTAGATCATGTAATATGTTCCTTCTGATGGATCTGGAGTTGAAGTTGAAGCTTGAGCGCGAGTCCATAGATTACCCTGGCCTTCGTTGGTTATGAACCATTCATCCAGATCTGCAGTTTCAAAGCCACAGAAATAGGGAAGATCTGCGCTTAAAGTTGGGCGATCGCTATGGGTATTCTGAGCCATTAGAAAAGATCCTAAGAACAAAGACGCACCAAAAAGTAAAGTTTTTCTCATAATTATAATTGTTTATTTATTCAAATATAACGAAACAAAATCGAGGGAGCAAAACTAACGAAAGCCTAAAAAATTATTAGGAAACGCTCAATAATTACTAAAACGATTCATCAGGAAAGCAATCGATGGGCTAGAGCAAAAAAAAACCTTCCTAAAAATTAATTCAAGAGAATTTTGCATTAATTTTATAAAAATTTACGAATGGATCAACATGCGCATCATCCACAGAAACAAGGCTTTCAGGTCGAACGTTTAATATTTTTCAGCGATGCCGTTTTCGCCATTGCTATTACGATTTTAGTGATTGAACTGAAAGTTCCACTCGTTCCGGAAAATGCCACCGAACAGGATTTTTTAATTGAGTTTGCGAAACAGATCCCCCAGATTCTGGGGTTGATCCTGAGCTTTTTCTTAATTGGAATTTACTGGACCGCTCATCATAACATGTTTGGATATGTGATCAATTATACCAAAAAACTGCTTTGGATCAATTTAATATTCCTTTTCACAATCGTGATAATGCCTTTCACTACTGCGATCTACAGCGAATATTCTTTTACCGAAGGACATTTAAAATTAATAACGCCTTACGCGATCTATGTATTCAATATCTGTTTTACCGGAATTATGAATTTTATTCTTTTAAGTTACATTACGAATCCAAAAAACAAGATCGCCGAGTACGTTCCGCACAATTACTCGAAGTACGGGAAAATACGGTCGCTTATCACTCCGGCGATATTTCTGCTTTCGTTACTGGTTTGTTTTGTTGAGCCCGGAATTGGTCGAATGATCTTATTTTTAATTCCTTTTGCAATGGCTTATGTGGGTAGAAAGATCAGAAAGCCAGAACTCGTAGCAGAAAAAATTTCCGCTGGGAAAAACAAAAAAGAGTGAAAATAGTCACTCTTTTATAATAATCCTGATTTTCCTGACAGGTTGAAGATAGACGCTCTTTTATAATTAGTCTTGATGTTCTTTGATGCTTAGATCATTATTGAGATCCGGATTCAGTTTCAGATATTTTTTCTCCTGATTGTTCCGTAATTTAATATTAAGAACTTCTACCAATAAACTGAAAGCAAGACACGAATAAATGATGTTTTTACTCACATGCTGATGAATACCTTCTGCAACCAACATTACTCCAATCACGACGAGGAAAGAAAGTGCAAGCATTTGCAAACTCGGATATTTATTGATGATTGCAGAAATTGGTCCTGCAAAAGCCATCATAATTCCAATAGAGATTACGACCGCAATGATCATCAAAACAACATTATCAACCAAACCAATTGCGGTAAGGATCGAGTCTAAGGAAAATACCATATCGATCAAAATGATCTGAATGATCACCATCGTCATTAATGAAGAGCCTGCGGATTTTGGTTTATGACTTTCTTCGTGAACCTGAACTTTTTCGTGGATCTCAAAGGTACTTTTTCCAATTAAAAATATTCCACCTAAGAGAAGAATAAGATCCTTCCAGCTTAAAGATAAGGCCAGATCAGTTCCCGGTTCATCGATAAAAGGCAAAGTTAAAACGGGTTCTTTTAGGCCAATGATCCAGTTGATCATGAGTAAAAGTCCGATCCGGAAAATCATGGCGAAAGCTAATCCAAGGTTACGGGCAAACTTTTGTCTTTCTTTTGGTAATTTATCCGAGATAATGGAGATGAAGATAATATTATCAACGCCCAGAATGATCTCCAGAAAAGTTAAAGTAAGTAAACTGATCCATATTTGCGGTTGCGCAAAGTCAGGAAATTCGAGGACCGATAGAAGCATAGTACATTAAATTTTGGCCGATAAAACTACCAAAATTTTCTATGAGTTAAATATTAACTTTTATTAATATTAGACTTTAAAAATGTTCTTTAATAAACCTGATCATGGTTGAAGTTGCTTCCTTTAAATATTCCGGAAGTTGGTTTTCCGTCCAGGGTTCTTTGGTGCCAAAAGTATGATTGGCATTTTCTAAAAGAACAAGTTCTGAAGTTTTACACCATTCGTTCAACAGAAAAGCTTCTTTATCTTTTATCGCTTCATCCTCTGTTCCCTGAATAATCAAGAGAGGTTTTATCAGATGCTGAGCTGCGTACTGAATATCGAAACGCTCTTCATTCTTTTCAAAATCCTCAAAAAATTGAAAATAATGCGGCATTTGCTGATGTGTTCTTTTATTTTCAGAATACATGACGCCAGACGTTTTCCAGTCTTCAAAACGTTGCTGATTCGGAAAACGGTATTTAAAATTACTGACTCCTGCTAAAGAAACGACCACTTTTACGCGGTCATCTTCAAAAGCTTTGATAACGGTAATTCCACCACCACGGCTGTGACCGATAATGGCGATCTTATCTTTGTCCACGTGAGGATCTTTCTGAAAATAATTCAGAACCTCATCGTAATCAGACATTTCTTTGGAGAAATTATTATGTCCAAAAGCTTCAAGATCCGCAAAATCTTTGGGTTGCTCAACCGTTGTCCCGTTGTGGGAAAAATTGAATTTCACAAAAAAGAAACCGGCTTTTGCAAATTCTTCCGCCATTAGATCCCAGGCGCCCCAATCTTTGTAGCCTTTGTAACCGTGCGCAAAAATAACGAGCGGTAGATTTTTTCCATTTTCGGGGTAGAATGCATCAGCCAAAAAATCCCGGGTTTCGGGATTTTTAATAATGATATTTTTCTGAGAAGTAATTGGATTACTCATGATGTTTTATTTAAGTCGGATTCGTATCGTTTTCCGGTGAGTCAGATTTAATTTCTGTCTTGATCTCTGTCGTAACGGTTTCTACTTTTTGCGCATTTTCACGATCGGTTTCAGCTTCAGATTTCCCTTTCAAATAATCCGGAAGATTCAGTCCGGCCATATTAAAAAGATCATTTAAAGGCGGCACTGTTTTCATCATTCCCGACACAAAATTTGCGGTAGAACTATTCCCATCAGCACCATTTCCACTGTCCCAAACGGTGATTTTATCGATCTTAATATTTTTAACCGCTTCAACCTGGGTTTTCACCAATTCCGGAAGTTTCTCAATTAACAATAACTGGAAGGCATTTTTCGCGTCGCCTCCTGCAGCTTTTACCACTCGGTCGTAACCTTCGGCCTGTTTTGTTAAGATCTCGTAAAGACCTTTTGCTTCCGCTTCCATTTTAAGGAAGATCGCGTCGGCTTCTCCTTTTGCATTCAAACGAATTCTTTCTGCATCAGCTTCTGCGTCGATAATTATTTTCTGTTTTGAAATTTGCGCAGGAACAACAACGTTTGCCTGTTGTGTTGACCGCTCTCTTTCTGCTCTTGCGGTTTCGGCTTTTTGTTCTGCTAAATAAGATTCTTCTAAAGCTTCAGCAGCCTGAACTTTTTCAGCAGTCATTGCCACTTTTAAAGCTTCTGCTTCTTTTTCCCGTCTTTGCGCATCGGAGTTTGCGATGGTAATTTTTGCATGATTTTCTCCTTCAACTGCAAGTGAATTCGCAAGAGACGTCGCGATTCTGGATTCCCGCATCGCCTCGGCTTTACCAATGGATTCATCTTTTTCGGCTGCAGCAATACTTACTTCTCTGTCTTTTTGAGTTACTGCAATCCGAACGTCACGGTCGCGATTTGTTTCTGCGATCTCAATATCTTTCGAACGGTCTGCGGAAGCTTTTCCGGTTTCACCAATTTTTTCCTGTTCTGCAACGGAAATTTTCGCTTCGTTAATTGCTTTTGCTGCTGCTTCTTTTCCTAAAGCTTCAATGTAGCCGGATTCATCTCTAATATCGGTAACGTTAACGTTGATCAGTTTCAAGCCGATCTTCTTTAATTCGGTATCAACATTTTTAGAAATATTATCTAAAAATTTATCCCGGTCGGTATTAATTTCTTCAATGGTCATGGTCGCGATCACCAAACGCAATTGGCCGAATAAAATATCTTTCGATAATTCCTGGATCTGTTCCGGTGCTAAACCTAATAATCTTTCTGCTGCATTTCCCATTGTATCGGGTTCTGTAGAGATTGCAATTGTAAAACGACACGGAACATCAATTCTAATATTTTGTTTAGAAAGGGCATTCGTTAAATTGGTATCAATAGAAATTGGCTTTAGATCAAGATAAGCGTAATCCTGAATTACAGGCCAAACAAAAGCTCCACCACCGTGAATACATTTTGCAGAAGTTCCGCCAGTTCGACCATAGATCACCAGAATCTTGTCGGAGGGACATCTTTTATAACGCGAAATAAGGGCTAAAAAAGTAACGAAGAATACGAATACCGCTACTAAAATAAGAATAATTGTTCCGGACATATACATAATTTATTTAATTTGAATTTATACTGGAGATACGATTAAAACACCGTCTAAAATCTCGACCACTTTCACCAATCGACTGGAAAGCAAGGGAATTTTGGACCGAGTCATCGCTTGAAGTTCGTGATTAGAACCTTTCACGGAGATTAAAACTTTTCCTCTTCCGGACATTTCTGCGGGAATATTCAGATAGACTTCGCCACTTTTACCAGCCAAATTTTGAATATTGAATGTATTGTCTTCCGTTAATTTCATGATCTGCATAATGAGAAGAAAAAAGACAAAAACGAAAGCAACTCCTACCGCAAATGAAAGCGCAACCAAAATAATTTTGTTTGGAATCGTGTCGAAGAAAGCAACGCCAGTCCAGCCAAAACCAAGCAAAAAATTAACTAAGTTTCTAAGTGAAAACAATTGAAACGGCGCATCGGCATGATTCAAATCACCATCAAAATCTGTGTTGGCAACATCTGCGGAATGGCTGCCCACAAAAGTGAGTACAGTTTGAACCAAAAATATGAGACTTGTAGTGAGGGCGATATACCAAAATATCTTTTGAAGAGAATCCATTCCTTCGAGAAAATCCAACATGGTGCTTTTTTACAAATATAGTATTTTGAACTTGATTTTTAGGACAATTATTATCCACTATCGTTAAAATCTTTATCATTTTTGCAAATAAAAAACCCTTTCTCCTATTTAATGTAGAGAAAGGGTTTAGAATGATTTATGTAGAAATTAAATCCTGAGATTTACCAGATTTTAATTCTTTCTGCCGGTGCTCTGTATAATTTGTCGCCCGGTTTAATATCGAACGCCTGATAGAATGAATCCTGGTTAACTAAAGGTCCAAATGAACGGAAATAACCTGGGGAGTGAGGATCTGTTTTCACCTGATTCACCATATATTTCTCCGTCGATTTAGTTCTCCAAACAGTTGCCCAACTCATAAAGAATCTTTGATCCTGCGTGAAACCACTGATCAAACCTG
This sequence comes from Chryseobacterium sp. UYP7, assembly GCF_056279225.1. Lineage (NCBI taxonomy): Bacteria > Pseudomonadati > Bacteroidota > Flavobacteriia > Flavobacteriales > Weeksellaceae > Chryseobacterium > Chryseobacterium sp. UYP7. Next base: position 124,270 of record NZ_JBWBQW010000004.1, read on the forward strand.
GATTTCCATGATCTTTCAGATACATTTGCAACGCGGTGTATGCTACTGCTACTCCACCAAGATCACCAATATTTTCTCCACTTGTGAATTTACCGTTGATGAAACTTCCTTTTACCGGTTCGTACTTATTGTACTGCGCAGCCAGTTTCCCAACTTTCTCATCGAAGTTCTTACGGTCGGCATCGGTCCACCAGTTATTTAAATTTCCATCACCATCGAAACGGGAACCTGAATCATCGAAACCGTGGGAGATCTCGTGACCGATCACCGCACCAATTCCACCGAAGTTAACGGCAGGATCTGCTTTAAAGTTAAAGAAGGGCGACTGTAAAATTGCAGCCGGGAAAACGATCTCATTATTCGATCCGCTGTAATAAGCGTTTACGGTTTGCGGCGACATTCCCCATTCGGTTTTATCTACCGGTTTACCAACTTTATCCAGGTTTTTAGCATATTGCCAAGCTGTGATATTCTGGAGGTTTTTGTAATAAGTTCCATCGGCGCTTGGACCGGTTAATTCTAATTTCGAATAATCTTTCCAGGTATCAGGATAAGCGATCTTTACAGAGAATTTTGCGAGTTTTTCCTGTGCTTTGAGTTTCGTTTCCGGCGACATCCAGTCGTTATCTGCGATGTGTTGCTGGAAAGATTTTTTCAGGTAACCAATATAAGTTTCCATCTGACTTTTTGCTTCTGCAGGGAAATATTTCTCCACATACAATTTTCCAAAAGCTTCTCCCAGAACGCCATTAATTACACCCAAACCTCTTTTATCCATTGGTCTTTGTTCTTCCTGACCCTGAAGAAATTTAGAGTAGAAAGCGAAATTAATATCGTCTAATTTTTTATCAAGATTTCCTGCATTTCCGGAAACCATTCTTGCTTTCATGTATTCTTTGATCAATGGCAGCGTTCTTTCGTTCATCCACGAATCCATGTTTTGGTAATACTTCAATTCCGTTACAATGACCTTATCGGTTTTTACTCCGGCATCAGCCAGATATTTCGGAAGATCAACATGTTTTACCAGTTTAGAAAGCTCGGGCAAAGTTTTAGGGTTATAACGAAGGTTTGCGTCTCTATTTTGCTCGTTCGTTAACAGATCTCCAGCCAGTTTTTTCTCAAAAGCCACAACTCTTTGGGCAGTTTGATCGGCATTTTTATCGCCGATGGTTTCAAAAAGTCTTGCCAGATAATTTTTATATTCTGCTAACGTTTTCGTGTTGGCTTCGTTATCTTTTTGATAGTAATCACGGCCTAAACCTAAAGAAGCGCCACCGAAATAAACAGCGTTCATCACGGAGTTTTTCATATCTGCACTAACGCGCCAGGCGTAAAAAGGATTGTCTCCCGTTTTTGTTGCTTCGGTCAAATATTTTTGAAGATCAGAAACCGTTTTGATGGCGTCGATTTTATTAAGATCGCTTTTGATGGGACTAATTCCGTCGGCATTTCTTTTGTCCCAATCCATGTAAGTTCCGTAAAGATTCTGGATCTTCTGACCTTCAGAACCTGCAGCGAATTTATCGGTAAGGATTTTATTTAAAATTTCTAAAGAAGAGTTATCTACATCTTCACGTAAAGCGTTGAAACTTCCCCAACTTGATTTGTCGGAAGGAATTACGGCCGTTTTCATCCAGTTTCCGTTGACGTAATTTGAAAAGTCATCTTGCGGACGAACAGCGGTGTCCATGTAGGAAAGGTTAAGTCCTTCTTCTTTATTTACAGGTTCCTCCACGGCGGTTGTTGTTTCTGTAGTTTCTGTGGTGACCACTATGTTTGTTGAACAAGAATTCAGGGCTATAATTCCTGAAAAAGCAAGTACAGTAATTGTCATTTTTCTCATAAGACTGTAGGTGATTTTTGATTTATTTCAAAGATAGGGTTTATTTTGTTTTGTGATAAAGGCTCTCTTTGGTAAGCCATATTTTGCGTAAGCGATTGCAGCGGTATCCTTTTTTTGGAAGGGAAAAGCCAGGGCAAAAAAAGATTTAGCGGAAAGCGCGACCTGAATTGCGTTGGATCCTGGGTGAGGAATGAAGGTTACGCCTTAAAAAAAATCACCCAAAATTAATTGAGTGATCTCCTAATTATTTAATCTTAAATGCTCTTACCAGATTTTAATTCTGTCTTCTGGTTTTTTATACAGTTTGTCTCCTTCTTTAACATCGAAAGCTTTGTAAAAAGAATCGGTGTTGACTAAAGGTCCAAAAGCGCGGTATAATCCCGGAGAATGCTCATCGGTTTTTATCTGATTTAAAAGAGAAGCTTCTTTTTGAAGGGTTCTCCAAACGGTTGCCCAGCTCAGGAAAAATCTCTGATCCTGGGAATATCCGCTGATCTCTCCTGGATTTCCGTGGTCTTTTAAATACATTTGCAAAGCATCATAAGCGATATTAACGCCACCTAAATCGGCAATATTTTCGCCGTTAGTGAAAGCTCCGTTTACGAAAGTTCCTTTTACCGGTTCGTAAGTTCCATATTGTGCGGCAAGCGCTTTAGTAGCTTTTTCGAAGTTGGCTTTGTCCTCTGCGGTCCACCAGTCAACCAAGTTTCCATCAGCATCAAACTGGGCACCGGAATCATCGAAACCATGCGTCATTTCGTGGCCGATCACTGCACCAATTCCACCAAAATTAATGGCAGCATCTGCAGCGGGATTAAAGAACGGCGCCTGTAAAATAGCAGCAGGAAAAACGATCTCGTTATTTAAAGGATTGTAATAAGCATTTACCGTTTGCGGCGACATTCCCCATTCGGTTCTGTCTACCGGTTTACCGATCTTATCCAGATCTTTTTGATATTGCCATTCGGTAACATTCTGCAGGTTATTGTACAAAGTTCCACCGTTCGCTTCGGAATTGATGGTCAGTTTAGAGTAATCTTTCCATTTGTCCGGATAGGCTACTTTTACGGTGAACTTGTTCAGTTTTGCCAGGGCTTTTTCTTTAGTTACCGGCGACATCCACGTTAGATTGGTGATGTGCGAGGCAAAACTCTTTTTCAAGTAATCGATCAGTTCTACCATCTGGGTTTTTGCAGAGGCAGGAAAATATTTCTCAACATACAATTTACCGAAAGCTTCACCTAAAACGCCGTTGATCATTTCGAATCCACGTTTATTTTGTGCTCTTTGTTCCTGTTGACCACGCAAATATTTACCGTAAAAATCGAATTTCTTCTGATCCAGAGCACTGGAAAGATGACTTGCGTTGCCAGAAATCATATGAAATTTCATATAATCTTTGATCAGCGGAATGTTTTTCGAATTGATGAATTTATCCAGATTTTTATAATATTTCAATTCTCCAACGATCACTCTATCGGTATCAACTCCCACAGAAGTTAGATATTTCGGCAGGCTTACATTTTTCACCATTCCCGAAAGCTGCGCCATCGTTTCTGGATTGTATTGCAAAGTGGCATCGCGGATCTGCTCGTTGGTTAAATAAGTTTGCGCAATGCTTTTTTCGAAGTTAACGATATTCTGAGCCGTAACTGATGAATTTTTATAGCCCAAAACATCAAGCATTGAAGCGACATATTTGGTGTATTCTGCTAAAGCCTCGGTGTTTTTGGCGTTTACTTTCTGGTAATAATCGCGACCCATTCCAAGGGAAGCATCTCCTAAATAAACAGCGTTCATTTTAGAGTTTTTCAAGTCAGCATCTATGCCCCAGGAATAAAAAGGATTCTCGCCATTTTTGGTAGCTTCATCTAAATATTTCTGAAGATCAGCCATGTTTTTGATGGCATCAATCTTTGCAAGATCTGGTTTGATCGGTGCAATTCCGTCGGCGTTTCGTTTGTCAAGATTCATATACGTTCCGTATAGATCCTGAATTTTTTTACCTTCGCTACCATCCGCAAATTTATCATTCAGCAAAGAATTCAAAATCGTCATGGAATTATTATCCGTGTCTTCGGCTAATTTATTAAAGCTTCCCCAAGTTGATTTATCTGCGGGAATCTGGGCGGTTTTCATCCAGCTTCCGTTCACAAAATTGTAAAAATCATCCTGCGGACGAACTGCTTTGTCGAAAGTGGTAAAATCCAAACCTTTTTCTAAAGTTTGTTTAGGTGCCTCTTTGGGTGTTTCCATTGGTGTTGCCGGAGTTTCTGGTGGCACTGGTGTTTTTGTTGCACAGGAGTTGAGTGCAATTATTCCTGCAAAGGCAAGAAAACCTATATTCAATTTTTTCATTAGAAAGTATTGTTTATTATTTAGTCTGAATTTTTTTTTAAATGTTACAGAGAATTTAATAAATAACAGTACTATTTTACTTAAAATTAATTTTTCCACCGATGACGTTTTTCAACTGTCGGTCTTCGGGATCACCATAAATATCGATAACACCGCCGGCTCTTGTGGTGGCATTAACAGATTCGGAAACATTAATTTCTGCAACACCACCTGCATTTACTGCGACCGTTGCGGTTTGGGAATCTAAATTTCTTCCGAAATATCTACCACCCGTATTTCCGGTGATATCCTGATGAGTCGCGGTACCGGAAATATTAAGTTCTCCGCCAGAATTGGTTTTAGCCTTTAATGTTTCGGTATCGAGCGATAGATTTATTTTCGAGCCTTCATTGGAAACCAGCGTGAGCATTCTGGATTCTAACTTGTCTTTAGAAGATATAGAAGAACCCTGACTTGCCTGAATATCATTAAGGTTTTTATAAAAAACTTTTACAGAAACCTGATCGCCCTGCATAATGTTCACCGGAGCCATTCTTATCTTCAGTTCTCCATTTTTGTTAACGGTTTCTACATCGGTATTTCCACCGGTGTCGACTTTACTTTCGTCGGAATGAATTAAAACGACCGTAATCTTATCATAAACTTTCAAAGAGGAAAATTCACCCACATTTCGTGTGGATTGCGCAAAGACGAATTGTGATGCGACGATTAAAAAACTTCCAAAAATTTTATACATAATTAACTTGATTTATTGTTAGAGAAACGTTTCTGAGAAACAAATATTTTAAAGGTTTAGGAAAAGTTCGATCCGGTCTTGTCTACTTTCCTGAAAAAAATCAGCCGTGATTTATACTTTGGCAGAAATCTTTTTATCCTGAATTTTAGAAAAGAGTAATAAAGCAGTAATTCCGCCGATAAGCGCCATAAAAATATCGGTTTGAGTATCCCAAATATAACCTTGAGTTCCTAAAAAACTATCTCCGGATTCGCCTGAAAATAAGGAAACCCACCATTCTATGATTTCATAAAAAGCACTGATCCCTAAAACGATGCAAATTACAATGAAGAAAAACCAGGACTTTTTCTTCAGTACCTCTTTTTTGATCAAAATTTCGCGTGCGATTAGGGCGGGAGAAAATCCCTGAATAAAATGACCGATCTTATCATAGTTGTTGCGGGTTCCACCAAAAACAGTACTCATCCATTTAAAACCCGGAACTTCTGCGTACGTGTAATGAGCGCCTAAAAGAAGAACGAGAAAGTGGATAAAAATGACCACATAAACCAGATTGGTGAATTGAAATTTCCTGAAAATGATCAAAACTGTAACGCCAAGAATCACCGGAAAAGCTTCGAGCCACCAGGTAAAATTATCTTTGGCTCCGGTAATGGAAATGACTGTTGCAAAAACCGTCAAAATAAGCAGGATATATTTAAGCTTCATTTTTGAAAAATTTGTAATATAAAAGAATTGAAAATGCGATGTAAATTAAAAGAACCGGAATTGCTAAATACCATCTTTTTTGAAGAACTTCCTTCGTATTTACTTTCGATTTAATTTCTTCATACAAAGCAGCTGGAATCAGAGAAATGGTGATCTTAATAAGCAAAGGAACCAAAATCAGATCATCAAGAAGTCCAAGAACCGGTATGAAATCTGGAATCAAATCAATTGGACTCAGCAAATAAGCCACGGTAATCCCGGCGAAGATCTTTGCAATTAAAGGGGTGCGTTTATCTTTTAAACAAGCGTAGATAGTAAGGGTTTCGAGCTTGAGTTGTTTCACCTTTTCCTGAAACCACTTCCAGATCAACCTAAACCTATTCATTAATTAAAATCTCTACTAAATCCTGTAAAACCCGTTGCGAAACAAAATTGACAAAATCATTTCTCTCCAGGTGAGGAAGGAAAAGACGGTTTGTTTTTTCGAAATCGTTTACGCGTATGGAATAAAAAACGGTTCCGACCTCATTATTAAATTCATCTGAATTCGGTCCGGAAACTCCAGTTGTAGAAAGCGCAATATCTGTTTTGAATAATTTCTGACAACCAAAACTCATTTCCTGCGCGATTTCTTCGGAAACCACCGTTTTGTCGGTAATCGTTTTTGCAGAAACTCCTAGAATTTCAATTTTTTTCTGATAGTCGTAAGGAATTATTCCACCCAAAAAGTAGGCTGAGCTACCCGAAACGGAGGTGATCAAACGAGATAATTCGCCGCCCGTGCAACTTTCTGCAATGGAAAGCGAAAGTTTTTTCTGGGTTAAGATTTCTTTTAATATTTCCTGAATTTCGTTGCCGTTCCAGGAGATCACTTTCTCAGCGATCAATGGTTTTAGCTTTTCTATTTGGTGATCCAGTTGATCCTCTAATTTCTGCAGTTCATTTCCGGTTGCAGTCAATCTAAGTTTTACGCGGTTCCCAATGGGTAAATAAGACAGAGAAATATTTTTTGGTAAGGCAAGTTCCCAATCTTCAATGGTTAAAGCAAGAAGACTCTCCGGAAAATCAACGACGGAAATAATTCGGGAGGTAATATGATTTAATGAAAATTTATTTTTTAAAAAAGGAATGATCTTGTCTTTAATTAACGGTTTTACTTCATAAGGAACGCCCGGAAGACAAATGGTGATTTTACCGTTTTCCTCTATCATTTGACAGGGTGCGGAACCATTTTCATTTTGAAAAATTATGGCTCTGGATAAAACGACCGCCTGATTTCTATTGATCTCTAATAAATGTTCACGCTTTCTTTTAATGAAAAGTTTTCTTAAATGGTCGAAAGTTGCCGGATCCAATTGCAGGTCATCTTTAAAAAATTCGGCGAAAGCAATTTTGGTCTTATCATCTTTTGTGGGGCCGAGTCCGCCAGTTGTGATCACGATATCTGCTAATTCGAATGCAGAACGTAAAGTTTCTTTGATGGCCTGAAGCGTATCGGAAATGGTAAAAATCTGGACTACAGGAATCCCAATACTTTTAAGATGATTCGCAATAAAATTGGAATTGGTATCTATGGTGTTGCCGGATAAAATTTCGTCGCCGATGGTGATGAGAACTGCTTTCATTTGAATATTTAAGAGGATAAAAGTACAGATTTTTGAAAAAGCAGATCCTTTAATTTGAGTTTATTTCATGTTAGCATTGATAGATTTTATAAATCCTGACCTTCATCATGGGAGCAGATCGACTGATGGTTCAATTCTTGTTGAAGTAATGAAGACTACTTTCTTTCGGGAGAAGAACAAATTTATGTTTCAGCCCCGATTGAACGGTCTGTTTGAGCTCTCCCAATTTAAAAAATTGGGAAGCGAGTAGTGAAAGCGGGTTCTTATTTTGAAGAAATCTGATCCTTGTTGCTCCAAATAAAACATTAAAAATTTACAATATGATTACCTTAATTCCAGAAGTTGCGGACAATGTTGCGGCGTTTAAAGCCAGTGGCGAAGTGACGAAAGAAGATTTTGAAAATCTTGTTATTCCCCACGTTAAAGCCAAAATTAATATTTTCGATGAGCTTAATTACCTCTTTTTCATTGATACTGATCTGGATTCATTTACATCTGGAGCCTGGTTTCAGGAAGTTCTTTTGGGTCTGAATAATATTACAAAATGGAATCGTGCTGCGATCATTACCGATAAAGACAGCATACAGAATTTTACAGCGATATTTAGTGTTTTAATGCCGGGCGAAGTTAGATTTTTCCCCAGAGAAGATATACAAAATGCCCTTTTTTGGTGCGCAAACGGAGATGAAGTTAACGATTAATAAAAATAAAATGTCAACAGAAAATTTAAATCAGACAGAAGCCATAAAAAAATTAAAAGAACTTTCGGAAAGCGCCAGATTGTGTATGTTTTGTACCGATCTAACGACACTGCCGATCGCAGCACGACCAATGAGTTTGCAGGAAACAGATGCGGAAGGGAATTTATGGTTTTTGAGCAGCGATACCAGCAATAAGAATTTTGAAATCAAAGAGGACAATCGCGTTCAACTCTATTTTATGAACAACGGAAGTTCGGAATATCTTTCTGTTTTTGGTAAAGCTTTTATTTACAAAGACAAAAGTACGATTGAAGAACAATGGACACCACTGGCAAAAGCCTGGTTCGAGGATGGAAAAGAAGATCCGAAAGTTTCTGTGATCCGTGTAACTCCGGAGGAAACCTATTACTGGGACACGAAAGCCGGAAAACTCGTTTCTTTTCTGAGTTTTGCAACCGCAGCAATTACGGGGAATAAATCCGATAACAGCGATGGCGTTGAAGGAAAACTGAATGTATAACCAAATTAAATAATAGATTATTATGAAACCAAACTTAGGAATAACAACGAAAAACTTAACTGCTGTAAACGACTTATTGAACAACGTTCTCGCAGACGGAAATGTACTTTACATTAAATTAAGAAAATTCCACTGGAATCTTTCCGGTGATAATTTCATGGAACTTCACCTTCTTTTTGAAGACCAGTATACAAAGGTTGGCGAAGGAGCTGATGAAGTTGCAGAGCGAATCTCGACATTAGGTGGCGTTGCAATTGGAACGACTTCTGAATTTGCAAAACGTTCTAAACTGAAAGAAAATCCAGGCAAGATCCCAACAAACCAGGAGATGATCAAAGAACTCGTGGGAGATCACGAAACCATTGTGAAAACTTTGCGTAAATATGTAGATGATACCGAGGAAAAATATGAAGATAAAGGAACGTCGGATTTCTTGACCGGATTAATGCAGGCACACGAAAAAATGGCCTGGAAACTGAGAAAATATTTCAAAGAGTCTTAAGAAATAGCTCTTGTTAAAGTCCTCACCCTAAATCCCTCTTCAAAATAGAGGGATTTTTTTATAAAATGATTGAATGGTCGTGACTATTTATTTAAAAATTTCTTTAAAAAAAACTTTCATATCATTCCAGGATTTTTCATCAGCTTCCTTATTATACGCAACTTTCATATCGAATTTTTTACCCAATTCCGTTGAGGCAGGATTTGTAAAAGAATGTACCGCATTTGGATAATCGATGAAGGTATATTTCACATTTGCAGAATCCATCTGTTTTTTGAAAGCCGCAATTTCTGCAGGAGGAACGAAAACATCAGCAGCTCCGTTACAAATCAAAAATGGAACTTTGTTGTTTTTCGGCTTCACGCCTGTCATTAAATTTCCGTGGAAACTCACGACGCCTTTCAGATCACTTTCCTGTCGACCCATATTTAAAGCCTGTGCGCCACCGAAACAATATCCAATTACTGCGATCTTGTTATAATCTGCCTGATCAAATTTTAGAATTTGTCCTTTTGCCACATCGAAGATCATTTTTGCATTCACCGGAATTTTATAAAAAGGTTCGGTTAATTTTTGCGCGTCGGTGGGATTATCGACTACTTTTCCGTCGCCGTACAAATCAACAGCCATTGCAAAGTAGCCAAGCTCTGCTAATTGTTTTGCGCGGTCTTTTGCATAATCGGTTAAACCCCACCATTCCGGTAAAATCATTACGACAGGTATTGGTCCGGTTGAATTTTCATTATAAGCCACAAAAGATTTATAATTTTTCCCATCGATATTATAGGAAACTTCTTCGGTCTTCATTTTATTAGACGAAGATGTTTTTGATTTCTCTGAGGTAGATTTCTCTTTGCAGGAGAATGAAAACAAAAAGAGGATCAACGTGGCGAACTTGAGGATTTTCATGTTTTATATTTTGGTTTTTTAAAATTACAAAAAAATCGCTACCAAAGTTGATAGCGATTTTTAAATTTTAAATTGAATTCTATTAGTGAATATGCTTTTCGGCATGATAAGAACTTCTTACCAAAGGCGAACTTTCAACATGACGGAAACCTAAATCTTTTGCGAATAATCGGTATTCTTCAAATTCTTCCAGTTCCACAAAACGTTTTACAGGCAAATGTTTTTTAGTCGGTTGCAAATATTGACCGATCGTAATAACATCAACATTTGCATTTCTGATATCTTCGATTGTTTGCATCACTTCCGCTTTTTCTTCGCCCAAACCAAGCATCAAACCTGTTTTTGTTCGGTTTTGCCCGGCTTCTTTCATATAGCGGAGAACTTCCAGACTTCTTTCGTATTTTGCCTGAATTCGAACTTCTCTGGTTAAACGTTTTACGGTTTCCATGTTGTGAGAAATTACTTCCGGCGACACAGAAATTATCCTATCGATGTGTTTTGTAATTCCCTGAAAATCGGGAATCAAAGTTTCCATGGTTGTTCCGGGAGAAATTCTGCGAACTGCGTTTACCGTTTCCGTCCATAAAATGGAACCCATATCTTTTAAATCATCACGATCAACCGAAGTTAAAACCGCGTGTTTAATTTTCATTAATTTAATGGAACGCGCCACTTTTTCAGGTTCATCCCAGTTAACATCTAAAGGTTTTCCTGTTTTCACGCCACAAAATCCGCAGCTTCTCGTGCAAATATTTCCGAGGATCATAAAAGTTGCAGTTCCTTCGCCCCAACATTCGCCCATATTCGGGCAGCTTCCGCTTTGGCAGATCGTGTTGAGTTTATATTTGTCGACCAAAGTTCGCAGTTCACGGTAATTTTTTCCTGTCGGAAGTTTTACACGGATCCATTTTGGTTTTTGAAGTGGAGTATCGAGAAGGGTTTCGTTCATCTTTAATAATAAGTTACAAATTTAGGAAATTTGGAATTGCTTTCATCAATCTTCAAACTCATTTGTTTTCAATAATTCGGAGAGCACTTTTTTGGCGCGCATAATTCTCACTTTCGTATTGGCAACCGTAATATTAAGCTCTTCAGCTATTTCTTTGATGCTTTTCTCTTCAAAAAAACGCAGACGCAAAATATCCTGGTATTTAGAATCTAAACTTTCGATGATCGTTACAATTTGTTTTTGATCTTCGGCGGAAATTAAAAGTTCTTCGGGCGATAAAGCAAAATGATTTTTGAAGTCGTCGAAATTATCGGTGGAGTCCTCATTTTCGCGGCTTTTCTTCCGCCAGTAATCGATGACCGAATTTTGCGCAATGGTGAGAATCCAGGTTTTGAACTGAAAGTTGGGATCGTACAGATCGAGCTTCGCTAAAACTTTAGAAAAAACGGAAACCGTAAGTTCATCAGCAACATTATCGTTCTGAACTTTCTTCATTACAAAACTAAAAACATCAACCCAAAAAAGATTAATCAACTGCGTTTGAGCCTTCTGATTTTTATTTTTTGCTAACGAAATAAGTGTTATAAGATCTGTGTTTTTCATCCTACGGACAAAGATAATCAAATTTCTAGCTCAAATTTTATTGGCTTGATTAAAAGTTTTTCGGAGCGAATCAGTTTTCAAATTAATTTAAAATCCTTACTATTGCATAGATTAAAATTCAAAGATATGAACCCAAAGAAAAAATATAAAAAACAAATACTTAAATCGTTAAAAGAACTTGCCATTTCTGAAAATGTTTTGCTGGAAACAATGACGAATTTAATGTTGCTGAAGGAATTAAAAGAGAACAATATCTCTTTCAAGAAAGGAGATACTTTTTCTTTTGAAGATAATATCTTCGATTACAGCGAAGATAAAAATATTCGCAGGATCTCGAAACTGCGAAATAAGATGTTGAAAACGATGCTGAAGCTGGTCGATAAAAACAAATTGAAAGATAAAGAAATTGAGTTTCTAGCGTAAATTCAACTTCAAAATTTTCCGATTTTATTTAAAATAAAGATAATGATTTTTCAAAATTTCATTATCTTTATTTTTTAAATTTACTTTTCAAATGAAATTCGGACAAGTTGAAGACCCGTCGCTAGTTGACTTTACGCTGCCAAAAGATCACAAGAGCACTGCCAAAATTCTAAAAAAATCGAAGGCAAAAAATCTCGAAATATGCATCGGCTGCGCAAAGTGGAATAAAACCGATCTGAAAGGATTTTATCCAAAAGGAACAAAGGACGAGTTGACTTATTACTCCACTCAATTTAACTCCATCGAGTTAAATGCTACTTTTTATGGAATGCCAAGCGCAGAGCAAGTGCAAACATGGAAAGACAAAACACCAGCTGATTTTAAATTTTTCCCGAAAATAACCAATACTATTTCTCATTTTCGACGTTTGCGGAATATTACAGATGTAGTGACCAGTTTTGCAACTTCAGTTTTGACCTTTGAGGAAAAACTGGGAATGGTTTTTTTACAGCTTCACGACAATTTCAAACCAAAAGATTTTGAAAGACTGGAAAAATTTATTCAGGATTGGCCTAAAGAAGTTCCACTTGCAGTAGAACTTCGGAATGAAGAATGGTTCTCAGATGAAGATATCATTGACAAAACCTGTGAACTTTTCCAAAAATTCAAAATTACCAATATTATTGTAGATACAGCGGGAAGAAGAGACATGCTTCACATGCGACTCACGACTCCTGTTGCATTTATCCGTTATGTAGGCGCCAATGCAGAAAGCGATTACACGAGATTAGATGATTGGTTAGAAAGAATAGAAATCTGGAAAGGTGAAGGTTTGGAAAAACTCTATTTTTTTGTTCACCAAAATATTGAAAAAGCCTCACCATTGCTTACTACGTATTTTATTGAAAACCTCAACAAAGAATTTGAAACGCATATTCATGTACCGGTAATGGCCGATGTAAAGACCAAATTCTAATATATTAATTTCATCAATAAATTATATAGACAGAATAAAAGACAAGTTTATCTTTTATTATTTTATTCTGAACTAAATTAGCATAATAATGTTTTCAAAATCATGTGAGTACGGAATCCGGGCGTCGATTTATATTGCTAAACAATCCATTCAGGACAGAAAAGTCAATCAAATGGAAATTGCAAAATCGATCGATTCTCCAGTGGCTTTCACCGCAAAGATTTTACAAAAGCTTACTAAGGTCAACGTTATTCGTTCTGCTAAAGGTCCAACCGGTGGCTTTTTTTTAAATGAAGACGATTTAGACAATGTGAAACTATGGGATATTATTGTAGCCATTGACGGTAATAGTTTACTGGAAGACTGCAGTTTGGGATTAAGAAAGTGTAATGCTTTTAAACCTTGTCCCCTTCATAACAGCTTTGTTAAGATCAGAGCAGACATTAGAGAAACTTTAGAAGGAACATCGCTGCGTTTTTTAGCAGAGGAGGTCTCAGATGGAATTTCTTTTTTGAAGAGGTAAAAAATTTTTACCCTAATAAAGGACAATATTGTCATCTAATTTATTTTTTTATGAATAATTCACTATTTGGAGAATCAGGAATACAAATGACCTTATTGTTGGTTCTGATTCCAGTTCTTGCAGGTCTGGTAATTGCCATTGTAAAAACCTATGGAACTTACAAAAATCTGACGAACAGAAAGCAACTTCAAGAATTTGAAAAGAAAATAGAAACGCTGTCGCCCGCGGAAATCGAACAGTACGAAAGGAGGACAAAAGAACTTGAATATCAACTTCCACAGAATGAATTATCTGGAAATCTTGCGGCTTCTGATGAGAAAGGAATCATCAATAACATTAATAAAATTGATGCGATCCGGGTAATACCTCATAAAAAAAGTCCTATTGCGCAAAATTATATTTCTCCCGATCTTTCTAAATTGATCCTTTATTTTATCGGTTTTTCCATCCTTTGGCTTCTAGTAGGAACTTCGGTAGGAGAATATTTAGGAATTAAGTTTGTTGCGCCAGATGTTGACCATCAAAGCTGGTTAAGTTTTGGACGGCTTCGTCCGGTTCACACCAATCTTGTTTTCTGGGGTTGGGCATCTTTCGCAATGGTTGGACTATCTTATTATGTCATTCCAAGAGTTAGTAACACCGATATTTTCAATTTAAAATATGGTTATTACACCTTAATATTAATGAATGCTTCTGTGATTCTGGGATCAATTTCCCTCATGGCAGGTATTAACAATGGCGGTGGAGAATACCGCGAATATATCTGGCCGATCATGGCGCTTTTCGCCGCAGGAATCGTGCTTACGCTCTATAATTTTCTGATGACGATCGCCCGCAGAAAGACCGAAGAAATTTATGTTTCGAACTGGTACATAATTGCAGCGGTAATGTATGTAATTGTTATTCTGCTTGTCGCTTATCTTCCATTCTGGCAGCACGGTTTAGGAGAGACTATTATTCAGGGTTACTATATGCACCAAGGCGTAGGAATGTGGTTTATGTTTTTGTGTCTGGGTTTAATGTATTACTTTTTACCACAGCAGCTTAACCGACCGATCTATTCTTACAGTTTAGGAATTCTGGCATTTTGGACGCAAATTTTATTTTACACGCTTATTGGAAGTCACCACTTTATTTTCAGTGCAATTCCCTGGTGGATGCAAACGGTAGCTATTGTGGCGAGCGTTGGAATGGTCATTCCGGTTGTGGCGGGAACTACAAATTTCCTCTTGACCTTTAATGGAAACTGGTATCAGCTGAAGTCTAGTTATACGCTTCCTTTTTATCTTATTTCAATCATCTTCTATTTTACAGGTTCCATGCAGGGAACGGTAGAAGCTTTTCGATTCACCAATTTAATTTGGCACTTTACCGATTTTACCGTCGCACACTCTCATATGACGATGTATGGAATCATCACCTTTATGTTGTGGGCATTTATCTATACGCTTGTACCGAGACTTACAGGAAAAGAACCACCAAAAATCTGGGTAGGAATACATTTCTGGTTAGCCCTCATCGGTTTAATGTTTTACATTGTGTCTTTAATGATCGGATCTACGGAAAAAGGATTGCTTTGGATGGCGAAAAAACCTTTCATCGATAGTGTTGTTGCGATGGCGCCGTTTTGGTTATGGCGAGCAATTGGCGGAACAATGATGTGGATCTCTCACTTTGTATTTGCCTATAATTTTTACAAAATGGTAAATAGAAAAATAGAAGTTAAAATACCAACTACCCCATTTGAAATTTTGGCTGCGAAGAAAAAACTTCAAAATACTGAATTTACCCCAACTAAATAACTACCGCACATGAATTTTTATAGTAATCATAAACTGCTATTTGGGACTGCAATCGTATTTTTCCTCTTTCTGACTTTAAACATTGCAATCTTACCTGCGATTCAAAATCAGCAGGTTTACAAACCATTGCCGAATTCGAAACCGCTGACTAAAGATGAAATTGCGGGTAAAGCAATTTATGTAGAAAACGGCTGTATCGCCTGTCATACGCAACAGGTTCGAAGTGTGGAGATGGATAAGGTTTTTGGAAGCAGACCAAATATTCCCGCAGATTATGCGAGAAATCAGAGAACCGATGTATGGCGAAACACTGCCAATTTATTAGGCTCCGAAAGAACAGGTCCGGATTTGACCAATATCGGAGAAAGACAACCAAGTATCGACTGGCAGTTGCTGCATCTTTATCAACCTCGTGCGGTGGTTGCACAATCGATCATGCCGGCTTTTCAATGGCTTTTTGAAGAAAAACAATATATCGCTAAAGGTGATGTTGAAGTGAAAGTTCCCGAAAAATTCTTGAAAAATAAATTCAATAAGATCGTGGCGAAGAAAGAAGCACTTCAATTGGTGGCCTATCTTTTATCTTTAAAACAAACGAAATTACCAGATGGCGTTCTAGCCCCCGAATTTTTGTACAAACAAACAGAAAAAGCAGCAGCAACAGTAGCAGCAGGAGCTCTACCAGATGGCGGTGAATTATACAGTGGAAACTGTGTTGCCTGTCATCAGGCTAATGGCGAAGGTTTACCCGGCGCTTTCCCACCATTAAAAGGAAGTCCTGTAGTTTTGGGTGACGATTTAAAAGTTTACGTAACCATTATTATGAAAGGCTATAACGGCAGACCAGGTTACGGCGTAATGCCGGCAGTTGGTACCAATGCTAATTTCACCGCAGAAATGGTAACTGCTTTAATGAATCATGAACGGTCAAGTTGGGGCAATGCCGCAAAACCAGTGACTTTAGAAGAAGTCAAAAAAATATATGATGAGATAAAGTAAATTCTTGAAAATCTGAAATTCTTATTCATTAAGCCGCAAAAATGGCAAAAGATACCGACAGTTTCTGCAATGAAAAAAAATCAAAAGAATGAAAAAATTAAAGTTGACTTGACAATGCTTTTTGCAAACTTTGATCGACTTCTGATAAAGTAAAACTTTTGCATCTTTTGTGGTCTGAAATAATTTAGATAGACTTAATAATCTTAAACAAATAGAATTATGAAAAATTATAAAAATATCATTTCATTTATATTAATTCTCGTTGCAAATTTTGCTTTTGCGTGTGACGCCTGCAAACTGCAGCAGCCCAAAATCACCCAGAGTTTTACGCACGGCACTGGTCCGGAAAGCAGCTGGGACTGGATGATCGTAGGAGTTATTGCAATAATTACTCTTTACACCTTGTTTTATTCCTTAAAATATTTAATAAAACCGGGAGAGAAAAATAGTGATCATATCAAAAATTCTATTTTAAATTAAATTTAAAAAGATGACGAAAGATAAAACCAAAGTTCTGCTTTTCATCGATGAAGACAAACATCCAATTGCTGATCTGGAAACGCCGATTGTTTTCGATTTTGACACCTCCAAACTTACGGATGGCGAACACATTTTGAAAATTGTGAGTCAGGCACAATCGGGAAGAGAAGGGATCCGAAAGATAAATTTCACTGTAAAAAATGGTCCTGCAATTAGTATTGAAGGATTAAAAGAAAACGATATCGTCGACGGTTCTTTTCCGTTAATGATCAATGCTTACGATAAAGGAAATCAAAAGAGTTTTGTGATCGAAGGCAGCGAAACGCCGCAAACCATTCCGGTCTGGATGTGGGTGATCATCATTCTTATCGCAGGTTGGAGTGCTTATTATGGCATTACTTACTTCAATGGATTTCCAGAGTAGATTTTATACTTTTAATAATTGTTTCGGTTTCAAAATTTTTGAGACCGATTTTTTTTAAACAAAAAACCACATACAATTTTAAATTTCGCTTTGGTATTTTATGTAATCAAGAAATATATTGCCTGTCTAATTCAAATGAACCAGGTTTTGTATTCATTTTAAAAATCGGGATATTTCTGGCCCTAGCAATACTAATAATTTGATCTGCATCAATTTTGGAAATTTTACATCCAAGGCCAATTTCTGCTATACATTCCTCGTCTACAATAATTTTGCGTTCTTTATAAGAAGCTTTTCCTGGAAAGAAATTTTTTACAATTCTATATTCTTCTTCAAAACTGTAATGATGAGATTTGGAAAACTGTTGTTTGAACATATTTTGAATACAATCATTTATACTATCTTCAATTGGAAATATTGAAGGAAAATTTTCATGATAAAATACTAAACCTCCTTTTCCAAATCTTTCAGATCTTTTTAGACAATCTTCATAAAAACCAATAATAAATCCTTGATGGTTTTTTGCATAATTTGTCCATAACGAATTACTTTTCCACGATAAAGTCAGCGAAAGTATTCCAAAATATTTATCTTGCATTTCAAATAAATTTTTATCATAGTTTGCCTGGTAATCTTTCACGTTATATTTTAAGTACGAGAATATATTGTTAGCTTCAATAATTAAATTCTTGCCTTTCGACAGAAAAAATTCTGTGTGCCTTTTCATATAATTTTTGATATATAAAACTATTTTCTCATCAGTGTCCAATAGGGAAAAATCTGGTGAGATTCTACAATCTAAAGGATCATTTAAATTTTGAGGTGACGACAGGAAAACTTCGTTATGCGTTAAAATTTTCTTGTGATTTTCTATATCCCAGTCTCTATATTTATATATTACCATTTTAATTTAATTTAAAAAAAACACAGAAATTATTCTGTGGTTTTACTATTTTTTATGAAGATTGAATGCTAAGCTTCACAACTCGAGCAACTCACAAAGTTCACCATCATCTCTTTCGAAACGGAAGAACTTCTTTGGTAATATAAAGTCTTCACCCCTTTTTTCCAGGCTTCGATATAAAGGTAGTTTACATCTTTCACAGGCATCGTCGATGGAATTTGCAGGTTCAATGATTGAGCCTGATCAATATACTGCTGTCTTTGTGCCGCCTGCGATATAATTTCCATCGGAGAAATTTCACGGAAGGTTTTGAAAACTGCTTTTTCCTCCTCGCTCAACTCTTTCAAATTTTGAACAGAACCGTGATTTAACATAATCGTTCTCCACGTATCTTCATTATCCAAACCTTTCTCCTTCAGTAATTTAGCGAGGTATTTATTCTTGCGCATAAAATTTCCTTTCGCCAAACCTGCTTTGTAGTAGTTGGAGGCAAACGGCTCAATTCCTGGAGAAGTTTGTCCTAAAATAGCAGAACTAGAAGTGGTTGGAGCGATCGCCATTGTGGTCGTATTGCGCATTCCGTAGCCTTTCAAAATTTCCGGTTCGCCGTAAATATTGGCCAGTTCCTGGGAGGCAAGATGAGACTGCTCTTTGATCTGGCGGAACGCTTTCGCATTAAACTGAGTCGCCTCAAAACTTTCAAACGGGATCATGTTTTTCTGTAAGTAGGAATGATATCCCAAAACCCCTAAACCAAGAGCTCTGTGACGCACTGCGAAATTTCTCGCACCCGTTAAGTAATAATTTCCTTCTGTTTTCTCGATAAATTCAGACAAAACTGCATCTAAGAAATAAATGGCTAATTTCACTGCGTCGGTGTCTTTCCATTCATCATATAATTCTAAATTCATAGAAGATAGACAGCAAATAAATGATTCTTCTGCGTTAGAAGGCAACATAATTTCGGAACACAAGTTACTTGCGTTGATCGGCAAGCCTAAATCTTTATAAACCTGTGGTTTGTTTCTGTTCACGTTATCGGTAAACAAAATATACGGCAAACCTTTCTGCTGGCGACTTTCTAAAACCCGCGCCCAGATCTTGCGTTTATCCATATCGCCGTCGATCATATCCTGCATCCAGTAATCCGACACACAAATCCCGGTAAATAAATTCTGAATCGGACTTCCAATATCTTTAATGGACAAAAATTCTTCGATATCGCCGTGATCAACATCCAAATAAGCTGCAAAAGCACCACGACGAACGCCGCCTTGCGAAACAACATCCATTGCGGTATCGTATAATTTCATGAAGGAAACTGCACCCGAAGATTTTCCGTTGTCGGTTACTGCAGTTCCCCGATTTCTCAGTTCCCCAAAATATCCGGAAGTTCCGCCACCAATTTTCGTCTGCATGATCACTTCACCCAGTTTGTGGGTAATTCCTTCGATATTATCCGGAACGTGAACATTGAAACATGAAATCGGCAAGCCGCGTTCCGTTCCCATATTGGCCCAAACCGGAGAAGAAAAACTGATCCAGCCTTTTCTGATCATCTCTTCGAAAGCCGGTTGCAACTCAGGTTTATATAATCGTTTCGCAGCAGCCGCCGTAATTCTGAGGATCGCGCCATCTACGGTTTCCCCTTTCAACAAATAACCACGATTCAGCATTTGCTCCGATTCTTCGTTCAGCCACCAGATTTTCGATTGTTCTTCCATAATTTTTTTCTCTAAAATGTACTGGGTACACTGTATTTTTTTATTTTTTTCGAAGCATAAAATGCTCGCTTTTTATCTGTATTGGACCCGCTTTCCACTCAATCTTTTTTGGTGATTTCGCCTCCGCTCAATCACCAAAAAAGGATACCGTTTCAATCGGGGCTATTAAGTTCTGTCTTTTCTATTTCGCGAACTTTCAAATCGCTGTCAGAGCTTGGAGCTCTAACAGCGCTCTACTCCAAATAGGTTTTGGCTAAAGCCAATTGTACTTTTTCTTTTTCAAAACGGACTAAAGTCCGTTCCTATTGATCTGATAAACTTTTAAAAAAATTCGCAAATAGAAATAGTATCTATTTTTGTTTATAAAATTCAATCGCTTCGTCCAGAATTTTTGTTAATGAACTTTGCACGGTCATTACTTTCTGGGATTTATAAATTCTCATATCACCCATAAAACTATTATAAAAAGTACTCATAAAGTCGATGTCCTTTAAAAGTTCCTCAACCTCTACTAACATTTCGCTCGTCGCTTCATTGTCTGTAGATAATTGAATTTTATTTTTTAAAATTTCTAACTGATCGATCTGGCTTGCTGAGGCTGTTTTCATAATAATAATTTTTGTGAAAATTAATTGGAGAGAATTATTCTCTACTCACCGATAAGTTACAATTATAATTGGACTAAAGTTGATTGCAATTTTTTAATATTATTGACCACCGCTACTTTGTATTAATTACCGTTTTACTTTAAAATTATCGACTCTCGCTTCGCTCGCGCCACTTTTATCTTACAATCTCAACTGCGCCCCGACTTGAACGGATCCCGATGTAAAATCGGGAGGGAGTGGAAGGTCTCGTCTTTTATGACGAGAGCGCCCAAATCAAACTAGAACAAATCGTTCTCCGTAATACTTTTATCGTGTTTCGTATAATCAACCGGTCTTTTGGCGAAGAAATCATCCATAGAATTGGCGAAAACTTCTTCTTCAAACCAAACCATTGGTCGGTATTGTTCAGGCGTAATATTGTAACGGGTTTTCATTCCGATTTTTTTCAAACTGTCGTCAACTCTGTATTTCATAAAGTTGAGTAAGTCATCTTTCCCGATGTTGTCGATTTCTCCCATTTCGAAGATCCAGTCCAGAATTTCTTTTTCCAATTCAATGGAATGATCAACCAAAGTATAAATATCTTCGATATCAGAATCGGTCAGTAAATCCGGTTGTTCTTCACGGATCTTGTTAATCAGATACATTCCTGCATTTGCGTGAATCTGCTCATCAACAGAAGTCCAGGCGATAATATTGGAAACATTTTTCATGTAACCTTTGAATCTTGTAAACGATAATATGATCGCAAACTGAGAAAACAAGGAAACGTTCTCAATTAAAATACTGAAAAGTAAAAGTGATGAAACATATTCTTTCGGAGTCGTAGAATTCGCATGTTTTAAAACGTTGGAAAGGAAATCTATTCTCTTTTTAATCGCCGGAATTTCGACCACCTGATTGAAAGAATTGTTATAACCCAAAACTTCCAGTAATCTGGAATACGCTTCCGAATGACGGAATTCGCACTCCGCGAAAGTTGCCCCTAAACCATTCAATTCTGGTTTCGGCATGTGATTGTAGAGATTTCCCCAAAAAGTTTTCACAGAAACTTCAATTTGAGCAATGGCTAAAAGAGCATTTTTGATGGCGTTTTTTTCGTGTGGCTCCAGCTGCGACTGAAAATCCTGAACATCGGCCGTGAAATCTACTTCGGAATGAACCCAAAATGATTTGTTGATGGCTTCTACAAACTGCAGAATTTCCGGATATTCGAAAGGTTTATAACTTACTCTTTTGTCAAAAATTCCCATGCTCGATTGATTTACAAATTATGTTTAATGATCATTGTGGAGAAAAGCAGCAAATCACTTAAAACGCTGATTTTGTGAATATTAAAATAAATATTTTTCCACGATTCCCTGAATATGATCTCAGAGGTGTGAGTCACAAAAATAGGAAATAGAACCCTTTCAGGAAAGGTCTAAATACTAAAACTCTGACTTTGAAGCCTAAAAGTTTTCCACAAAGACACACACCTTGCTCTGTTATTGCTTTTGCGGACTACTAAGGATTCAAACATGAACGTTCCCGTGAATTTGTCTTAAACAGCTTTACAAAAACACGACGAACAAAAGGTTACGGGTTAAACAAAAGCTTTTTAGAAAAAGAAAACGTTGCCTGTAACAAACCCCTTTATTTTGATACTTATATTTCAAACAAATTCTACCACTGCATGTTAGTAATTAAAGACTTACATAAATCATACGATACCGGAAAAAGCAAGCTTCACGTTTTGAAGGGAATAAACCTGAATATCGACGAAGGAGAATTTGTTTCGATCATGGGAAGTTCCGGTTCCGGTAAATCTACATTGCTTAATATCATTGGTATTTTAGATGAAAAAGATTCGGGTGTTTATGATCTCGATGGAATTCCCATTGAACATTTATCGGAAATTAAAGCGGCAGAATACCGAAGTAAATTTTTAGGATTTATTTTTCAGTCTTTTAATTTGATCGGCTATAAAAATGCTTTAGAAAATGTCGCGCTTCCACTCTACTATCAGGATGTTCCAAGAAAAGAAAGAAATTTAAGAGCAATGGCTTACTTAGAAAAAGTTGGACTTGCCGATTGGGCAACGCACATGCCGAATGAACTTTCTGGTGGACAAAAACAAAGAGTCGCGATCGCGAGAGCTCTAATAACCGATCCGAAAGTAATTCTTGCCGATGAACCAACAGGAGCGTTAGATTCTAAAACGACTTACGATATCATGCGATTGTTGCAGGAAATTAACAACAACGGCAAAACCATTATCGTTGTAACACACGAACCAGACGTGGCTGCAGAGACAAAAAGGAACGTCATTTTAAAAGATGGAATTATTGAGAGTGATGAATTTATCACGCAAAGAGTTTTAGCTTAAAGAATCTTCTATTAGAATAATAAATCAGTAAAATCAATTAAAAAATATGTTTGATCTTGACCGCTGGAGAGAAATTTTTGAGTCCATTCGCAGTAATATATTGCGAACGGTTCTTTCGGGTTTCACGGTGGCTTTAGGTCTTTATATTTTTATTGTTTTGTTCGGAATTGGAAATGGTTTAAAAAATGCTTTTACAGAAGGTTTTGCGCGAGATGCCTCCAATTTAATTTCCATTTCTACCGGTAAAACTACTATTGCTTTTGATGGTTTGCAGTCGGATCGAAAAGTGACCCTTCAGAATAAAGATTTCGAAAATATCATCCAGCAGGATCCCGAAAAGGTAGAACATTCTTCCGCCCGATACATCGCAAACATGCTGGTGAAATATGGCAAAGAAAGTGGATCGTACCAGGTAAATGGTGCCGATCCTTCAGAAACTTACATAGAAAACAGAAGTGTTTTAGACGGTCGGTATCTCAATAATGCAGATCTCGAAAAGAAGCAGAATGTAGCCGTAATCGGTAGAATGGTGCAACGCGATCTCATTAAAAACGGAAGTGCCATAGGAAAAGATCTGGACTTGAACGGAACCATGTTTAAAGTGATCGGTGTGTTTTCCGATGACGGTGGAGATCAAGACGAAAGAATGATCAGCGTTCCACTTTCTACATTACAGCAGTTAAAGAAAGGTTCAGATACTTTAACCAGAATTTACATTACTTATAATCAGAATTTAACTCCCGCTCAGGCGATCACCTACAGCGATCAATTAGAAAAAAATCTTAAAAAAAATCTTCAGGTCTCTCCGGATGATGAAAATGCTGTTCGTGTGAACAATAACGCAAAAAATATGGAGAAAACTTTCCAGTTTTTGCTCATTATTACTTTAATTGTTGGTTTTATTGGACTCGGAACTTTATTAGCCGGGATTATCGGAATTAGCAATATCATGGTGTATATCGTGAAAGAACGGACTAGGGAAATTGGCGTTAGAAAAGCCATCGGCGCAAAACCGAATTCGATCGTGGCTTTGATTATTCAGGAAAGTGTGGTCATCACCGTAATTTCCGGTATTATAGGAGTGGGACTCGGAGTTTTAACATTAACATTAATAGGCGACAGTCTGGAGAAATATTTTATCATGGCGCCTTCTGTTGGATGGGGATTAATTTCTGTAGCCTTCGTATGTTTGGTCATCGCCGGATTAATTTCGGGATTTGTTCCTGCGTACAGAGCCAGTAAAATAAAACCGATTGAAGCGTTGAGAAGCGATTAGAACAGGTTGAATGGTGAATGAGTGAATGGTGAATTTTAAAAAAATGAAAAATGTTTTTAAATCTTAATCATTATAATTTAAAAGTTTACAAAGAGGCAAAAAAATTTCGGAAAGCTTGTTATCAATTAATTTTGAAACTTCCTGCATTCGAAAAATATAATCTGATTGATCAGATAAGAAGAGCTTCGACTTCAGTATTGCTAAATTTATCTGAAGGATCATCTAGAAAATCGCAAGTAGAAAGAAATCGATATTACGAAATTTCCAGAGGCTCGATTATAGAAATTGATTCATGCTTAGAAATTATTTTTGAAGAAAACTGGCTAACTATTGAAGAATTAGAACAAGTTGGTAAACCATTAGAGACGATATTCATATTATTATCAAAATTGATTAATGCAGGAAAACTGTAAGAAATATTGAATATTGAATAGTAAAAAATCCACTTTATTAAATTGACATCAAAGGAAAATTGACTCCAAGAAATTAACCGGCGAAGCCGAATTGACTTGAAAAAATTGACTTAAAAAATTATGAACATTATTTTTAAACTCGATACCTGGCAAGAAATTTATCATTCTCTACAGAATAATAAACTTCGAACTTTTCTCACCATGATCGGTGTTGGATGGGGCATGTTCCTTTTTGTAGCGCTTTTGGGTGCCGCGAAAGGAATGGAGAATGGGTTTGACAAAGCTTTTGCAGGTTTCGCGACGAACTCTATTTTTCTTTGGGCACAAAACACCGCGATTCCTTACGACGGTTTCCCGAAAGGCCGACAAATGGCTTTACATTTACCAGACATTCAGATCTTAGAGAAAAAAATACCCGAAATTGATTATATTTCTCCACAGTCTACCCGCGGAAATTTTGGCACTCCCGGCGAACTTTTTTCTAAAAACGGCAAAAATGAGACTTATACCTTGACCGGAGATTATCCCATTGGAAATAAAATTTCAGAAAAAAAATTAATTTTTGGAAGGTATATTAATGATGCAGACATCAGCCAAAATAAAAATGTCATCGTCATCGGTGAGGAAATTTATAAGAACTTCTTCGATGCTAAGAAGAACGAAAACCCTTTGGGAAAATCAGTCACCGTGAAAGGTTTATTTTTCAATGTCATCGGTGTTTTTCGCGTTCAAAAACAAGGTGGAAACATGGGCGGTGACGACTCCGCCTACATTCCTTTCAGTACTTTCACCAAAATGTATAATGACGGCGATAAAGTAGGATTTTTTGCGATCGTGGGGAAAAACGATGCTGACTTAAATTTGCTGGAAGATGCCGTAAAAATTGAACTCAAGAAAAAATACAATGTTTCACCAGATGACACCAATGCTTTCGGGAGTTTTAACTTAGGAAAACTTTTTGGCAAGCTGACTGGATTTTTGACTGGAATGCAGCTCTTAACGATCGTTGTAGGAACATTAACCATTTTGGCAGGAGTCATCGCAATTTCAAATATTCTGTTGATAACGGTAAAAGAGCGAACCAATGAAATAGGAATTCGGCGGGCGTTAGGTGCGAAACCTGCAGAAGTTCGAAATCAGATCTTATTAGAAAGCGTCGTCATCACGATCACTTCAGGACTTTTAGGATTTATTTTCGGGATTTTTCTGCTCATGATCCTAAATGCTCTAACGGAAGGTCAGGATGCCTTTCCATTTTATAATCCAACCGTAGATTATGGAGAAGTCTTCGCTGCGATGGGCGTGATGGTTTTTCTGGGACTTTTAATTGGAATGATTCCCGCGCAACGAGCAGTATCGATCCGACCAATAGAAGCTTTGAGAACAGAATAAATTTAAAAAAACTATAGAAATCATTCATATATAATCGCAATTTGAAATTCTTTCAAACAAATGAAGATAAAGATTGGCGCAGACATATGACTGTAAAAAAGAATAAAAACTAATTATGAAAAAGAAATTCACCGTTAAAAAAGTTATTTATATCATCTTAGGACTCATCTTTTTAGTAGGATTAGTGATGGGAATTAGATATCTGATCAATTCCAACTCCAAAAAGAGCGAAATGTTTCTCACCAAAAAAGCCGTGGTTCAAAATATGGACGATAAGGTTTTGGCGACCGGAAAAATTGTACCGCGCGAAGAGATCGAGATCAAACCAAACATTTCCGGGATCATTGATAAAATTTTAGTGAAAGAAGGCGATCAGGTAACTGCAGGACAATTGGTAGCAACCATTAGAATTGTCCCGACCGTTCAAAATATTAATGCTGCTCAACAAGACATTAATAATGCAAACCTTCAGATCAGCAACTCCAGAATTAACGTAGACACACAGCAGAAACAATTTGCGATGCAACAACGTTTATATACTCAAGGTGTAATTTCTAAACAGGAGTATATTTCTGCACAGCAATCATTGCAATCAACGCAACAGGTCTTGAAAAACTCTCAACAACAGTTGCAGACTGCTCAAAAAAACCTTCAGATTGCGAGAACCGGAACAACGCCGGAACTGGCAAGTTTAGCAACGACCCAGATTCGGTCAAAAGCCACAGGAACCGTTTTAGAAGTTCCAGTAAAGGTCGGTAGTCAGGTTATTGAAGCCAACTCCTTTAACGCCGGAACTACCATTTGTTCCATCGCAGATTTAAATTCATTAATTTTTGAAGGTACCATTGACGAAGCTCAAGCCGGAAAATTGAAGGAAGGAATGGACATGAACGTGGTCATCGGTGCTTTACAGAATAAAAGTTTCCGTGGACGGGTGACGATGATCGCGCCGAAAGGAAAAGATGAAAGTGGAACCATAAAATTCCCCATTGAAGGCGATGTTTTCAATGAAACGCATGAATATATTCGTGCCGGATTTTCGGCGAATGGAGAAATTATTTTAAGCTCACAGAAAAACGCCCTTCTTTTAGATGAAGCTTTGATCCAGTACGAAAAAGTAAAAGGCGTAGATAAACCATTTGTAGAAGTAAAACAACCAGATGGAAGTTTCAAAAAAGTGTATGTGAAATTAGGCGCTTCCGATGGTATCAATGTTCAGATCCTCTCTGGAATAACGAAAAACTCTGAAGTGAAAGTCTGGAATCCTTCGGATAAGGATAAAGAAGCTTTGAAAGAACAGCAAGCAAAATAAATAAACAGCAAACAACAATCGATAATCCCGAAATTTTTCGGGATTTTTTTATTTCATTTTTCTGAATAACAAAGAGAAATTCAGGAAAAGTAACAACAAGTCTAACGTGATCCAGATGGCGGTTTTCATGTTTTCGAATTTCTTCTCTGCGACAAGTGTTTTGGAAATCTCCGAAAGTTTTGCACTTTGATTAATATAGTTGTGAATCTCGATGATTTGATCTTCATTTTTATTTGGAACGGCGTGCTGAGAAAAATAAACCAAATTTTTCTTGCCCATAAATGCAGCGATCCAAAACTGATCAGAGTCTTTCATATCCAGATAATCAATCCTGTAAAAATTGCTTCGGATGCTTCCGATATGTCGGGTTTCATACCTTGACGTTGTTTGATCGCCATTTTTAATCTTCACCAGATAAAAATCCAGTGGAAATGGCAGTTTGTTGATCAACTGAACCGTTAAAGAATTTTCCCGGTACTGCGTTAAGCTTTTAGTTGTAAAATAATAAGTAAAAAGTGCAACAGCAAAAGTGACGGTAAAAATCCGAAAAACTCTCGCCCACTTCTTCAGTCTCTTGCTTTTAAATACAGAAACAAATAAACCCGCCAAAAGAAATACAAAAAGGAGGAAAAATAAATAAAACATAGCGACAAATTTAATTAAATAATTATATTTGCCCTCACTTTAATATAAATTAAAAATATGAAAAAATCATTACTCATTTTACTCCTTTCCTTATTTACCACTGCGTTTTCTCAAATTATATTTGAAAAAGGTTATTATATTAATAATGGCGGCGAGAAAACCGACGTGTTAATAAAAAATGAAGACTGGAATCTTAATCCAACCTTTTTTACTTACAGATCATCAGAGGATGGTGCCAATTTAACAGGTAAAATAAGTGAAGTAAAAGAATTTGGAGTTTATAATTTTTCCAAATATGTCCGTTTCATAGGTCAGATAGATGAATCAACCGATAATTTGCAGTATTTAACGGATAAATCTGCGCCAATTTGGATTGATAAAACGGTCTTCTTAAAACAAATTTTTGTCGGCGATAAAAATCTTTACATTTATAACGATGAACAATTGCTTAAATTCTTCTATTCCGATGTAAATACGCCCATTACACAATTAATTTACAAACGTTATTTCCCGGCGAACGATAATGGCTCTTACGCAACAAATGATGAATATAAAAATCAATTGAAAAAATATTTTACCAGTAACGATGCCAGTAAAAAAATTGATAAATTAAGTTACAAAGAGCAGGTTCTTACCACTTTTTTTGAGGATTATAATCCTTTGCAAACTGCGACTTCTGAGCAGAGATCCCTTGGAGCAAAATCGATCTTCAATCTTTACTTACGTCCGGGAATTTCTTTCTCGAATGTAGATTATGAAGTTCCCGCAAATCCAGGTATTTCTTTAGCTTTTGACAATAAAATAAGTCCAAGATTTGGAGTTGAATTAGAATACGTACTACCTTTCCGTAAAAATAAATTTGCGTTATTTACTGAGCCAACTTATACGACTTACAAGCAGACAGGTAGAAACAGTGTAATTAGCAATTCCGAAGTTCAGTTCAGTGCCATAGAAATTCCAGTGGGAGCTCGTTATTACATGTTTATTAACAAAGATTCTAAAATTTTTATTGATGGTTTATTTAATTTAACAACGATAAAAGTGGGCGATAATTTTTTGGAATATGAACTTGTCGGCTTGACTGTGAAAAAAGAATTTAATGTAAATGCGAGACCAAATGCAGGATTTGGTTTAGGTTTTAACTACAAAGACAAATGGGTATTCCAGGCAAGATCTTACTTAAAAAAGTATATTTTAAACGATTATTTATTCATTAATGGTTACTACAATAATTTCTCTTTGATTGTTGGTTACAATATTCTTTAGAATGTAACCTGCCATTCTTTATAAAACTCTTCTAAAAATTTCAGCATGAAATCGTGTCTTTCCGACGCGATTTTTTTTGCGGTTTTGGTATGCATCAAATCTTTTAGCAGCAACAACTTTTCATAAAAATGATTGATGGTCGTTCCCTCATTTTTTTTGTATTCCTCTTTCGTCATATTCAGTTGTGGCGGAAGATCCGGATGGTACATTAAATTATTTTTGAAGCCCCCGAAATTAAAAGTCCGTGCGATTCCGATCGCACCAATCGCATCCAGGCGGTCTGCGTCCTGAACAATTTTCAGTTCAACAGGCAAAATTTCGGGAATTTCACCTCTATTTTTAAAGGAAATGTTTTTGATGATAAATAAAACCTGTTCAATAATTTCGGTAGAGACTTCGTGCGCTTCTAAGAAATCCCTCGATATTTTTAAAGCTAAAGTTTCGTCACCATCATGAAATTTAGGATCAGCAATGTCGTGCAGCAAAGCAGAAAGTTCTACAACTTCTAAATTGCAGTCTTCTGTTTCTGCGATTTTTTTCGAAAGTTTCCAGACTCTTTCGATATGAAACCAGTCGTGACCGGCTTCTGCACCTTCGAGTTTTACTTTTACAAAGTCAACGGTATTTTGAATTAAATGATCTTTCATCTTCTTAAAATCAACTATTTTTTAACTTCTACAAATTGATAAACCATCTCATTTTTCGGATTATAAATGATAGTGCTTGCATTAGGGAAACGTTTCACTTTGTAGTATTCAATATTCTTATCATTTTTAATGTCATCTAAAAAACTCATGTCAATAGAATTTGAGGGTAAGAATTTCTCAAAAAAAGTAATTTTTTCAATAATTGAAGTACCGTCAACTTTATCAAATTCTTTCTTAGATTTCGCTTCATCACTCGTAGGTTGATCCACTAAGGTTTTCAACAACAGATCTTTATCAGCAATTTTATATTTAAAAACGTAAAAAGGAGTACCGTTTGGAAAAGCGACCTTTCTTCCCACCTGATTGTCCATTGCTAAATTATTTTGATGTGGAAAAATTTGGTTGAACTCTATATTTTCTGAATTGACCAATTTTCCTAATTGTTCATTCACCGTTTCCTGAACGGTTTCTTTCGCTTTCTGTTGAGCTTTTGCTGTCGTTTCTGAAACGATGGTCGTAACGCTTTCTTCAATTTTCTGACAAGACGTTAAAGCGAAAATGCAGAAGGAGGAGAGGATGATTTTTTTCATTTATTTTTTTCTAATATTACAAAAATACTATTTATATTTTCCAGTTTAAAAAGCCTTTCAGCCTTTTGAAGGCTGAAAGGCTTCACTAATTAATTCTGCCGATACGTACTCATGAGTTTATCCAAATTCAAACTTCGTGCAGAGGCATCGAAAATTTCGCGATAAGTTCCCTGCATAGCAACCAACTCATCATGCGTTCCATTTTCTTCGACCTGACCTTTTTTCATGACATAAATCGTATCAGAATCTAAAATCTGAGAAAGAGAATGTGAAATAATGACGACGGTTCTACCCTCTTTTATAGCATCTAAAGAATTTTTGATCTGCTCTGTCGCAATCGCATCTAAACTTGCGGTTGGTTCATCCAGAAAAATAATCGGCGGATCTTTCAAAAATAATCTTGCAATGGCAATTCGCTGCTGTTGACCGCCGGAAAGTTGCGTTGCATCATGTTTATATTGTTGTGGCAGATCAATGATCTGATCATGGAGATAAGCTTTTTTCGCCGCAGTTTCGATCTCTTCAAAAGTGGCGTTCATGTTTCCATAACGTATGTTATCTTCAATACTTCCCTGAAAGATGTGATTTTTTTGCAGTACTAAACCAATATCGCTTCGGAGCGAAGTATTATCAAACTGATTTAAATTGATGTTATCCAGTTCGATCAATCCGGAATCCGGTAAATAAAATTTGCATAACAGATTTATGATGGTGGATTTTCCTGCACCACTCAAACCAACGAGCGCCGTAGTTTTTCCGTTCTCAATAAGCATCGAAACATTATTTAAAGCTTTTGTCCCGTTCGGATAAGTAAAGTTTACATTCTTGAGTTCGAATTTTCCTTTAATACTTTTTTCGACGAAAGTTCCGTTGGGTTCTGTTTCTTCTTCCGCATTTAAAATATCAAAATAACCCTCAGCATAGATCATGGCGTCGTTCATATCGTCGTAGATCCTGTGCAATTGCCGAATTG
Organism: Chryseobacterium sp. UYP7; assembly: GCF_056279225.1. Taxonomy (NCBI): domain Bacteria; kingdom Pseudomonadati; phylum Bacteroidota; class Flavobacteriia; order Flavobacteriales; family Weeksellaceae; genus Chryseobacterium; species Chryseobacterium sp. UYP7. The sequence continues at coordinate 155,472 of NZ_JBWBQW010000004.1, forward strand.
GTGAAGAAACATTATTAAATAAAAGGATGTGAAGCATGATCGCACCAATCGTCATCTTTTGATCCAGCACTAAATAAACGGTGAGCAAAATGATCATTACAACACCAAACTGCTCGATAAAAGTTTTTAAACCGTCATAGATAAAATTGGTTCTTCGCGTAAACATTTGGCTGCTCATGAGCTGCATCTGCAAATCATATTGTTTCTTGCCCTCAAACTTTTCCCGCACGAAACTTTTGATCACCATAATGGAATTGATCAAATTTAAAAGTCCGGAAGTTTTTTGCTCTCTCTGATTTCTTAAAGTCCGTCGGACGCCGGAAAGCTTTTTTGCCTGCAAAGAACTGATCACAAAATAAATGGGAACCACGATCGTAGAAACCAAACCAACATATACATTTTGCATGTACATGATGATCAAGGCGATAAAAGCGTTCGAAAATAGCGGTAAAATATCGATGAAGAAATTCTGCACCAACTTTGTTAAACTCTCAATTCCACGGTCGATGCGGATCTGTAATTTACCTGATTCGTGGTTTTCGTCGTTGAAATAAGCAACTCGGTACGTCAGGATTTTGTCGATCGCAGATTGTGCTAAAACCGAACTCGTGCTGATCCTGATCTTTTCGCCGTAAAATTTTTGTCCAAACTGGATGAAAATATTTAGAAATTCTTTACCGAGCAAAATCGCGGAAATTACGACCAGAACATGAATACCGTCTTTCATGGGATCCGGAAGTTGCGTTAGCTGAGTAACTTCATCAACCGTATATTTTAAAACCAAAGGATTCACCTGAGCTAACAAAGCTCCGATAAATGTGAGGAACAGCGTGCCATAAATCATTACCCGATACGGTTTTATAAACGGTATGAGTTGCTGATAAATGTGGTAAAGGGTGATTGTTCTGTTAAATGGCTTTGGCATATTCCACTTCTAGCTCAAGATTTAAAATCTTGCAGATTAAAATTTATGCTTCATAAAAGAAAGTTGTCAGGTAACGCAGTTGTTCTGTCCGGTGATTTTTTGCCTCACCCATTACCGTTTCTAAAGGGTATGCGTCATTGATTTCTTTCTTCTGAAAAAGGAACGCATTATTTGCATTTTTATCCACTACTTCCTTAAAAATATGTTCAATTTCAGAATTCGACAAAGAAGCGAAACTGATGTCTTCGAAACCGTAAAGCAATCTAAGTCCTTCCATTCCACGGAAATCATCCTGTACAAAATTTTGAAACTGCTGTTTCGCATCGAAATTTCCGGCCCAGATGTTATAGGCATAAGATTTCTTTTTTGGTCGGTTCAGAATATCCTGGTAAACGAAATTCTCGCCTAGATAGGCATCTCTAACTTGAGGATCGTTGGCCAGATCATGCGGAAGTCCTTCCTTCAGGATCTTTCCTTCAAACATGATATAGGTTTTATGCGTGATCGCAAGGGTTTGCTGCACATTGTGATCTGTAATCAGGATCCCAATATTTTTATCGACCAGACTTCTTACAATTTTCTGAATATCTTCTACCGCGATCGGATCTACTCCCGCGAAAGGCTCATCCAACAAAATAAAATTCGGACTTGTTGCGAGACAGCGTGCGATTTCCGTTCTTCTTCGTTCCCCTCCGGAAAGCAGATCTCCACGGTTTTTCCGCACGTGCTGCAAAGAAAATTCTTCGATTAATTCTTCACATTTCATTTGCTGTTCGCGCTTTGAAAGCTTGGTGAGTTGCAGAACTCCGAGAATATTATCCTCTACAGAAAGTTTACGAAAAATGGAGGCTTCCTGCGCAAGATAACCGATTCCTTTCTGTGCACGGCGATACATTGCGTCGCTTGTGATCTCTTTATTATCAAGAAAAATCTTTCCAGAAGTTGGTTTTACCAAACCCACGATCATGTAAAAAGAGGTTGTTTTTCCGGCACCGTTTGGACCCAGGAGACCAACGATTTCGCCCTGTGAAACCTCGACTGAAACGCCTTTTACCACTTTTTTCGGTCCGTACTCTTTAATTAAATTTTCTCCGCGTAGAATCATGTGGCAAATATATCATTTTTGTTCGAGAATTGTTGTGGTGAACCTTGCGCATCTAATCCTGTTCCAACTTGTTTACTGCAGAATTTTCCACAAAAAATCCTATCTTCGCTTCTGTAAATTTCCGTTGATTTTGAGCATTAAAGAAAAAGAATTTGCGAAACTAATTAAGGATAATCAGGGTTTGATTATCAAGGTTTCGCGACTCTACACCAATTCTTTAGAAGATGAACAGGATCTGTTTCAGGAAATTGTGTTACAACTCTGGCGTTCTTACGACACATTCAAAGGAAACTCAAAAATTTCGACGTGGATGTATCGTGTTGCCCTGAATACTGCTATTACACTTTTTAGAAAAAAAACAAAATCACCTCAAACTGATGAACTGATGGATTATCATCACCAGGATTTTGTGGAAGATGATGACGAAAAACAATTGCAGATCTCTCTGCTTTATCGGGTGGTAAAAATGCTTCCCAATGTTGAAAGAGCCATTGTAATGATGTATCTGGATGATTTGCCTTACAGAGACATCTCGGAAAACTTAGGAATTACCGAAGTTAATGCGCGCGTGAAAATGAACCGACTAAAAAAAACTTTAAAAGAACTAATGGAAAAACATGCCTGAATTTGATTTAGATAATTTCAAGAAAACTTGGCAGGAACAGAAAGTTCAACCAAAATATAACAGCACCGATATTGAAGCGATGCTGAATAAATCCTCACGGAATTATGTGAAATATATTCTTTGGATCAGTGCTGCAGAATTTCTTGTCATTTTATGTATGAACCTTTATTATCTTTTTCTGGGTGATGATTCTAACAGTTTTATGAATATCCTAACCAAATTGGGTGTTAAAAATTCTGTTGCTTTAGAGGCTAATTTTAATCATCTTTATTTATGTCTGAAAATAATCAGTTTAATTCTGACTGCCTTTTTTGTGGTTAAATTTTACAAAAATTACAAGAGAATTAATATTGAATCGAATCTCAAAAAGCTGATTTTACAAATTATGAAATTCAAAAAGACGGTCAACTATTTTATTTTGGCCAATATCTTTTTAATTATTCTTTATACAGTTGTTCTGGCAATTTTCACCTTCTGGACTTTATCCTCTCAGAACATTGAGCTTAATCATCCAACTTTAATCGGTTTCTACGTTGGACTTATTTTGATGATGGTTTTAAGTGTGATCCTGATTTGGATTTACTACAGAATTGTTTACGGAATAATTTTACAGAGATTAGGGAAAAATCTCGCCGAACTGCAGAAAATCGAAATCGAACAGGCATAAAAAAAAGGTCACTTTTCAGTGACCTTCTCATTTATAATTCTTTTCGCAATCGCGCCACCGGAATGCTGAGTTGCTCCCTGTATTTTGCAATGGTTCGTCTCGCAATATTGTATCCTTTTTCTTTTAAAAGTCCTACAAGTGCATCGTCGGTTAAAGGTTTTCTTTTACTTTCGGCATCAATTATATCCATCAAATGGGTTTTAATTTCTTTCGTAGAAACTTCTTCTCCGTCATCATTCGTTAAAGAATCCGAAAACAGATTTTTCAGATAAACAATTCCGTTCGGCGTATCTGCATATTTGCTTTTTACGACGCGGGAAATTGTTGAAATATCGAATCCGGTAATATCTGCTACGTCTTTTAGAATCATTGGTTTCAGAGATTTATCATCACCTGTAATAAAGTAATTCTTCTGCAGCTTCACGATAGCAGAAATCGTTTGCAGCAATGTATTCTGTCTTTGGTTAATAGCGTCGATGTACCACTTTGCAGCATCTAACTTCTGTTTGATAAAAAGTGCAGCCTGTTTATGTTCTGCAGATTTTTTATCGTGAGAATAAGTTGTTAAAATATCTTTATACTCGTCTGAAACCCTCAATGAAGGTGCATTTTTACTATTCAAGGTTGGATGAACTTCTACTCCTTTTTCACCATTATCCTTTACATGAATTACAAAATCGGGAATAATTTCCTGATTAATGGTAATTGTTTGCGTATCGAAGTTCCCACCAACTTTTGGGGAAAGTTTTGAAATGACTTCCAGCGCATCTTTCAAATCTTCTTCTTCAATATCATATTTCTGAATAATTTTATTGTAATGCTTGTTGGTTAGGGCATCGAACTGATTTCTCAACACATTCGCCGCTAAAGTAACCGCTTTATCTGCACTCACTTTTTTCTCGATCTGCAGCAACAGACATTCCTGTAAACCTCGTGCACCAACTCCGGGCGGATCTAATTTCTGAACGTAATTCTCTAAAATGTCTTCTGCGATCTCTTTGGTCGTATAAACTCCCAATGAAAATGCCAGATCATCTACGATCTGTTTGATTTCACGCCGAAGATATCCGTCGTTATCGAGGTTTCCAATGATATATTCTGCAATTTTTAAATCATCACCGTCGATGTTGACCAAACGGATCTGCTCTAAAAGATAGTCATATAAGGATTGTCCTTCCGTTAAAAGCGACTGGTTATCGAACTCTTCGTCATCCGCAGAATAATTGCTGGAAGTTGTTTTGTAAGCCGGCTCATCGTCGAAAATATAGTCGTTAACATCAAAATCTGTACTGATGCTTTCGGTACCTTCTTCCTCAAAGCCTTCATCTAAAGAAGAAAATTCTTCTTCATCTTTTTTTTCTTCCGCTTTTTCCAGGGCTGGATTTTCTTCTAACTCACGCTCCAATTCTTCCTCGAATTCGAGGGTATGAAGCTGAATTAGCTTCATTAACTGAATTTGCTGCGGCGCCAACTTCTGGCCGAGACGCATTTGAAGGTTTTGTTTTAACATGTATTATATTAAAGTAAATTACTTTTTAAATTTCTAAATTTTCGGGATTTCTTTGATTGTCCCAAAAGGAAAGAATCCTTATTTCATCTTTCTTCACTTCGTAAACCAAAGAAAAGAATTTCAATACTTGAATTTTAAATACCGATTTGTAATTAACGGGTATTCCAGAATTTGGATTTCTCTCTAAAAAATCTTGTTTTATATTAACTTCTTTTAAAATTTTCATCGAAAAAGCATCCGATTTATTACGTTCACACCAATAAATAAGGGTGTTATTTAATTCTTTCTGAGCTTTTTGAGACCATTTTATTTCAGGCATTCCAAAGCTTTTTTATTCACCTCTTCTCTTGAATTAAATCTGCCTTCTTCAAAATCTTTTATTCCTTCGTCTATTAAATTTTTCTGCCAATCCTCCAGTTTTTCTTCATTGGATTCGCTTTTAAAACTAATTTTCATTTCTTCAAAAAGCAATTTTAAAACATTCAATTGCTTTTGATTATCGGGATATACAATTAAATTTTCCATAGCTTTTGATTTTAACCAAAGTTAACTAAAATTTTAAAACTCCGCATTGTGAGGCGTTCTAGGAAAAGGAATCACATCTCTAATATTGGTCATTCCTGTAACGAAAAGCACCAATCTTTCCAAACCAAGTCCAAAACCTGCATGCGGAACGGAACCAAATTTTCTGGTATCCATATACCACCAAAGTTCGTGTTCATCAACATTCATCGCTTTCATTTTGGCTTTCAAAACATCAAATTTATCTTCTCTTTGGGAACCACCAATGATTTCGCCAATTCCGGGGAATAAAACATCCATCGCAGCTACAGTTTTTTCGTCTTCGTTCAATTTCATGTAAAACGCTTTGATATCTTTCGGATAATCAAAAAGAACAACCGGACATTCAAAATGTTTTTCTACCAGGTAACGTTCGTGCTCACTTTGTAGATCTGCACCCCATTCTTCGATCGGGAACTGGAATTTTCCTTTCTTATTTTCTTTGGAATTTTTTAAAATATCAATCGCTTCTGTGTAAGAAACTCTCTTAAATCTTTTCGTAATAACATTCTCCAATTTCTCTATTAAACCTTCCGAAGCTCTGTCTTTTTCCGGCTTTTGTTTTTGTTCATCTACAAATCTTTTGTCTAAAAACTCCAGATCATCTTTGCAGTGTTCTAAAACATAATTGATAACATATTTTAAGAAATCTTCGGCCAGATCGATGTTGTCTTCTAAGTTGTTGAAGGCAACTTCGGGTTCTACCATCCAGAATTCTGCAAGGTGACGCGTTGTATTTGAGTTTTCTGCACGAAAAGTTGGACCAAAAGTATAAACTCTACCCAATCCCATCATCGCAGTTTCTACGTTCAACTGTCCGGAAACCGTTAGATTGGTTTTCTTACCAAAAAAATCCTGTTCATAATCGATATCACCATTTTCGTCGCGCGGAATATTATTAAGGTCAAAGTTCGTTACCCCAAACATTTCTCCGGCACCTTCTGCATCAGCACCCGTAACGATCGGCGTGTTCATGTAGAAAAACTGGTTTTGATTGAAGAACTGATGAATCGCAAAACTCACTGAACTTCGCACTCTAAATACAGCACTAAACAGATTTGTACGGAAACGCAAATGAGCCTGTTCACGTAGAAGTTCTAAGGAATGCTTCTTCGGTTGAAGAATCGTCTTATCGCGTTCCTCGGTAAAGTTATCGCCTAAAATAATAATTTTCTTTGCGATAATTTCTATGCTTTGTCCGGCACCCTGACTTTCTACAACTTCGCCCACAATTTTTAAGGAGGCAGCATTGCTGATGTTCTTTAAGATCTCTTCATCAAACTTTTCAAAGTCAACCACAATCTGTAAATTGTTGATGGTTGAGCCGTCATTCAAAGCGATAAAACGGTTAGAGCGAAATGCCCGAACCCAACCCTGAACGGTAATGTCGTGATGAAGTATTTTTTTATAATCTCCTAATAATTCTTTAATGGTCGTTCTCATTTGCTAAAATTCAATATTTAAATGGTCGGGGGAATTCAATTTTAATTCCCGTTTTTACATAATCGGTATATGCAAACTTACTAAAAATTGGCGTAATTTTTGATGCGGAGAAAAATTTTTTTTGAAAAGAATTATGCGTAAATTAATATCGTTTTTGACCGTAAATTGAGCGTACAAACGATCTTCGTGAATGTCGATTTAAAGTTTTAAACAAACGATCTCGTCTTAGAGGACGAGATCGTTTGAAAAAAATGTGCTGTAAATTTAGAATTTTAGAAATCTCTACAATTTTATAGCGATACTTGCTTCGGCGGAAAACACATTAAACTGACCAGGGATCGTGTTTTTGTACCATAAACCGTACGGAGCAAAACTCGCTTTCAGACCAAAACCCAAATTTCCTTTCCAGATCCTGATGCCTTGTGAAAATTGCAGGGTAGAAAAGTCCTCTGCATCGATGATAATCGTCTTAGAATTTTCTTCTACGGGTTCCGGAATTGGATCATCTGGAATGCCCGTTCCGTCAAAAAACAAAAGGCTCAAAGTTAATTCGCTCACCCAGTCTAAGTTTTGATTTTTGATTTTTAACTCTTTTACGAGTCTGCCACCTAAATTAATGATGGTTGCTTTTGATTCTACGGGATAAAAAATCCCGTTTTTCCCATAGTCAAATTTGTAATAATTATTGCCGCTTTTTACTTGACCGCCCAGTTCCAGACGCGAATCTTCTTCTATTGGATAACGATACCAAACACCGAAGACGATTGCAGGATTTCGGGTTGTAATTTTAGGGGAAATTTCGGAGGAAGTTCCCAATTCGAAAAGCAGCTTCTGGTCTTTTTCTGTGGTTTGGGATTTGGCGAAAAACAATCCGAGAAATATAAACAGGATCTTCATGATTTTAAAAATTAATTAGAGGCAATGTTCTTTTTGAATTCTTATTCCAGAAACCGATCTGAAAAGACCGTCCGCTGGTATTTTTATTGACGAGCCCAATTTGAGCACCTTTGAAATGTTCACCACGATTTACAATACCGACCTGTAAACCTTTTCCTTTTGAATTCTGGTTGCTTCCGCCGACTTGGATTCCTGAGAAATCGTCTGCCGTATTTGATAAAGAAACCAACATTCCATTACCAGAAACCGCAGAATTATTAATCAAAGAAACATGCAGGCCATTGAGTTTCCCCGAATTATTATTGAAACCGTTGACCGTAATTCCATTTGTTTTTTCTGCGATATGATACATGGAAACTCCAATTCCATTAAGTGTTTTTCCTTCCAACATTCCACCGGTTGATAGATGAATTCCATTTACAGAAACGGTTCCGCTGCCTTCTTTTGGAACTTGGATCTCTTGTGGAATTAAGAGATAAATCAAAGAAATTGGATTGAGTTGGAAATTGAATCCATTGATCTTTTGATTCTCGTATTGATCCAGAATTCCCACATTTATTCCTGCCGTATTTTTTGGAATTTGGGATGGATTAATTGTTACTATTTGAGATTTCAGTTTGGGTTCGGGCAAATCCTGCCCAAAAATGAAAATTCCTAAAAGTATACTGACTGTTGCCATAAATCGCGTTTTCATACTGTTTGTTTTAAATTATAGGTCAAAACTAAGTGAGAAACCGAATCATCTAAATGTGGAAAAGAATTAAAATTTTTTCTACATTTGTGAAAATCGCAAAAATGCATCAGGAACTTTTATTGAAAGAGATCAGACGAAAAATTGGAGAGAAATCATTGAACGATGAGATCGCGAATATTCTGAATATAAGTTATGATGCCGCGCACAGAAGAACTTCGCAAAAGGCAAAATTTAGTTTTGAAGAAGCTGTAATTCTAGCAGGGTATTATCAGATTTCTCTGGATGAATTTCTTAAAACGGATCACCAGATCATAGCGAAAAAGACCAAACCGATCCGAACAATCCAAGATTTGCTGAATTATTTTGACGATGCTCTGCAATCTTTACAAGCCTATAAAATTAATCAGGATACGGAGGTTTACTATTCAGCGAAAGACATTCCGTTCTTCTATACGATTTCGAACTCCGCATTATCGAAATTTAAACTCTTTGTCTGGATGAATCTTCTTAATCAAAAAGATTTCCTAACACCATTTGAAGATTTTAAAATAGAAAGACATTCCGATAAAACGCACGATCTAAAAACCCTTTATGAAAACCTGAACGTTACAGAAATCTGGAATAACACCACCATTACAAGCATTCTGAACCAAGTTGCTTTTTATACGGAGATCAAGATCTTAAAGAAAGAAACTGCTTATGTCATTCTGAACGAACTGATCGATTTAATTAAAAGCATCGAGCAAAAAGCAGAGAACGAAAGTGGCAAATTTCAGATCTATGCGCACGATATTTTAATTTTGAACAACAGTATTCTGTTTAAAAACGAAGAGAAATCATCATTATTTATTCCGTTTAATATGTTTGGATATATTTCTACGGATGATAAAAACACGTGTGATGATGCTTTTAATTTTTTTCAACATCAGATCAAAAACTCAACATCACTGAGTTTTTCGGGACAACGGGACCGCAAAAAATTCTTTAACGAAATGCTGGAAAGGATTGAAGATCTGCAGAAAAAGATTTAGCAAAAACCCAGTATTCTCGTGATCAAAATTTTAATCTAAGTGCAATTTGGAATTGCTATGATAATTTTGATGATTTTAAACGCAAGGAACGCAAAGGGATTTTTATTATCGTTGTCAATAATGATGGGTGCAAAGGCGTTTCACTTGGCAAAGGCTAAGTTTTTTTTAACAATTTTAAATGAGAACTGGTTAAGAAAATCCCTGTTGCGACCGGATTTTATTTGTACTCAAAATTTTTGTGTAATTACCAGTACATTTTGGAATTGCTATGATAATTTTGATGATTTTAACCGCAGGGAACGCAAAGGTATTTTTATTATCGTTGTGAATAATGACGGGCACAAGGGCGTTTCACTTAGCAAAGGCAGAGTTTTTTTTAACAATTTTAAATGAGAACTGGTTAAGAAAATCCCTCTTGCGACAGGATTTTATTTTTAATCAAAATTTTTGTGTAATTACAAGTGCAATTTGGAATTGCTATTATAATTTTGATGATTTTAAACGCAAGGAACGCAAAGATACTTTTCTTATCGTTGTGAATAAAGAAGGGCGCAAAGGCTTTTCACTCAGCAAAGGCTAATTCTTTTTTTAAGTAATTATAGAAGTGAGTTGGTTAGGAAATCCCTATTGCGACGGATTTTATTTGTAATCAAAATTTTTGTGTAATTACAAGTACAATTTGGAATTGCTATGATAATTTTGATGATTTTAAACGCAAGGAGCGCAAAGGTATTTATCTTAACGTTGTGAATAATGAAAGGCACAAGGGCGTTTCACTTAGCAAAGGCTAAGTTTTTTGTTTATTACATTAAACGGAAATTGATTAAGAGATCCCTTTTGCGACCCGGCTTGAACGGAAATCCTTTTTTGGGTGGGGATTTAGAAAGGGCAGAAAAAGATTGGGAGTGGAAGACGGAATTTGTCGCCCAAAATAAAATTGAAAATCTACTCGTCTTTCTTAGATGGAATTAAGAAAACATCCATTAAACCTTCTGGTAAAGACATTTTAAGGAATTTCTCCTCGCGGTTCACTTCCAGGATCCAGTCTCTAATAATGGGAATAACGATTTGTTTGCCGCCCAGATCCAGCACAAAATAATGCTGACCGGTCTGATCGTTGATGGATTGGATAACGCCACAGCTTTTACCGTCTTCTTCGCGGATCTCGTAACCTACAACATCGTGATAGTAGAATTTATTGCCCGTAAGTTCCGGCAAAGTAGAAAGCGGAAGATAAACATCTTTGCCCACCGCCTGGTTGACCACCGCTTCTGTAGAATTTTTGAAGGAGATAATCAGCGTTTCGCCTTTGCTCCAGGATTGTCTTGCAACAAAAAAGGGAACCAATAATCCGTTGATGTCAACGAATATTGATTCCAATTTATTGTACATTTCAGGTTGATCTGTATCTAATTTCAAGAATACATTTCCCTGAAGACCGTGTCTGCGTGTGATTTTTCCTAAAAAATAGCAATCTTCTTTGCGCATAACGATTTGTTTTTTTGATTAAGCTTTTGCTTCGTCAGTTCCTTCTTCGGTAGCAGCTTCGTCTTTTCCTGTAATTTTTTCTGTAACGTTAGCAACAGTTTCTTTTACAGTATCAACAGCTCCTGCAACAGCAGCGGCAGCTTCTCCTACTTTTTCGGCAACTGTTTCAACAGCTGTTTTGTCTTCTTTTGGCTCTTCCGTTGCTTCAGCAGCGGGTGCTTTTGCAGCTTCTTCTTCTTCAGCAGTTTTTGCATCTTCTGCAGCTTTCGCTTCCGCAGCTTTTGCATCGGCAGCAGCTTTAACTTCTGCTTTTTTAGCATCTTCTTCTGCTTTCGCATCAGCTTCAACTTTTGCAGCAGCGTCTAGTCTAGTTTGGTTTACTTTAGTTTCTGCATCAAATGCTGCTTTTTTAGCATCATCTTTCGCTTTGCTAAGACCATCTTTTTTACCTGCAACTTGTTGCTCTTTTCCTTCTAACCAAACGTTGAATCTGTTTTCAGCTTCTGCCTGATCGAAAGCACCTTTGTCTACTCCACCTTGTAAGTGTCTTTTGTAAAGAACTCCTTTGTAAGAAAGAATCGCACGAGCGGTGTCGGTTGGTTGCGCTCCGTTGTTTAACCATTTTACAGCAGAATCGATGTTTAGTTCGATAACCGCAGGATTAACAACTGGATTGTAAGTACCAATTTTTTCGATGAATTTACCATCTCTACTTGCTCTTGCATCGGCAACTACGATGTGGAAGAAAGGTTTTCCTTTTTTACCGTGTCTTTGTAATCTAATTTTTACTGACATAAATGTTTGATTTTGTGGGAACTCGTCCCGATTATTTATAAGGGTGCAAAGATAACTATTTTTTCGAATGTAGCAATCGATAAAAATGCATTTTATTCTTTGAATTTGGTAATTCTTCAGGAGCTAAAAACCTGATTTTAATTTTATCTCGAGCCTGTCGACGGGCTGTATCTTTATTCCACAGAAGTTTCATAAAAGGACTCCGTTTTAAGCAGGGATATGAATCATGGGTTGGAATTCTCATTGCGATTTCCTTCACTTTATTTCTGCTAGTGATGCAGACTTCTTTCAGTCTGTAACAAATTCTTAAGATGTCACTGCAAATTCCGGTGGATGATTTTAGTGGCAATCGGATCTAAATTTTTATAAAATTGAAAATGAGTAAAAATAAAAATATTTTCTGCTGGCAGAGAAAGATAGACGAAAATTTATTAGTTCTGAAAGGATCGAGCGGGCAAAGATTTATTCATATACACCGCATAACTATTGAAAATATACAAAATATGAAAATATAGTAAAAAAAAATCCTATTAAATGCTCTTAAATTGTATCTTTAAAACATGAAATTTTTATTTAATTCCGTGCTTTTAAGCACTTGCTTTTTTCTCTTTAGTAACGCTCTGACCGGTTGCAGCACCAATAAAGACACTAAAGAAACATCAATCAAAAACGACGAAATTGTGAATACACAAAGTAATTTTAGCAAATTATTAAGTAAAAACAGTTCTTACACCCTGCATTTTAAAGTAGAAGAAAAAAAGAACAGTCCGGTAAGGTTTTACACCTATTATATTACGTCTACCAAAGATAATATGATCGTAAAAAAGGAAACCGGTATCGCTGCTGAAAAGATTTACTGGAAAAATGATCACACCTTAGCGATCATTCCCTACGTCGAGGTCATGCAACAAACTACAGACATTAATGAAAATCATCAACCCAATGAAATCTTAATAGATTTAAATAAATAATTATGAAGAATAACTACCATTACAGGGCATTTGTACTTGCAGGAACAATCGCATTATTTGCATCTTGTCAGCCGATCGTACAAACGCATTCCGGCAACCGCGAAAAAGCGCTGAACGAAAAAAACGCGCAGGTTTCAACAACCAATTCTGCAGATAAAATGATATCTGACCTTAACTTGGCCGGAAATGAATATAAAAATATTTTTGCCAATCTGAGTGATAATGACGCACAAATAGAGGTTAGAAAGCAAATCCTGATAAATCTTTCTAAACCTGGTGAAAATGTTTACAAAGATCTAGCAGATAAAAAGGAAAGAAAAATCAAAGGGATAAGATTGCCCGGCGAAGTAAGCGGAATAGTTGAAATGGCTGAATACCGCAGAAACATTACAAGACCTGTAGGGAGTGATGAGATGCTTTACAAATATGGCTTTTTAGAAAAAGCCCACGAACAAGCACTAAAAAGTCCGATGCTGGCACAGGCAAAAGCAGTTGGTTATGATACCTCCAAAAACAGTACCTATGCTTTACCCGGAGTCACTTTCACGGAGAGAGGACCAAACAATATTCCCGGGAGAGGAAGAAGCATTCTCGCCTCGCCGACAAACCCTAATAAATGGTACAATGGTACAGCCGGTGGCGGTGTGTGGATCTCTGAAAACGCAGGTTTAAACTGGAGAACGACCACCGATTATTCTATTCCGAATTTGGCGACAAGTACTTTAGCAATTTCTGCAAGCAATGCCAATATTATTTATGCGGGAACAGGAGAACCTTTCAATGCACTTGATGCCATTACAGGATCCGGTATTGTAAAATCACTTGATGCAGGTGAAACCTGGACTTACCTGGCAAACTCTTCTTTTGGAAGTGTGGGTCGATTGTTAGTCAGTCCAACAGATGCTGCTAAAATTTTTGCTGCAACATCTACGGGAATTTACCGCAGTCTGGATGGTGGCGTCAACTTTTCGAAAGTATATACAGGACCGGGAACAACGCTTAACGTTCAGGATTTAAAAGCAACAGCAGATTTCAGCACTATTTATGGATCTGTTAACTCTTATGGAGTGATCAAGTCGACAGATGGCGGTGCAACCTGGACAAGAGTTTTTGATTCCGCAGGAAAAACTATAAAAAGAGTAGAACTTGCTATTTCACCGGCAGATAATAATACTATTTTCCTGAGCGCAGAGGCCGCCGGAACTACTAAAATATATGTTAGTAATGATGCAGGTGCCACATTCGAAGAGCAGACTTTCGCCTCCGGTGACAGTAAAGAAATACTGGGAGCTCAGGGTTGGTATGATAATATCATCACCGCACACCCAACCGATAAAACAATCGCCTACGTTGGCGGTATTTATCTGGCTAAGGTCACTGTAAATCCTGCAAATAATACTTATAAAGTTTTAAGTATTGCAAGTGGTTACGATGGTACCAAACTGAATACTTATGTGCATCCGGATCAGCACGGTTTAATTGCACAGGTTAATCCTGCAAACGCAGCACAGTTTAGATTGGTATTAAATAATGATGGTGGTGTTTTTTATACGGATTACAAAAGCAATCCGGGGGAAACTCAGGGAGACTGGAAAGCAAAAGCCAAAGGTCTTAATAACACGCAGTTTTATGGTGCTGATAAAAAGAAAGGCGTAGATGCGTACGTTGTTGGAGCACAGGATAATGGTTCTGCAGTAACGATAACCGCTCCATCTACCGCAGCATCTCCATTTTTGGCAGTACTTGGCGGCGACGGTTTTGAAGCACTCTGGAATTATAGAGACACCCAAAAATTAATTTTTGGTTCTCAGTACAATAATTTTGCGGTTTCTAAAAATGGAGGTACAACTACCGCTACTTCAAGTGCTAGAAATGCTGATTACGGATCAGCAAAATCCCCGTTCTATTCTAAACTGGCAAATGCTAACAATAATCCTGATGTAATTTTTACCGTTTCAAGTACGGGAGTCTGGAGATCTCTGGATTTTGGAACTAACTGGACTGTTTCTACATTCAATCCAGCAACAAACGGAACGTGGTTAGGAAATGCATCTTATGCCACTGTGAAAGTTTCGGTCGCGAATCCAAATGTGGTTTGGGCTGGATCAGTAGTTTCCGGTGGTGCTTCGAGTACTTACCGCGTTAATGTTTCAAAAGATAATGGGAACACCTTTGCTAAAACGACAGGCTCAGTTCCAACAACAGGGAATTTTTATATTTCCGGTTTGTCACCTTCAAGTGTGAACGAGGCTCAGGCTTATACTTTATTTAGTGGAGCAGGTCAGCCAAAAGTCGTAAAAACAAGCGATTATGGTGCGACATGGACAGACATTACCGGATTTTCTACCGGAACAGTTACCGGCTTCCCGGATGTTCCTGTTCACAGTTTGCTCGAAATGCCTTTTGATACCAATGTATTATGGGCAGGTACAGATGTAGGGATTTTTGAAACAACCAACGGAGGTGCCAACTGGTATATCGTTACTGCGTTTCCACCAATATCTGTGTGGAATATGAAAATTGTAGATAACCAGGTCGTACTCGCAACTCATGGTCGCGGAGTGTGGACGGCTACTGTTCCACAATTGGATGATTATGTTCTTCCGACCTATATTAGTGCTCCTTCAATCAAAAGCATTAATCAAACCGGAATTCATGACATGACGGCAAAAGCAGTCTTTACTTATACGACTCCTCAAATTTCAGGTTTAAAGGTTTATGTAGACGGAAATTATGTTTCCACTATTTCTAATACAACAGCCAATACAGATTATTCCTTCACCTCATCTACACTCAGCGAAGGTTTTCACACCGTATCCGTTTCCGGATTATCCGATGGTGGAGCTAATGAGACTACGAAAAATACGAGCAATGTAGAGATCATCAGTTTTAACGCAGGTGCGCAAAATGTTAACCTGCCTTTATTTACTAATTCTGATGTTTACATAGGAACTGCAGGGAAATTTGTGGTTGACAATTTAGAGTCGAAATTCCCTTACAATGTACTGAACAATATTGGGCATCCTTATGCTAATGCAACTACCTATCAAACGTATCTAAGAACTCCAATAATGGTTGGTTCAGATTCGAAAGAGAGCATCACTCATATGGCTTTCACGGAAGGCAACTATGATTTTGCAGTTGTAGAAGCTTCCACCGACCTTGTAAACTGGGTTCCTGTTGGCACCTTTGACGAAGGTTCATATCCAGAATGGAATAATGTTTCTACTGCAGATGGAGTTACTGAAGATAAATTTAAAACGAGCGTTTTAGACTTCCCATCCAGTTTTAATGCAGGAGAAGAAGTTGCGGTGCGTTTTCGTCTAACAACTGATCCGGCAGAAGCAAGATTCGGATGGATCATCAAATCACTTGTTCCTTCCAGTAGTCTTGGAACAAATGACGGAAATTTAGCCAAAGCTCAATATACGATCGCACCAAATCCTGCTGTTGGAAATACAGATCTTTATCTGCCTTCAACTTTAAAAGGTAATGTGACTGTCGGAATTTACGACGCTTCCGGAAAAGTGGTTAAAACCATTTCTAAAACTGCTGCTTCAAAAATTAATTTAGAAGTAAGCAATCTGGAACCGGGACTTTACCTGATTCTGGTTAAAACAGAGTCTGGCAACAAGGCTTTGAAATTATTGAAAAAATAAAATTTTCAGCATTATTTAAACAACCAAAGAGAAGATTCATTTCTTGTTTTTTGGTTGTTTTTTTTGATCTCACCCTAAATTAAGTTGAAATTGCGGTCAAATCATCTTAGAAATAAAAGGTTTGATAATCGGTAAGACATTGACTTAAACTAATCAAATTATATCGCGCACTATTTCTTTAAACTAAATTGCTTTTTTTACTTTGAAAATAAAATCCTACTTATTTTTATCCGGCATCCTATTTATTGGTTTTGCATTTGTCTCTTTACCACTTTTCACCCATCTTAAAAATGAGGTGCATCAGGAGATTAAAATCAAAATCTTCAAAAATAAATTCAAAGAAAGTGAATTGATTCAGTTTTCCGAAAAAGACCTGGCTAATGCGAAATGGCTCGATTCAAAAGAATTTATTCTTAATGATGATCTTTATGATGTAATTCAGATAAAAGAACTCAACGGAAAGAAAATTTATTTCGCCTACCATGATCAAAAAGAAACGAAACTCGCCAAAATTGAAAAAGATATTCGGCAGCTCAGTTCCATAAATCACATTGAACAAAATTGTCGCAGACCCCGAAATTTAAATCCTCAAAAATTAAAAAAATTAGGAGTTGAAATGGTGAACAAAGATCAACATTACTCTGATCTTACAAGAACTCAACCTCGAATTCTAAATTTTCAAACACTATCAAAGGTTTCAGATTTCATTGAAAGAGAAATTCTGCCACCCCGATTTTAATGATTTTTACCGAAAAAATTATTAAATACAATCAAAAATCTTATATGAAAATAAAAATATTATTTGGTGCTTTATTCGCATCAACATTCTGCTTTGCACAAAACCAGGAACAGGCAATAGACACCGTTCAGGTTCAGGGCAGAAGCAAAATAAAAAAAGAACGCGCAGAATTTAAACGCCACGGACAAAGCACAGAAACTCTAGGCGCTTACGAACTCAACCGAAATAATTCCATGTACATTGAACAGAGTTTAAACACGATGGCCGGAGTTCAGGTTGACAAAAGAACCAATCTTGGCGGCCAGCGCGTTGTGATCCGCGGCTACGGGAACGACCAGAAGTTTAACAACTGGGGCGTTAAGTTTTATCTAAATTCTATACCTTTAACCAACGCAGATGGCACAACCGTTTTAGAAGGGATCGATTTTTCGCTCATCAATAATATCGAAGTCATTAAAGGTCCTGCCGGAACTTTGTACGGAAGTGGCGTTGGTGGTGTCGCTCGTTTTTACATGCGTCCCGAAACCGAAAAAGGAGTGACTCTCTCCCAAAAAATTGCAGGCGGATCTTTCAATCTTCTGCAGTCGGCCACACGGATTGATGCTGTTGGAGACAATTATTCTATCATGTTTAATTACGGTCATACCCAAAGTGATGGTTACAGGCCGAGAGGTTCCAGTTTACGGAATGATTACGCGTTTCTCGGAAATTTTAAACTGAATACCAAACAGAGCATGACGGTTTATGCCAGTCAAAATTACAGTAATGAAGGCGTTTCTGGTCAGATTTCCTACGCAGATTATTATGCCGGAGTTGATCCTGGAAACTTCGCTTACGCTAAGAAAAATGCCGGAAATAAATTCATTACTTCTCGCGTTTCAATCGGTCATAATTTTCAGATCTTACCCAATTTTTCTAATACGACGTCTTTATTTTATTCTAATTTAGATGCAAAACGTGCTGCTGCAGGTGCGCTGGAAAATAGCGAAAGTCCGAACTACGGTTTTCGGTCAACATTTAATTTAAAAAATGACATCAACGAAAACTTTAAAAACGGGATCGAATTTGGCGCCGAATATATCATTTCGCGTTCCCTGCTTTCAAACTACCGCTTTACGGGAGCCGATGATGATATTCCGAATCAGGTTTCTCCATTTACAAAAGGTTCTTATTTCAAAAATTATAATCAAGGTCTAAGCTTTTTTGCCGTTGATCGTTTGACTTATACACCCTGGGATCTGACTGTGATCGCAGGATTAAGTGGCAATAACGCAAAATATGACCGCGAAGATCTTTTGGCTTTACCTGGTTTACTACCCGGTTATAATAAGGATTTTTCATTCAACAAAGAATACGAAACAGTTTTCACGCCCCACGTTGCTTTACAGAAAACCTACAGAAATCAGATCTTTAATTTAAGTTACAGCGAAGGTTATAATGCACCAACTTCCAGCAGTTCTTTTATCTCCAACCTGCAGGCTGCTAACGACGATTTAAAACCGGAGCGTGCAAAAATGTGGGATTTTAGTGTGCATGGATTGATAGAACACACCAAAATTGATTACCAGATTTCGGTCTTCAGATTAAATATCAAAGACAAACTGACCCAGCTTTCCAGCGTTGCAAACAATGCTGCTTACTCTTACTTCGCCAACACGGGTGCCCAGCGAAATCAAGGCTTAGAAGCCAGTGTTGGATATGTTTACAATGCCGGTAACGGATTTCTGAAAAGCATTCGTCCGTTTGCGAACTGGTCTTATTACGATTTTAAATACACCGATTTTAAAACCGTGATCGATAAAAAACTTCAGAACTACGACCATAAAACCGTCGTAGGTGTGCCGCGAAATAAAGTAGCAGTGGGACTGGATTTCGAGTCACAAACCGGCCTTTATCTGAATAACACATTTACTTATTTGGGTGGCGTTTATACCGATTTTGAGAACACCAATTTGGTCAAAGGATTTACACAGTACAATGCGAAACTGGGCTTAAGAAAATCTTTAGGCAAATTCGATTTTGATATTTATGCTGCTGGAAACAACTTAACCAGCCAGATCAACTACACTTTTCTCTTCTTGGGGAACAGTATTAATGACAGTGATGCGGGTTCAAATTATCCCGGCCAGAAAACGGATATTAATCCCGGACCAAGCAAAGCCTACTTTTTCGGAGGTGTAAATGTTAAATTTCACTTTTAACTAAAACTTATCAGAACCGCTTTAAAATTTATTTTTTAAGGCGGTTTTTTTTGGAGTAAGAAGATTTACCTTTTTTCGAATCGGGGTTCCTGCTCTCCACTCTATCTTTTATTCCACGGAAGTTCCATAAAAGGATGCCGCTGCGATCAGGACTAGAATCTCGATTTGTAATTAATTATAGATTTTTATGAGGGAATTAATCATTGAAAGTTGGTGAAGATTCGCAAACATTTCCTTCTTAAGATTTGGAAATTATCATCCTCTCAATAATGGAAAAATTACTTGTGAATTTACAGTCTTAACCACAAATGACACGAATGTTTTCACGAATGACACCATAATACTTAGCATCAAATGGGTATTCAAAAAAAATTAAGCACTCAGAGTTGAACACTTAATTATATTAAAAAAACTACTGGAAAAACACCATGATCAAAGCCAGGATAAATCCTATTCCTGCGTAAATCATTCCACGCCGGAAAGCTTTTGACTTAAAATTAAACATCCAGAAAGAGGATATTACAAAGAAAAAAAGGACTAACCCAAAAATCGTATTCAAAGAGGCGTACCGGTGCTTCGATGTAGATTTATGCAATTCATTAAATTTCTCCAGTACGAAAGGCAATTTCATTTTGGTATATTTTGCTTCTCCTGTTTTTACGTTGTAGGTTCCATCTTCAAAGGTTTTAAGATCGCCATCACTTGCTTTAAATTCTATATTCCGCATCTTAATTTCTTTCGCCAGCTCCTTTTCATTCATGTTCGGTTTCAGCACGATCTCTGTTTTGCTTTCTTTCTTTAAAAGATTAGTATCGCGATAAATTAGCATTACGCCACTAATTGCATAAACTGCCATAATTCCTGCTGCGAAATACCCTAAATAACGGTGCGTGATCCGCATGAAGGACTTTGTATCTTTAATTGCTGCCATCGTTTTCTGTTTTTTTGTAAAAGATTTGTTGCTTTCAACAAGAACAGCGGAAACCGAAATTTCCACTGTTTATGTTAATGAATTTAATTGATATGATAAAAATTTTACTAGAGTTTGTAAGTTAATGTAACATAGTAGTTTCTAGGCGTGATCGGATTCACAGAGTAATTTTCGTGGTAGTTGTAACTTACAGTATCAAACAGGTTCCCAACTTTCCCCATGACAGAGAATTTCTTAAAGTCGTATCCTACTGACAAGGCTGCGGTTGTAAAATTTTCAACTTCCAGTAGTCTGGAAACGCCACCTCGGGCATCGTTCGTGGCTTTTGTATCGTTCCAGCCTGCAATTCTGTCGCCCACAAAATAAACACTTGCGCCTAATTTTAACCCTTTCACATAATCAGTAAAAGTATAGAAAACTGAAGCATTCGCAGTAGTCGCCGGAGTTCGCACCAATCTTTGATTTTCTACATAACCAAAATCTGCAGGAGTGTCTAAATAAACCGAATGATTGTAAGAAGCACCTGCGATAATAGATAAGTTTGGATAAGGATTTCCGGTGATATCTAATTCAACACCACGGCTTCTCATTTTACCCGCAAATTCTTTTACATCTTTGTCGGAATTTTCACCTCCGTTGAGGGTTTTTTCAGCCATTTGATAGAAGTTTCTGTTTTCAATCTGATATAAGGAAAGGTTCAAAGCAACCGCATTATTCCAGAAATTCTTTTTCATTCCCACTTCAAACTGGTCGATTATAGAAGGCTTTAAAGACTGATCATTAAGATCTCTTCCTGTATTTGCAGAGAAAGAATTGGTGTACGTTGCGAATAAAGAAAGATTGTCGTTCGGCATATAAACCAAACCTGCTTTTGGAGAAAATGCCCGATTAACTGTTCCGGAGGAATTTACAGTCTCATCTGTGGCAAA
Organism: Chryseobacterium sp. UYP7; assembly: GCF_056279225.1. Lineage (NCBI taxonomy): Bacteria > Pseudomonadati > Bacteroidota > Flavobacteriia > Flavobacteriales > Weeksellaceae > Chryseobacterium > Chryseobacterium sp. UYP7. The sequence goes on from NZ_JBWBQW010000004.1 coordinate 176,643, forward strand.
CGTTTTCTTTTCCGAATCTTTATTTTCAATATAAGACCATCTTAAGCCGGCTAACACTTTAAACTTGCTCGAAAGTTCGATATAATCCTGTGCATAAATCCCAAACCGCTGCGTCGGAATCCGGTTTCTATCTTTTTTCTCAGCGGTCGGTATTGCTCCGGAAGCCCAGGTCGAAGGATCATCTAAATAGATCGTTCCATCTGTGCTGCCATTTGTTCCGTATTGCGATTGAGAAATATTGTACGTGTACGAATCATTAGTTCCGTAATCACCATCAGTACCTATCAATATTTTGTGATTAATACTTCCCGTTTTTACTTCACCATTTAAATTCATCTGCAAAGAGGTATAATTTTGCTCTGCATAAGTTCTGTTTATAGGTCTTTTCCAGGATAAGCGAGTCGCTGCAGGCGATGCATAACCCCATTGTACCCTCTCTGTAGAAAAATAATCTTTCGTATAATTTTGATAAGAAGCAACTGCATTTAAAGTCCATACGTCATTAAACTGGTGATTAAAAGTAATTCCGGTTGTTGCCTGCTCTACATTTTGAAATTGCCAGTCGGCTCCTACAAAATCAGTTCGGTCTAAGAAAGTATTCAAGCCGTACGATCCGTCTTTGTTCGTGATTGATCCAATTCCAAAATCCGGCGTAAAGTCGTTTTTTAAATAATCTGCTTCAACGATCAGCTGAGAATGTTCACCAATATTGAATAGAAAGGAAGGATTGAAATAATATTTCTGCGATTCTACCACATCTCTAAAACTGTCGGCAGTTTCATATGCTCCATTTACACGGAACGCCACATTTTTTGAAAGTGGGCCATAAAAATCTACGGTTGGCTTATAAGAATTCCAGCTTCCGGCGCTGAATCCTACACTTCCGCCAAAATCAAATCTCGGTTTTTTTGTAATTAAATTTACAACGCCACCTGCGGCAACATTTCCGTATAACATTGCATTACCCCCTTTTAAAACCTCAACTCTTTCTAAGCCGGAAACTTCTGGGAAAACACCACTGTTAACTCTTGCGCCATTTTTAAAAATATTATCGTTTCCGAAGTTAAATCCCCGGCCACCAAAACTATCCTGCGAATTACCACGGGAAGAAGTGATATATAAACCGTTTATATTTTGAAGAACATCACTTAGCTGTTTCGCCTGTTGTTGTTCAATGATTTCATGAGTAACGATGGCAATAGGTTGTGGATTTTCCATTATCGTTAAATTCGATTTGGAAGAAAGTGCCTTTGCGGTATTTGGATTACCGGTCTTATGAAGATTTATATCTTCGATTTGCTGAATGCGAATAGTATCACTTACGGGCTTGAACTGCATCTGCGCGCTTACCGACGCAACGATCAACAATGCTCCAATTGAAATTATCTGTTTTTTCATAGGACGTTTTTATTTAGACTGAATTAAAATAACAGCGCAAAAGTAAAAAACGATTCGCAAACAGACAAGTCTATTTTGAATTATTCTAAATAAAAACTAGTAGATCAGTTTAATTAACTGAATATGAGGGAAATCATAGAAAACTGATTTTTGTCAGTTTTTAATATTTGACTATAATATAGGGCGATTAATTATCTTTAGATGAAAAGAAAAACTACTGATTTATTACATACTTCCATCTGCAACTCGGCTCTACCACGATATTGAATGGAAATTGTTATCTCAAATAAAATTGAAAATACTTGCAACAAGGAGATTTCTTTGAGAGGAGGAACTTTGAATTGATTAATCCTGAAGTTCTAACCAACGCATCTCAAGATGTTGAAGTTTTTCTGCGATCGTTTCCAGATCTTTGGAGTACATCGCAATTTTCTCGTACTCAGTCTCGTTATTCAGTTTTTCTAAAATCTCACTTCTCTCCTTTTCTAACTTAGGCATATCCTTATCAATATCCTTCAGTTCCTGCTGTTCCTTGAAAGATAATTTCTTTGTTGATACAACTGTTGTAGAAGGCTGAACTATTTCAACTTTTTTCGGAGTTTCAGCAACCGGAGTAGCGACCTCTTTGTTCTTTTCCTGAGATTTCTTTTCTCGATATTCCGAGAAAGTTCCCACGAAATCTTTAATAACTCCGTCTCCTTCAAAAGCTAAAACGTGATCAACAATACGATCCATGAAATAACGGTCGTGAGAAACGATGATCAAACTCCCCTGAAACTGCAATAGGAAATTTTCTAAAACCGTTAATGTTGGTAGATCCAGATCATTCGTCGGCTCATCAAAAATAAGGAAGTTGGGATTCTGATACAAAACATGCATCAAATGAAGACGACGTTTTTCACCACCTGATAGTTTTGAGATGGGTGCATACTGTGTTTGATCATCAAACAAGAACAGACGTAAAAACTGAGAAGCAGAAATAGTTCTTCCGTTTGCCAGCGGGAAATTTTCTGAAATATCTTTAATAAAATCGATCACTCTTTGATCTTCTTTATATTTTAAACCTTTCTGAGCGAAATAACCAAATTTGATGGTTTCGCCGGTTTCAATTTTACCTTTGTCATAAACTTCTAAACCTTGAATGATGTTTAAAAGAGTTGATTTTCCAGCACCATTTTTACCAACAATTCCGACTTTTTCGCCGCGTTGAAATTGATAAGAGAAATCCTTCAATAATAAATTATCGCCAAAACTTTTACTGATGTCTTGTAATTCCAAAATCTTTGTTCCAAGACGTTTCATTTCAAAATCGAGTTCCAGTTTTTCTTTTCTGGTATCGGTTTTCGCCACTTTTTCGGTTTCATAAAAATCGCTTTGTCTCGATTTAGATTTCGTAGTTCGCGCTTTTGGTTGACGACGCATCCATTCCAACTCCTTGCGGTAAAGGTTTTGCGCTTTGTCAATTGTAGAATTCATATTGTCTTCGCGAATGATCTTATTTTCTAAATAAGTACCGTAACTTCCGTTGTGAACATATAAATTAAAATCTTCAATTTCCCAGATCGTATCACAAACCGCATCTAAGAAATACCTGTCGTGTGTTACCAAAAGTAAAGTGACCATCGCTTTTGAAAGATAGTTTTCTAACCATTCTACCATATCAACATCAAGGTGATTGGTCGGCTCATCCATAATAATCAAGGTATGACGATGTTGAGCGCGGGTTTCTACCAAAAGTTTCGCCAAAGCAACTCTTTTAATTTGACCACCGGAAAGTGTTTTCATTTTAGAAGAAAGATCCGTAATTTTCAACTGAGTTAAAATCTGACTCATTTCATTTTCCAGATCCCAGGCTTCGTGAATTTCCATTTCATTCAGCGCTTTATCCATATCATCAGGATCTTCGCTTAAAAGTGCATGATGATAATTTTTCAAAGCCATAATTGGAGCAGAATCCAAAGTCATCATAAATTCTTCAACATTCAGTTCGCCTTCAAAATCAATTTCCTGATCAAATAAAACGACCTGTATGTCCTTATTAATAGAAACTGTACCGGAATCTGCAATCTCTTTCCCCATCAAAATTTTGAGCAAAGTCGATTTACCCGAACCGTTTTTGGCAACGATCGCTATTTTATCACCTTCGTTGATATGAAAGGTAATATCTTTGAAAAGAGTTTTAACACCGTAAGACTTAGTAAGATTCTCAGCAGAAATGTAATTCATTATGTATTTGGACTATATGATTTTTCGAAGGTGCAAAAGTAAGGAAATTAAATGGGTCTTTTTACGATTTTATATGCGCTTGCTTCTAAGTAAATTTTGATTAAATACATTATACTCAAAATAACTGATCCAAAATGAATAAATCATTCTAGTAAGTTAAACTGTGTTAATTCTTACTAAAATTAAGATATTGGAATGTTTTCTGCATTAAATTCCCTAATAACATTTTAAAAAATAGTACAATGGAAAACGACAAAGTAGTTAGTTTATTAAACGATTTATTAACAAAAAATTACGACGCAGAAAAAGGATACCAAGAAGCTGGAGAAAAAATCGAGCATACGGCATTAAAATCATATTTTGACCATCAGGCAAAAAACCGCTACGACTTCGGACATGAAATTAAAGCGCTAATTTCTAAATACGGTGGTGAGCCAGATAAAGGAACAAGTGTAGCAGGAGATTTACACAGAACATGGATCGCAATTAGAGATGCATTTACGAATGGAGACCAGGCAATTTATGATGAATGTATTAGAGGAGAAGAGTCTTTCTCTAACGAATATGCAGAAGTTTTAGATCACGCAGAAGCTCCACAAGATGTGAAGGATATGGTAAGAAAACAAAAAGATTCTGTTGATAAAGCTTTAGCATCATTAAAAGTGATGGAAGGTTTCGCTTCGATCTAATTAATAAAATTCTAAATTTTAAAAAGTGGTTGTCTTGATTGATAACCACTTTTTATTTCACCACTGAGTTTTTCAATTTTCAACTTCAGACAAAATAAGATGACTTACTATCATTTGCAGAGAAAATCTTAAATTAGCGACCAAATAAACTTAAATAAATGAAAAAAATATCATTGATATTATTAGTATTTTTCAGTGTGATCACTTACGGCCAAGGAATGAAATTTGAGGAAAATAAATCCTTCAAAGATCTTTTGGCAATTGCGAAAAAAGAGAACAAATTATTATTTTTAGATGCATACACGACTTGGTGTGGACCTTGTAAACTGATGGCAAAGAATGTTTTTCCTCAACCAAATGTAGGTGAGTTTTACAATGCTAATTTCATCAACTCCAAAATTGATATGGAAAAAGGGGAAGGAATTGAACTTGCGAAAAAATATAACGTGAGGGCTTACCCAACCTATCTTTTCATCAATGGAGACGGCGAAATAATTCACCGTGTTACTTCTTATTATGATCCAGAAGGTTTTATCAAAGTTGGAAAAGATGCGATAGATCCTTCAAAACAGATGGGTGCATTAAAAACCAAATTTGAAGCTGGCGAAAAAGATCCGGAATTTTTGAAAAGTGTAATTAAAGTTTTCGCTTTTTCAGATGCAGATCTAGCGACTAAAGCAGCAGTAAAATATTTCGCTGGCAAAAAAGAAGAACCTTTGACTCAGGAAGATTTCTCTTATTTATTTTCATTAACCAAAGACAGCAACTCGCCGCTTTACCAGGAATTTATTTCCCGCAAAGCTGAACTCATAAAAGTGATGCCGGAAGAAAGTTATAATAAAGTGCTGGAGAACTTTAAACTGAACGCTTTATTTAATTCGTCTTACGATAAAACGACAAAAGTTTTCGATGAGAAAAAATATGTTTCAGAAGCCAGAAAATCAATGTCGGAAAATGAAGTGAAAGTTTTATTATTGAAATCGAAAATGAGAGTTGCCGCCGCAGCAAAAGATAAAACTGCTTATCAAAATCTGGCCATGGAATATTATAAAGATGGAAGTGCTTCTAATTTTAGTTCTGATGAACTGAATTCAATTTCCTGGAACTTTTTTGAAAATGCAACCGATAAAGTTGCTTTAGAAAAAGCTTTAATTTGGGCCAAACAATCCGTAAAACTAGATGCAGGATACGCCAACACGGATACTGTGGCTAATCTTTATTTCAAAATCGGAGATAAAGTAAACACCAAAATCTGGGCAACAAAAGCGATAGAGTTGGCGAAGAAAGAAAATGAAGAATATGCAGAAACGCAGGCTTTATTAGATAAGGTAAAATAGAAAACCACTTTATTTACTGTAGAAAGGATGCTTTTGAGCATCCTTTTTTATTAGTCTAAAGTCAGTCTTTTCAGGGACCAGAGATTTCCATTGTAAACATTCAGATCGACTTTGGTATTGATCCCGTAAACGATTCCGTTCTCTGTGAATTGCCAGATTTTCCAGTCTGCGTCGGGGCTAGGTTGCGGCACATCGTTATAATTCGCCAACCAGATTGGGTAATCATTAAATTCGCCCTGTAAAAAGTCCTTGTAATAGTGGTAATAAGTGTAAATGATGGGTTTTTCACCATAAGTTTCTTCTACGATGCGACACCAGATTTTCAAATCTTCGATGAGTTTTTTAGTTGATTTACGACGCGGAATTTTCTCAATATCTAAAATTGGCGGTAAGTCGCCAGATTCCAATTTCACATTGGCAAGGAAATTATTCGCCTGCATCACGGGATCTTCATCGGCTCTGTAGAAATGATACGCGCCTCGAATCAATTCATGTTTTTTAGATAAAGTCCAGAACTCATCAAAATGTTTATCGGCAGAACGGTTTCCCATTGTTGCGCGAAGAATGACAAACTCGATAGGAATCGTGCGATTTCCGACGCTTAAACTATCCCAGGTAATATCCTCTTTTCTTTGATAGTGCGACATGTCTATCCCAAAAGTCTTATCAGCGTAATCACCTATAATGCGATTAATCCTATTTTCTTCCTTTTCAGAATTGGAGAGTTTTTTATGCTCAAACTTATTGAAATACATGGCATAGTAGAAAGAAATTTTTTCTTTTAAATAAAAACCAGTTCCTAATAAAGCGATTGCCAGAAACACCAACAAAATCTCCCGTCGTAGAAGAAAATGTCTATTACGATTTTTGTGAATTTTTCGGGTGGTTCTTTTTCTAATCTTTCTTTTAGCCATGAATCTGCAAAAATATTAATTTTAAAAGGGAAAGCGTTAATTTATAGTTAAAAATGTTTTCAGATGCTGATTGGCTTAATATGTGAAATTAAGCTGGTATTAACAATAAAATTAATCAAGATGAAAACGAAGTTATTATCATTAGCAGCCATACTTTTATTTGCAGTAACGGTTTCTGCACAGGAATCAAAACCTACTTTAAAACAAGAAGTGAAGAAAGATTCAAAAGCAGTCGGAACAGCAGTCAAAGATGGCGCGGAATGGACAGGTGAAACTGTAAAAGATGGTGCGCAATGGACAGGAAAAACCGCTAAAAAAGGTGCGAGAGCTACTAAAAGAAGTGCAAAAAGAGCTGCAAGGTGGACCGCCAAAACCGCTAGGAAGGGCGGAAAAGCAGTAAAAGAAGGTTATGAAGACACCAAAGATTACGTAAAAAAAGAAACGAAGTAGTTTTATTTAACTTTTCATAAAAAAACCATGCGATTTGCATGGTTTTTCATTTTTATAATTTAATGGTTCTAGGCTCCGTATGGAATCCAGATATTTTTAATTTCTGTGGCGTGTCTTAAAAACTCCTGACCTTCTCCGTGTGCTGGATTCAACCAGTTTCTATATTTTCCAAAATTCACCCAAGAACGTTTCATTGAATCGGTGGATAATAATTCGATATTCTTGCTTCCTTCTAATGTTCCGAAATACCAAATTCCTTCAACATTATAATGTTTCGCGAGTTCGTTGGCTAATTCTTCTTTTGGTCCAGTCACGATATTGACCGTGCCCGCAGGAACATCTGACGTTTCTAAAATCTGATAGAAATCGGTTGCCGAGAAAGGATGTTTCTCAGATGGAATAACTACCACTCTGTTTCCCATCGCAATCGCAGGAATTACGGTAGAAATAAATCCTAACAATGGATTCTCATCAGGACAAATAATTGCCATTACACCAATTGCTTCCGGCATTGCTAAAGTAACCATTCTCTGAACGGTAGAATGCGCTGCGCCATCATATTTATCGGCATAAGCGGCGTAAGTATAAATTCTTTCGATTGATTTTTCAACCTCATCTTGTGCAGATTCTAAAGATTGATTGGTCATTTCGACAATTCTTTCTGCGAATTCTTCTGAACGGATTGCTAAATTTTCAGCGATATAATATAAAACTTGCGCTCTTGAATGACCGGTCATTCCACTCCAAGCTTTTTCTGCGTGTGCGGCTTCAACTGCGTTACGAATATCTTTTCTGTTTCCTTCTGAAACTTCACCGATATATTCTCCGAAAGCATTTTTAATTTCAGTACTGTAACCTCCATCCGGACGAGCTTGTTTTCCACCAACGTACATTTTTGTAGTACGGTCAATATCTGCTAAAATATTTTTTGCTTTTTTGGAAATATTTGGTTTTTCAGTTTTTGGCAAAATTGGTTTTGATGTAAATTCTGCTTCCACTTTAGGTTTCATGTATTCATACAAACCTTCTTTTCCACCTTCTCTTCCGAAACCGGATTCTCTGTAACCACCAAATCCGGCAGCAGCATCAAACTGATTGGTACAATTGATCCAAACACTTCCTGCTTTAATTTTCGGTGCGATGTCTAAAGCTAAATTGATATTTTCTGTCCAAACACTTGAAGCCAGACCGTATCTCGTATTATTCGCCAAAGCCACGGCTTCCGAATGTGAACGGAAAGTCATGGCAACTAAAACAGGTCCGAAAATTTCTTCCTGTGCAATTACCGCACTTGTCGGAACATCGGTAAATAATGTTGGTGGATAAAACCAGCCGTTTTCTGGAACGCCATTTTTCGGCTGGTAAATGGTACAACCTTCATCTATACCAATTTTCACCATATCTTGAATGGTTTTTAATTGAATTGGATCAACGATAGAACCCATATCAACTGCTTTGTCCATTGGATCGCCGATACGCAAAGTTTCCATTCTTGCACGAAGTTTTTTGTAGAAAACCTCAGAAACTGATTCCTGAATCAAAAGTCGAGAACCTGCGCAACAAACCTGTCCCTGATTGAACCAGATTGCATCAACAATTCCTTCCACTGCAGAATCTAAATCTGCATCTTCAAAAACGATGAAAGGTGATTTCCCGCCTAATTCTAGTGATATTTTTTTACCAGTTCCGGCAATATTTGTTCTTAATATTTTACCAACTTTCGTAGAACCTGTGAAAGCCACTTTCTGAATGTCCTTATGATTAACTAAAACATTTCCGGCAACTGTTCCGCGACCTGTTACAATATTCACAACGCCTTTTGGAAGTCCGACTTTTTCACAGATCTCTGCAAAAAGCAAAGCGGTTAAAGAAGTATATTCTGCTGGTTTTAAAACGATGGTATTTCCCATTGCTAAAGCCGGAGCAACTTTCCAGGAAAGCATCATCAATGGAAAGTTCCACGGAATGATTTGTCCTACAACACCAACTTCCTGGTAATCTCTGAATTCGGTATCCATCAATTTTGCCCAACCTGCATGATGATAGAAATGTCTTGCAACGATTGGAATATCGATATCACGGGTTTCGCGAATTGGTTTTCCGTTGTCTAATGTTTCAAGAACAGCAAAAAGTCTGGAGTTCTTTTGAATTTGTCTTGCGATTGCGTATAAATATTTTGCACGTTCGAATCCACCGATTGCAACCCATTCTGGTAATGCTTTGTTGGCAGCTTTCACGGCTTTGTCAACATCGGTTTCGTCGGCTTCGGCAATTTTTGCTAAAAATTCTTTGTTGGAAGGATTATTGGAATCCATGTATTTTTTAGCGTTTGGCTTTATCCATTCTCCTCCAATAAATAAGTCGAAACTTCGGTTATGATTTTCTAAAAATTCCACAGCAGCAGCTGCACTTTCTGGAGCGGGACCGTAAACCATGGTGTCGTATATTTCTTTGATTTCCATTTTGATGATGTGTTGATGTGATGATTTGGTGATCTGTTAATTAACCACGAAAGTCACAACATTTTTTATTTTTTTAAGTTTTCAAAAGAGCAAAAAAGTAAGGTGAATTTACTCTGTTAAAAATCTAAGTATTTATCATTAGAACCTTTCTTTATTTTTAGTTCCCAGTGCGCCCCGACTTGAACGGATCCCGATATAAAATCGGGAGGGAGTGGAAGACGGAAATAGGCGCCCATACTTCGACAAGCTCAGCACGGCGATTATGCCATCGGATGTCTGAATCCTGCGCTGTATCTTCCGGTTACGAAATGCTCTAATTGCCTCTCGATGTCGCCTAATAGGGAACTTGCGCCGAATCTGAACAAGTCTGGAGTTAACCAGTCGTTTCCTAATTCTTCTTTTACTAAGATCAAATAATCGAGTGCCTGTTTTGCTTTTTGAATTCCGCCGGCTGGTTTGTAACCGATTTTTATGCCAGTTAATTCGTAATAATCACGAATGCAACGAATCATGACCAAACTCACGGCTAAAGTTGCGTTAACGGATTCTTTACCAGTCGAAGTTTTGATAAAATCTGACCCTGCCATCATGGCAACCCAAGATGCTTTTGCGACTTTGGTGTACGTAGGAATCTCGCCTGTTGCGAGAATCGTTTTCATGTGAGCATCGCCACAAGCTTGTCTGCACAATCTGATTTCGTCGTATAATTCCTGCCACTTTGATTCTAAAACCAAAGCACGGGAAATAACGATGTCGATTTCAGTTGCTCCGGCTGCAACGGATTTTTTAATTTCTGAAATTTTATCTTCGAGGGAAATTTTACCGGCGGGAAATCCGGTAGAAACTGCGGCAATTGGAATTGCTGTTCCTTCTAAAGCTTCTTTTGCGAAGGGTATTAAATTGTGGTAAACACAAACTGCGCCTGTCGTCAAGTTTGCGTTTTCCATTCCTAAGATTTGCAATAGATCTTGACGAACAGGATTTTTTGCTTTTTCGCAAAGTCGCATTACGTTTCCGCGCGTGTCGTCTCCAGCCAAAGTCGTCAAGTCGATCATGGAAATTGCTTTCAATAACCAAGCTGCCTGAAATTCCTTTTTTACGCTTCGTCTTCCACCCAATGTTGCAACGCGCCGATCAATTGCACTTCGGTTAATATTTATTGCATCGAAATACTTCGTATTGAAAGGCAAACCGGGGTTTCTTTCCTCAGTATGAAGTTGAGATGATTCCGTATGATTTTTTTCCATTACTTTAGTCATAAGTCAGAAAATTTTATTGTCTATTAGAGGTGTAAAATTAACCAATTCTCTTTAGATTATGTCATTCTGTTAATGAAAATTGTCTATTATCAATAAGCAAAAAAATGCACTCCGAATGGAATGCATTTTAATTTTTAAAAAAATTATACTGATTTAAACCTTTAGCTGACGATTGATACTTTGCTCGAGGGAGATAAAAGTTTCGGTTCTGGTAACCCCTTTTAATTTTTGGAGTTTGTTCAAAATCTCCATCAAATGATCATTATCGCGACAAAGCACCTTTAAAAATATAGTATAGTTTCCCGTGGTATAATGTGCTTCTACCACTTCATTTACTTCTTTTAAAGCTTTTATCGCATCTGGATAATGACTAGGCTGCTCCAGGAATACACCAATATAAGAAACTACTTTATACCCGATTTTTCGGGGATTAAGAAAAGATATTGAATTTTCTATGACTCCGGCCTGCTCCAATTTTTTAATCCTTTGATGAACTGCAGTAGTTGAAATCCCTACATTCTTGGAAATATGCGCTAACGAAGTTTTAGCATTATCCATCAACATATATATAATTTCTTTATCGACTGAATCTAAATGGTAATCTGAATTAATTGCACTTTTCATGTATTTTTTTTTACTTTTTAACCAATGTTGAAAACTCTGTAAGCACTGGGAAATGGTCGCTGTAACCACCTAAATATCTTGTTCCTGCGTAGGTTCTAAAAGGCCGTCCGCTTGATCTTGCATCCCAGTTCGCTAATTTTTTATGATTGAAAACTTTTGATTCTGAAAATTTTAACGTAGAATCCTTCTCAAAAAATTTATTAGACAGGATCATTTGGTCAAAAAGCAAGCCATTTTTGTAATGATAGGTGGAAAAATGACCATTTTTAAATAAATCAAGAGACGGATTTGTTAAAATTTTATTTGATTGGTCATCATAAAGCACATTTTGTATAATATCATCATCGGGATCTTCGTTAAAATCACCACAAATAAGCACCGCTTCGCCCGTTCTCGAAATTAGATCGATCACTTTTTTGCGGACATCATTCAGAATATACTGACGTTTTGGTTTGTTGATATCATTTTCCCGTTTAGAGGGAAGATGCAGTACGAAAACATGAATTTTCTCTCCTGAAAACTTGATTTGACAATGCAAAATATCCCTTGTTGTATCGTAGTTTGCGGGATTTTTATCTGGAATTTCAAAAAAGTAGGTAATGGGTTCCGCCGCCAGAATTTCTACCTTATTTTTATCATACAGTAAAGCAACGTCGACGCCTCTTTCATCCAAAGATTCGAAATGAACCACTCCATAATTTGAATTAAATGGTGGCAGCGCAACTAACTCTTCTAAAGGCTGTTGTCCCTGAACTTCGGAAAGGCCGATCACAAGTGGTAAAATGCCTTCCGTTTCCTGAATAAGTTCGAAAACGTGCGCGATTTTAAATAATTTGTTCTTGTACTTTCGTTCATCCCAGTTTCGCAGACCAGACTTTGTAGGATCCAATTTATGAACGGGCGGTGGATCTGGAAAGAATAAATTCTCAACATTATAAAAAGCGATTAACTCCTTACCTTCTTTATCTATCATTAAAATTTTCTCCTTTTTGTTTAATGTAAAATTAACAAAAATAATTTATTATGATTGATATTATTCTAAAATATCGGGTCTTTTCTTCTGAGTGATCTTAACGGCTTCATCGTGTAGCCACTCTTCTATTTTTTTGGAGTTGCCGCTGAGCAAAATTTCAGGAACTTTTAATCCCTTATATTCTGAAGGTCGTGTGTAGATTGGCGGGGAGAGAAGATTATCCTGAAAACTGTCTGTCAAAGCGCTTTGCTCATCATTCAAAACTCCTGGCAAAAGTCTGATGATAGAATCCGCGAGAACACAAGCTGCGAGTTCGCCACCTGTTAGAACGTAGTCGCCTATTGAAATTTCTTTTGTAATGTGGAGTTCCCGAACGCGCTGGTCAATACCTTTATAATGCCCGCAAAGAAATATTATATTATTTTTTAGAGAGAGTGTATTGGCGATCTTCTGCGTTAAAGTTTCTCCGTCGGGCGTTAAATAGATCACCTCATCGTAGTCGCGCTTGGATTTTAGATCAGAAATACATTTATCGATAGGTTCAATCAACATCACCATTCCGGCACCGCCTCCGTACGGCTCGTCGTCGACCTGCCGGTGTTTACCCAAACCAAAATCACGCAACTGATGAAAATAAACTTCTGCTAAACCTTTATCTACCGCTCTTTTCAAAATAGAAGTTCTAAAAGGACTTTCCATTAATTCGGGCAAAACACTTATTATATCAATTCTCATTGTTCGGTATCGTTCTTTCTGTTTGGAATAATTATTAAACGAAGCGAAGAATCTTTATTAAAGTAACTCCACATCCAGTTGAAGAAAATAGCGAGCTTATTTCTTACAGAAAGAATAAGCATTAAATGCAGAAACATCCAGAAATACCAGGCTAAAAGACCTTGGAATTTGAAACCGGGCAAATCGACTACAGCTCTGTGTTTACCTATAGTAGCCATGCTGCCCTGATCGTTATACTCATATTCTACCCAATCCTTTTCAGAATCTTTCAGTAAATTTTTGGCTAAATTTTTCCCCTGATTGATGGCAACGTTCGCTACTTGTGGATGCGCATCTGGATATTTTGGAGTTTCCATGTGTGCGATATCTCCAATTGCAAAAATATTTGGGTAACCCTCGACGCGGTTAAAGCGGTCGGTTTTGTATCGGTTTCTTAATACTATTGCAGGATTTAAGCCCTTTATCACATTCCCTGTAACTCCAGCGGCCCAAATAACGTTATTAGAAGGAATAGATTTCCCGCTTTTCATGAACACTCTGTCACCATCGTAATCCGTTACAAATTCGTCTGCCATAAAATTGACACCAAGTTCTTTCAGATATTGCTTGGATTTTTCCTGTGCTTCAGCGCTCATCACACTTAAAGGCATATCTGTGGAACTGATGAGAATGATTTTTAAATCATCAAAATTCATGTGAGGATAATCACGGGGAAGGATATCTTTTTTCATTTCGGAAAACGCACCTGCCAACTCTACGCCGGTCGGTCCGCTTCCCACGATCACAATATTCCAGTTTCCATCGTCTGATCTTCTTTTTTCGATAATTAATTTCTCAAAAGTAGAAAGGACATTATTTCGAATGGCAATTGCCTGTTGCGTATTCTTCATTCCATACGCAAGTTCTTCCATTTTAGGATTTCCGAAGAAATTAGTTTTACATCCTGTTGCAATTACTAATTTATCATAGGTAAATTCGGCTTCATCGGTAACGATCTTATTTTGTTCTGGCAGAATCTCCCGAACCTTTACCATTCGATACTGAATATTGCGGGAACGCTGAAATATTTTTCGGAAAGGAAAAGAAATATTACTCGGCTCAATACGACCGCAAGCAACCTGATAAAAAAGAGGCTGAAACATATGATGGTTCACCTTATCGATGACCAAAACTTTTTTCCGCTTCTTATTAAGTGCTTTTGCCAATTGAAGACCTGCAAATCCACCACCAATAATTATAATTTTCTCCCGTGTTTCCATTACACAAAATTACGGATTTTTTTATAGTTAAAATAGTGTAGAAGGATCTGGAATTGACATAAAAAAATCCTCGCGAAGGAGGATTTTAATTATTGTTTGATGATCTGGGTGACTTTCTGTGTGTTGTCACTCAAAGTATACTTCATGAGATATTTTCCGGGTCGTAATTTATCTAGACGAATTTCGCCAGAGTTCATGTTGACCACATATTCTGCAACCTGCATTCCAAGAATGGAATAAAAAGTCACTGATTTTACTTTTAAATTGCTGTCTTTCGATTTTACAATGATAAAATCTTTTGCCGGATTTGGAAATGCGAGCAATGCGCCATCATCAGATTTCTGAGAAGCTGCAATCGGTTCTCTAACAACAGATTGAGCGGAAACTTTTTCCGAAAAAACTGTTAAACTACCGATAAATATTAAAGAAAATAATAATTTTTTCACCTTATAGCGCTTTACGTTTTATAAATATACCTACAAATGTAAGAATTTCGTATAAATACACAATAGTTTTTTAATAAAACTATAATTAAATTTGCAGCAGTTAAATCAAATACTATTCCAAAAATGATTATCTATTCAAGAAACCGAAGATTACGTACAACTGCTTCTATGAGAGCCTTAGTACAAGAAACTTTTCTTACCACGAACGATTTTGTAATGCCCATTTTCGTAATGGAAGGAACGAATAAACAGGAAGCAATTGCATCGATGCCGGGAATTTTCAGGCGTACTTTAGATCTAACGGTGAAGGAATGTCAGGAATTATTTTCATTAGGAGTAAAAGCAGTTAATTTATACATGAAAGTTTCCGAAGATTTAAAAGATAATCGCGGAACAGAATCGTGGAATAAGAACGGATTAATGCAAAATACTATTAAAGCTATTAAAGATGCTGTCCCAGAAATGATCATCATGCCCGATGTTGCGTTGGATCCCTACTCTATTTATGGTCACGACGGAATTATCACGAACGGCAAAATAGACAACGACGCTACGAATGAAGCTTTGGTAAAAATGTCTGTTTCTCTAGCGGAAGCTGGTGCAGATGTAGTTGCTCCCAGCGATATGATGGATGGCCGCGTTGCTGAGATCCGAACCGGTTTGGAAGAAAATGGTTTTACCGATGTTGGAATTTTAAGTTACGCCGCAAAATATGCGAGTTCTTTTTATGGACCATTCAGAAGTGCTTTAGATTCAGCTCCGGTTGACAATCATGATATTCCGAAAGATAAAAAAACCTATCAAATGGATTTTCATAATTCCCGGGAATCCATTGACGAAGTTTTAAAAGATGTTGCGGAAGGAGCAGATATCATCATGATCAAACCAGGAATGCCTTATCTGGATATTGTTGCAAAAGTTCGCGGTATTATTGATTTACCCATCGCAGTTTATAATGTGAGTGGCGAATATGCAATGTTGAAAGCTGCCGCACAAAACGGCTGGCTCGATAATGACAAAGCGATTATCGAAAGTTTAACATGCATTAAAAGAGCCGGAGCAGATATGATTTTCACCTATGCTGCGAAAGAAGCTGCGATCCTTCTGAATCAGTAAAAAAAAATTGAAATAAAAAAAAGAGCTTCTAATTTTAGAAGCTCTTTTGTTTTTTAGAACCACGCTTTCTTATTCTGTATATAAGTCTGATCGAATTGTTCATCGCTCATGGTCAAATAAATAATGCCTTCAATAATCGGAATTATACTTGCCGCGCCACAAGTACAAATATTTAAAACAATCTGAATTATTCCCTGATTAATGTAACCCAGATAAAATTTGTTTGCGCCAACAATACCTGCAAGTATGCCTAAAAGACCTGCCGCGAGTTTCTTTTCTGAACGGTAATTGTGGTTGTGTGAATTTTGATTTTGCGAAGGACCGCCATTGTAGCCGTAAGTTTCCATGATTTATTTTTTAATATTAGTTTGCAAAATCAGTCGGTGAAAAGGTTGAGACGTTACATTAAACTTTTCCCATGTAAAACAAACCGATGCATTTTTGATTCTCTTCCAAACCAAGAAATTCGTTAAGGTGTTGGATCATTCCGGGTGAACTCCAGTAACAGCCAATATTATTTGCTGTTGCCGTAAGATACATATTTTGAACGCCCATCGATGTTGCCGCGATCTCTTCCCACTCTGGGACCAGTCCGCTAAAGTTTACGGAAATGGTAATAATAATATTTGATTCTGAAATTTTATTAGAAATATCCAGATACTTTTTTTCGAGAAAAGTCTCAGGTTTGGCAGTTGTTTTATAGATTTCTGCAAGCTTTTCTCCCAACTTATTTTTTTCTTCGTTCCGAAAAACCTTTAAACGCCAGGGTTTTGTCTTTTTATGATTCGGAGCAAAATTTGCGGACGATAAAATCTCCGTTAAAACTTCATCCTCAATTTCTTCATCGTTGTAATCTTTGGGGAAAATACTTTTTCTACTTTCTATAATTTTTCTTAAAAGTTCTGCTTCATTCATCCGGCAAAATTACGCATTGTTAAACCATTCGAAATCTAATTTAGAATTGAGATCTCAACACTTTTCTTTGATTTTTATAATTGATGTAATTACTTCCGATAAAAGTGAGCAAGATCAATCCTGTCAAAATTAAAGTCAGTAACCCAGAAGTTTCTCCCATCAATGGATTAAATACTGACAAAAGGAGGAGGCACAAAGTATAAATAATTCCAGCGACCACCCATATTTTATTAGGTTCTGGAAACGATTCAGTTTTTAAATCGTCTTTATAACTAATGATGGGACGTAATTTGTGACGATCCCAAATGAGCAAAATAAAAACTGCAATCATCATTAATGAAGTGATAACCCAGGTTCCGGTAAATGATAGACTTATGGTGATGATCCAGATATTTGTAAGTATTGCAAAAAACATCAAGTTTCCAAGAAGCGCAAACCGTTGCGTCATCAACAATATTCCGGCTGTAATTTGAGCCAGACCCAGAAAATTCCAGTAAAATCCCGATTGGTATAAAGCTTCGAAAAAATATCCAATTGGTGTATCGGTAGAAATGCTCGTAAAACGGTGTCCCATTAATTTAGTCATTCCCGACGGAAAAAAAGCCAGTCCAACCAAATACCGCAGATGAATGATGATCCAGTTATTCAATCTATTTCTCCTTAACTGCTCAAATTTCATAAGACAACATTTAATTAAGGATTGAAAAATTGGAAGTTTTATCTTACTATTTAAAAAATCTCTGTAATAAATTTACATGATCTCCATAATTTCCTGATGGATATTATTAAGGACAAAAGAATCGCCTGGTTTTTTGCCGAACATTATCTTAGCCATGGGACTTTCCTCCGAAATCGCATAAAAACGATCACCTTCAAAGAAAAACTCTCCTAAAGAAACTGAAATATAAAATCTGGCTTTATTCGTGAAAACGAGCGACCCAATATTTACCCGTTCCGAAGGATTATTTAAAACTTTATTTAATTTTTGTCGCAGATCGTGGAGAGAAGCTAATTGCTTTTGCATCTGGTAAATTTCCTCCTGCATTTCTTCGCGCATCGAATCGTATTTGGGCGCTTTCTTAATTTCACGACTGGCTTCAAGCGTGAATTCTAAGAAATTTTTTAGTTTCTCGATCTTTGAGATGATGGTTTCTTTTACATAATCCCGAACATCAGATTTCGAAACTGTCTTATTTAGCATAAACGTCAATTTTTTAATAAATGTAAAAAATATTTTTGAATTGCGTTATCTAGTTTTTAAATGGTGGTGATTTGAAATCAGGATTATAAAACCTCTTTGATCTTCTGACGCATGGCTTCATATAGAATTGCGCCACAAGCAACAGATACATTTAAAGATTCAGTTTTTCCTTCGATCGGAAGTTTTATTTTCTCATCGGAATGATGCAAAACTTCTTTTGATATTCCCGTTTCTTCATTACCCATAACGATGGCGCAAGGTTGCGTGTAATCAACATCGTAATATAATTTCTGTGCTTTTTCAGTAGCTGAAAATACTTGAACGCCTGATTGCTGAAGGAAATCTACGGCGTGCGCCAAATTTTTTTCTTTACAGATCTTTAAGTTGTAGATCGCTCCGGCTGAAGTTTTTATGGCGTCAGAATTAATTGGTGCAGCTCCTTTTTCTGGAAGGATTACCGCGTGAATTCCAACACATTCTGCAGTACGGCAGATCGCACCAAAATTTCTCACATCAGTCAATCGGTCTAAAATAAGGAGGAAAGGCGTTTTTCCAGCTTCGAAAAGTTGAGGTAATACGTCTTCGATTCTTTCAAAAGGAACATCGGAAATAAAAGCGACAACTCCCTGATGGTTTTTTCTGGTGAAACGGTTCAACTTCTCAATAGGAACAAAGTTCGGACGAATCTTATGTTTCGCCAGAAGGTTTTTCAGATCATGGTAAATATCACCTTGCAGGGCGTTTTGTACAAATATCTTGTCGATGGTTTTCCCAGCTTCCAAAGCTTCTATTACGGGTCTTAAACCAAATATAAAATCGTCTTTCTCTTTCAATGTCTTAATTTTTATTTTGAAGCAAATCCAGTTGCTTGTTTACTAATTTCTTCTTCTTTCTTAGCTCTTTTTTGCCTGGCTCTTTTAGAAACTTTCTCCTAAAATTGCTCTTTTCTGAGCCATGGCGTAACCAAAATGCAATGTTTCGTGCATATTATTAAAGATAATGGCATCCTGAATACTTTTTAGATCCAACCCAAAACTTGTGGTATATGGCGTGTAATCTGCAAAGAAATCTGCATCATAATCTTTCATCAGAATTTTTGATGTTTCGGTAAGAAGAAAAGCCAGATCATCTACTTCTGACTGCTGCACATTTAAGTTCGGGAGCGTCCCTTTTTTGTAAGTTTCGATCCAGTACTTATCGATCCGGAATGGATTCCCACTGAGATAGTAACACAAAAGTTGCTGCGTGGCAACGGTATGTGCAATATTCCAGTAGAGATTATTATTGAAACCATCGGGAATGAGCATCAGATCCTTTTGAGAAGTATTTTGAAGAATTTCCAGAAGATTACGTCGGACTTGGCGGTGTGCCTGAAAATGATAATTCATTTTGCAATTTTTAATGCCCCAAAAATAGGTTAATTAACTGAAAAAGACAAAACTACAACAACTCAATTTTTCGGGATAAAGCAGCAACGGTCTTTTTTGTTTTGAATGATATCTAGATTGAAAGCTCAACTTGTAACCAGCCCTGATTGCAACGGTTACCCCGCAGCCAGAAAGGGGAAAAGCACGGGCGCGAGGAGTAGAAGTGGAAAGCAGGTTCCTGGCTCCTAAAACTGCTTTTTGCTCTGATAGAGCCCTGTGTTTTAACAAACTTTAACTTTAGATTGGCATTAATTGTGTTGATTAGTGTGGGTATTTAGTAGAAATTTACACTTTAAATTTTAGAACACTATGTCAGAACTACATCAAGCGGAAGATATCAGACAACTCACGGAAAAAGTAAGAGAGCAGAATTATTTTTTCACCCTCCTAAAACAAGAAATCAACAAAGCAATTATCGGACAGGAATACATGGTAGATCGTTTACTCATCGGTCTTTTGGGGAATGGTCACGTTTTGCTGGAAGGCGTTCCGGGACTGGCGAAAACTTTAGCGATTAAAACTTTGGCAGATGCTGTTGAAGGTGATTTTTCCAGAATTCAGTTTACGCCCGATCTTTTGCCAGCAGATGTAGTGGGAACGCAGATCTACAATATGAAGGATAATGATTTTTCTATTAAACGGGGTCCGATCTTCGCGAATTTTGTTTTGGCAGATGAGATCAATCGTGCACCGTCGAAAGTACAGTCCGCTTTGTTAGAAGCAATGCAGGAAAAGCAAGTAACGATCGGTGATGAAACAATGCCTTTACCGAAACCTTTTTTGGTTCTGGCGACTCAGAATCCTATTGATCAGGAAGGAACCTACCTTTTACCGGAAGCGCAAAGTGACCGTTTTATGATGAAATGTACGATCAGTTATCCCGATTTTGAGGATGAAAGAAAGATCATGAAAATGGTGGCAACATCTCACCAACCGGAGATCAAACCGGTCATTTCTCTACAAAATATTGTTGTGGCAAAGGAACTTATCAATCAAATTTATCTTGACGAGAAAATTGAAAAATATATTCTCGATATGGTTTTTGCCACACGGTTCCCGGAAAATTACGGCTTATCTGAATTGAAAAGCTTGATCAGTTTCGGAGCATCGCCGCGAGCGTCCATCAATCTAGCGATCGCAGGACGAGCAATGGCATTTTTGAAGAATCGTGCTTTCGTAATTCCTGAGGACATCAAAGAAATCGCTAAAGATGTTTTGCGCCACCGGATCGGATTAAGTTTCGAAGCTGAAGCTGAGGAAATTACTTCCGACGATATTGTGGACAAAATTTTAGGAAAAGTTCAGGCGCCTTAAAAAAATTCTAAATTATAGATTATAAATTTTAAATGACTCGAACTCGATCATTTAAAATTTAAAATAGTTAAAATGCAGATCAAAGACATCATCAAAAAAGTAAAGCAGATTGAAATTCGGACAAAGAAAAAGTCCGAAGCTACTTTGATGGGTCAATATCACAGCGCTTTCAAAGGTCAGGGAATGACTTTTTCGGAGGTCCGTCCGTATCAATTTGGAGATGAGATCCGCAGAATCGACTGGAATAAAACCGCGCGTTTCCGCGAACCTTTCGTAAAAGTGATGGAAGAAGAACGCGAACTCACGATGATGCTTCTGGTAGACATTTCAGCGTCTATGGATTATGGTACAAAAACGCAGTTAAAAAGAGAATTCGTGGCAGAGATCGCTGCAAATTTAGGATTTTCGGCCGCAGGAAATAACGATAAAGTGGGTTTGATTTTATTTGCCGATAAAGTGTATAAAGTAATTCCGCCCCAAAAAGGAAGAAAACATATTCTCGCAATCATCAGCACGATCTTAAGCGCGGATTACGTGCCGGCAGAATCGAAAATTCACGTTGCGCTCGAGTACATGATGAATGTTTTCAAAAAAAGATCCATGCTTTTTATGTTTTCCGATTTTGAAGATGCTTATGATGTGAAGATCTTGAGAGTCGCATCCAGAAAACACCAACTTTTAGGAATGCGTATTTTTGATGATAAAGACAACGAGATCCCTGATATTGGCTATACTCTATTTCAGGATGCAGAAACCGGCAAACAAATTTGGGCAAACACGTCGAGTGCCCGATGGCGGTATGAATTTGCAGAAAAACAGAAACAAAAAGTAAAAAACCTGGAAGAGGATATCGAAAATTCATCGGCAAGTTTTATGAACATTAATACCGGTGAAGATTACTCAAAATTCCTCTACCAATATTTTAGAAAGCGGTAAAACAAAGCAACGTCAAAAGAGGATCAACCGGTGGTGATAGAATCGCAGAGGAATTAAGAGAAATCATCAGATAGTAGATTTTAGAAAATAAAATAATTTAAGAATTAATTTTGCAGTCTTTTAAATGATCTATCAGAAATAAAAGCTTTTGTAACTTTTGCGGTCAACAAAATTATTGAGTTTCCTCCTTATTATTAATGCATAAAGCATTCAAAAAAAAAAGAAATTAAGTTTTGAAAAATATATTTTTTATCATTTTCTCCTTTCTCAGCGTCACCCTATTCTCGCAGACATTGGGTTCCAAACTAGACAAACAAACCTTGGCTCTGGGCGAAGTTGGCGTTTTTCGCGTGAGCATCTCCAGTTTACAGGGTAAAGATGTGGTCTCTGCGCCAACGAATGAACTGTTGCCTTTTCATTTTGAGGAAATAAAAGACAGCATCAGCAAACAGGCCGATCATTACGACAGAATCATTGAATTTGCCGTTTTCGAAGAAGGAAATTATACAATCCCAGCTTTAGACTTTCGTATTGGTGGAAAGCTTTTTCATACCATTCCTTATGAAGTTCAGGTCGTTAACACCGCTCAAAAAGACGATAAGATCAACGATATTATGAAAAACAAAGAGGTAAAACTCGATGTTAAGGATTACTGGCAAATGTACAAATGGTATTTTCTCGGAATTCTTATTTTGCTGGCTTTAATATTCGCCATCTATCAAATCATCAAGTACGGAAAGCGACGTAAAAGTTCCCCAGTCGTTATGACGAATCAAACTTTGAAAGATCTGGAGAATTTGAAAAAGAAAAAGTATATCGAAAATGGCGACTACAGATCATTTTATGTAGAACTCATCGATATTTCCCGAAACTTCATCACCAAACAATATCAGATCCCGGCAGATGTTTTGTTAACGGATGATCTGATCGATGTTATGAAACTGAACAATGCCATTTCCCCCGAAAATGAATCAATCGTCGAAGATATTTTCGTACGCGGAGATTTGGTGAAATTTGCTAAAACATTCCCGGATCAAAGCACCATGGAAAAAGATTTTAACGAGATGAAAACCTTTGTAAAAAGATCTTCGAAGGATTTAGAAATGGATCAATTACGAACAGGAGTTTAAATAGAAAACATGGCATTTAATCTTTTTAATTTTGAATTTTACAGTCCGTGGTTTCTGCTGCTCTTTCTGGCAATGATCCCGCTTTTTATTCTGGATCTTCGGAAGAAAAAACGCGCCGGAATAAAAGTTCCCAGCACCCAGAATATGCAGGAAAACAAAGGAATTCTGCTGGTTCTTTTTCTGTTAAAAATTTCAAAATATATTATTCTTACTTGTCTCATTATCGCAATGGCGAGACCTAGGACATTTACCATTTCGCAGGATCAAGACGACAGTAAAGGGATCGATATTATGCTCTCCGTCGATGTTTCATTAAGTATGCTCGCCAAAGATCTGGAGCCAGACCGACTCACTGCGCTGAAAAATATTGCTAAAAAATTCGTAGATAAAAGACCCGGCGACCGTATTGGACTCGTCACCTATTCCGGCGAGGCTTTCACCAAAGTTCCCGTAACTTCGGATCATGCAGTGGTTATCGATGAATTAGAAAATCTGAATCCGCTCGAATTACAGCCCGGAACTGCGATTGGCGAAGGACTTTCCGTAGCCGTAAGTCATTTAAAAAATAGTAAAGCCAAATCTAAGATCATTATTTTAATGACGGATGGTGTGAACACGATCGAAAATGCGATGCCGACTCAAGTTGGCGCCCAGCTTGCAAAAACAAACGGGATCAAAGTTTATTCTATCGGAATTGGAACGAACGGTTACGCTCTTATGCCTACTTCTACAGATATTTTTGGAGATTTGGTTTTCTCTGAAGCGGAGGTTAAAATCGATGAGCCTGTGCTGCGGGAGATCGCAAAAACTACGGGTGGCAAATATTTTAGAGCCACCTCCAATGAAAGTTTAGAGAATGTTTACGATGAAATAAATCAACTCGAAAAGTCCGAACTTAAAACAACCAAACTTTATAATTATCAGGAATATTTTCGGATCTTTCTTTGGATCGCCTTGGGAGTTTTGTTTTTCGATGCTCTTTTGCGGTGGGTTTTTTATAAATTTTTAAGTTAGAAGATTAGAGTACAGGAGCAAGAAGATTTTATTTTCTGCGAAGCATGTTCCCGCTTTTCATTATATCTTTTTCACCCGATCGGAATCGGGAAGAAAAAGGATACCATTGCAATCGGGGCTAGGATTTCAGGAGTTTTGTCTCTCAAAATAAAAAAAATAAAGCGGGAATTTAGAATTAGATTAATAACCGCAACACCATAAAACATGAATTGGTATTTAGGAAATTATTGGTATTTACTTTTGCTGCTGCTTTTGCCGCTGTTCGGAATTATTATGGTTACTTACCTCAAATGGAAAAACCGTAAAAAAAATGCCTTTGCCGAAGCCAGATTTCAGCCTGAACTTTTCGAAAAAAAATCCGGCTTCTCTAAAGTTTTACCATTACTTTATTTATTAGCTGCGTTATTCCTTATTCTTTCTATAGTCGATATTTTAAGCGGAAGCGAAGAAGTAAAAACAAAACAGAAAATGAACAACGTCATTTTTCTCGTCGATGTTTCCAATTCCATGAATGCCCAGGATGTTGAACCCAACCGCTTAGACGAAGCTAAAAACATCATCATTAACACGATGAGTAAAATGAAGAATGATAAAGTGGGAATTGTTGTTTTTGCCGGCGAAGCTACATCCATCATGCCTTTAACAACCGATTTTACAGCCGTAGAAACTTATATTGGTGGCGTAGAAACCAACATTGTAAAATTACAGGGAACAGATTTTTTAGCAGGAATAAAAACGGTTGCTTTTAAATTCAAAGACATCGCAAAAGGCTCCCGAAAAGTGGTGATCTTAAGCGACGGAGAAGATAATGAAGGCAATGAAAAAGCCTCCATCAAACTGGCAAAAAAAGAAGGAATTACCGCAATAACTGTTGGAATCGGTTCCGAAGAAGGAGCGCCGATCCCAGAATATGTGTTCGGACAATTAATGGGTTATAAAACCGACATCAACGGACAAACCGTTATTTCTAAAAGACAGGTCAACGCACTCCAAAATATTGCCTCCGAAACGGGTGGAACTTATGTAGATGGAAATAACTTAGATAATGCAACCTCTCAAATTATCGATGGACTCAATAAAACTTCTACCTCTTCTGAAAGTATCGTGAAATCTCAAAACGCGATTCATTATTATCAATATTTTCTGGGCGTGTCGCTTTTCCTATTTCTCCTCATTTTCTTACTGAATCCCAAAAAGGATTTCAATATTTAACTCATAATCTCCGAATACAGAGGATTTTAACCCAAATTTAACAATATTTCATATCTCTCTTAACATATAAAGAGATAATTTTGCAGTGATGAATTTGAAATTACTTTTTTCTGCTGTTTTGGCAATCTTTTGTTTTACCTTTTTTTCTGCACAGGAAAATTATAATACTCTTGTCTTCAAAGGGAATCAGGATTTCGGTAAACAAAACTACGAATCATCTTCCTCCAAATATTTAGATGCGGTGAAACTGAACGACAAAGATTTCACGGCACATTACAATCTGGGCAATTCCCTCTACAAAAGAAAACTGTACGACGAAGCGAAAGCCGAGTATGAAAAAGCGGAACAGCGTGCATCTTCACTTCCAGACAAAGCTGCGGCATTGTACAACTTAGGAAATTCAAACTTCGAAAAAAACGATACTAAAAAAGCCGCAGAACTATACAAAAAGGCTTTAAAACAAGATCCTTATAATGAGGCGATCCGTAAAAATTACGAAATCGCAATGCTGAAAGAAAAGGAAAAAGAATCGCAGAAAAATCAGAAAAATAAATCCGGCGGTGGTGGCGGTGATCAGGATAATGATCAAAACAAAGGTCAGGATAAAGGAAACACGCCCGATCAACAGGCCGGGAGCGGAATGAAAAATAAAGGAGAAGGCGAGGGCGAAGATCCTAATAAAAACGATAATTCCGGCAAAATGCCGAAAGATCTGGAAAACTCCATTCTGAACCGTGTAGAAAATAAAGAAAGGGAAACCGCAAAACGGATCCTTAACAAAAACTCCTATTCGATGCCACAAAGCAACGAAAAGGACTGGTGATGAAACAAAAAATACCCTACATATTATTTCTCATTTCTGCCATATTCACTTATGGTCAGGTTACTTTGGCAGTTACCGAGGTGAAAGATCCGAAAGTAAATCAGCGTTTTAACCTCACCGTAATCTTAGAAATTAGTGGGGAAAATATGGAGCAGGAAACGCCACTCCGGATGCCTGATCTCTCTAAATTTGATATCATTGGATCGGCTTCTGAACAAAACACTGTGGTTTTAGATGCCAAGAAAGGAGATGTCCTGAACCAAATGGTTTATCAATGGGTTTTGAGTCCGAAACAAACTGGTAAAGTAAAATTTGGATCTGTCCTGGTTACGGTGAACGGAAAAATCTATAAAACCGAGCCGTTCGAAATTAATGTTAGAGAAAACGAAAAAAAATCTGCTCTTGCCGACAACTCAAACAGCAGCAGAAATACGGTTTCTTTGAGTTTAGAACTCCAGAATAATGTTACCTATAAAAATGAACCTGTTGTTGCAGTTCTTCGTGCCTACAGTAAAGATTATGGCAATTTTAGAAAAGTAAGCAATATTCAATTTCCGCATCAGAAAAACGCACGCATCAAAGCAATCAGTCTTTCTAAATCCGAGATTGAAACCAGTGCAGGAATGGCTTCTCAGGTCATTGGAACTTATATGATCTTCCCTAACGAAAGTGGAAATATTGATATTAATCCGGTTTCAGCGATGGTTTCGAATAATTCCAGATCAAATAAAATTTCCTCTAATAAAGTAAGGCTGAGCGTAAAAAAACTTCCCGCCGGAATGCCGCTGAATTTTCAGAATGCAGTGGGTAAATTTGATGTTTCTGTTGCTCAAAATAATATTAGTGAAGTTCCCGAAGTTGAAAAACCAGTGAGTATTAGTTTACGACTTTCCGGGGTAGGAAATTTTGAAACGGTGCATTTGCCTCACATCATGATCTCGCCGAATTATGTTTCTTTCCCGCCTCAAATTACATCGAATATCAATCTTAAAAAAGATGGCCAGTCTGGAGATGTTTTGGTTGATTACGTTATAATTCCCAAGAAAGCGGGTCTTGTTTCTATTAATTTTGAAGATTTTTCTTTCTTCGATCCGAATGGAAAACGATACGTTAATCTTGGTGCAAAATCATTAGTTTTAAATGTGAAAACGCATGAGCAGATCGTAGATGCAAAGAGCACGATCGAGAAAGTAAATGAATACACCAACGTGGTTTTGGAAACTGTAAATACGCCTGTTTTACAAACGCACAACTTAAAAATCAAAGATAAAGAAACCATCAACTGGAAAGTTGTCGCGGGAAATTTGGGCTTAATAATCGCTGTATTCTCATTAGTATTAGTATTTAAAAAGAAAACCAGAAAAAAAACTTTATCACCCGAAACTGCTTCTACAGCTTCAGTATCCATTGCTGAAACTGAGGATTTTCTTCGTAAAAAATTAAGCCATCACTTCGACGAAAATATTGAATATTTAAAAAAGCTGGTAGAAAATAAAGATTACGAAAAGTTCTTTACCGCCTATCAGCATCTAAATAAGGATACCAGAAATTATTTCTCTGTGGAAAATGAATCTGAATTCAAAAAGTATCTGGAAGTAAACAAAGGCGCAACAATCGCTGATTCCTACAGATCTCTGTCCGAAAATATTCAGATCGAGACGTATGCACCCTTTCACACCGACGAACATATTGAGTCGCTTTTACAATCCATTATCACTTTGTACGGCGAAATTGTAAAATAATCAATTTATTTTTATATTTTTGCGAAATTAATAATTTCACCTCATGTTTGAATATTTTTCCCTTAAAGAAACATTAACCGCAACAATGGTTTTGTTTGCAGTAATCGATATTGTAGGCTCTATTCCTATTATTGTGGGTTTAAAAAAGAAGTTTGGGAAAATTGAAGCAGAACGCGCTTCGGTTGTGGCTGGACTTTTAATGATCTGTTTCCTTTTTATCGGAAATAATATATTGAAATTAATCGGTGTTGATGTTAACTCCTTTGCGATCGCCGGAGCTTTCGTTATTTTTATCATTGCTTTAGAAATGATTTTGGGAATAGAAATTCAGAAGAATACAGAAGCAAAGTCTGCCTCCATCGTACCCATCGCCTTTCCGTTAATTGCCGGTGCCGGAACATTAACAACAACGCTCTCTTTACGTGCGGAATATCATGATATCAATATTATTTGCGGTATTATTCTGAATACAATTTTCGTATATTTGGTGCTTAGATCGTCGAACTGGCTCGAAAACAAATTAGGGGACGGAACGCTTCAGGTTTTACAGAAAGTTTTCGGAATTGTATTACTGGCGATCTCTATTAAGTTGTTTACAGCGAATTTCGCTCAACTTTTCTCTACTTATGTTAAATTTTAAATTCAATAAAAATGCAACTCTTTTATAAAATATTCTTAGCACTTTTCGTAATATTCATCGGTTTTAATCTGTACGTAATGGATTGGGATTTAGGATTTTGGGATGAAGAAAACGCAAAATTTATTTTGTCAATGTCTGCAGGAATTTTAGGAATTATGGTGCTTTTCGTGCTTAATACTATGAGTAAGCTGGCTGTTAAAAAATAGTTTTCCTGTCTATAAGACGATAACTTTTTTCTGTGTACTTTCTTTTAAAACTACGACAATAGATATATAATTGGCTAAAATTTTTATGTTGGATATTCTTGGTTGTTAATTGCGAATCAATTCTAAGAATACAAATTACTTGTTCTCCACTGTAATTAGTTTTAATATTGATTGATTTTATATGATTCCAAGAAATTATCTTAGTGTCAATAAATTTAATTCCATTTTTGTCTAATTTTATTATGGGAAATAATGAACTCAAAATAAATTTAATTGAAAATCCGAAGATATAAACTGCAAGCACAACCATTGCCATAAAGATTCCAATATGGTCCTTTGAATAATTTGATATTTTGGAGAGTATTGCTATGAACATTATTGAAAGAAGCAATAAACCAAAATGGTGACTACTTTCTCTAAAAACCTTTTTGGTAGGAATTTTCTTTAAAACTCCAAATTTTTGAAATCTTTCAGATTTTCTTGATAGATTTTTTCTCTGAGAAAATTTCATCCTAAAACCTCATCACATCTTTTACAACGCCATTATTTTGGGTGTGCTGTATTAATTCTTTGATGATAAATTCCTTGATCTTATCTTCACCCTTATTGCGTGGGAAAAGCAAATGCACATTTGCTCCGGCGTCCAGCGTAAAGAATAGCGGTAAATCTGTCTCTTTTCTAAATTCCCAGATTTTATTAATTACGGCTAAAGTTCCGGTTTTCATTAAGATAAAGGCAGGTTCGCTCATCATCATCATGGCGTGCAACGTTAAAGCTTCATGTTCTACCAACTGAATAAAACGCTTCATATCGCCGTTTTTTAAAATTCCTTTTAAAGCTGAAAAACTTTCGTGCGCTTCCTGAAACCTTCGGTCGGCATAAGGATTTGTATTCATTAAACTATGTCCGACCGTTGAACTCACCGATTTTTCACCTTCATGGATCAACAAGACCCAATCGTTAAAATTTTTAAATATGGAATGAATTTCTTTCGGAGGATATGGAACTGCAAAAAGATCAGAGCTGTTCGCAACCTCTTTGGTTTCTCCCCAAACGATCAATCCATAGTACAGACTTCTGCATGCACTGCCACTCCCTAATCTGGCAAGAAAACTGGCTTTCTTTAATTTAAAATCACGATCAGACCTGCCGGAAAAAATATCATCCAACTCCATTAAACATTTTGCAATTGCACCAAAACCTGAAGCCGAACTTGCGATTCCGGAACTGTGTGGAAAAGTATTTTCAGTTTTAATACTATATTTTCCTTTGAGAATCCAGGGTAAATATCGCTCGATATTTTTAAAATATTTCTCGATCTTCTCCGCGAATTTCCCTTCTTCTTTGCCACCCAGGAAAGTTTGGACAGAGAACTTCTTGTCTGCAATAAACTCTATTTCTGTGTTCGTCTTGCACTGACTTAAGGTATAACTGATGCTTGGATTTGCAGGAATCTGGTCTTCATATTTTCCCCAATATTTGATCAATGCAATGTTTGAAGGACAGGATTCTGAAACCTTACTGCTTGAAATTTTATAATAATCTGAGCCAAAAAATTCTTCCATAATCAATATCTCGCGGTGTCGCCGCTCTGTTAAAATAATTAGTATTTGTACCGAAATCGGGCGTTCACCACCTCTTCACTAAAACATAAATAATATCTTAATGTAAATACATTTTTTCGATCTGTGCCTCGTATTTTTTCAGAACAACGTTGCGTTTCACTTTTAAGGTCGGCGTAATTTCTCCATTACCAATCTCGAATTCCGAAGGCATCAAAATAAATTTCTTCACCTTCTCGAATGCCGTAAGATCTTTCTGAATTTCTTCAATTTTTTCTCGATAGAATTCTCTTACTTTTTCTGAATTTACAATTTCTTCCCAACTGGTAAATGGAATATTCATCTTCTCTAACTGCTCTATCAAAGCCTCGAAATTAGGTATTATAACTCCAGTAACAAAAGGTTTTCCTTCTGCCACGATCATGGCCTGATTGATAAAATTGTTGTTAGAAAGTAAATTTTCAATCGGTTGCGGCGCAATGTATTTTCCATTGGAAGTTTTCATTAAATCCTTGATCCGATCGGTAATAAATAGATTTCCATTTGCATCGAACTTTCCTGCATCACCGGTTTTGAACCAGCCATCTTCTGTAAAAACTTCTGCCGTTTCTGTAGGTTTTTTATAATAACCTTTCATTATTCCGCTTCCTTTTGCAAGAATCTCATCGTTCTCCCCGATTTTTATTTTTGTATCGCCTAATGGAATTCCGGCCGAGCCATGTTCAAAATGATGAAAAGGAAAAGCCGTTAAAGTAGCCGTTGTTTCCGTCAATCCGTAACCAACTGTGACATGAATTCCCAAAGCCTCAAAAAACTGAGTAACTTCTGCAGAAACTGAAGCGCCGCCACAAGGCATAAACCAGAGCTTGCCACCCATTTTATTTTTAATCTTATTAAAAACCAAAGCGCCGGCGATCTTATTTTTCAGTTGTAATGAAAAAGGAACGGATTTATTTAGTCTGCGTAATTCAGCAACTTCACTTCCGCTTTTAATCGCCCAGTTAAAAATTTTCTTTTTGGTCTCGGAACTGTTCTTCGCCATTTCATGAACTCCGGCATAAATTTTCTGGTAGAATCTCGGAACCGCACACATTAAAGTTGGTTTCACTTCAGTTAAAGCGTTTGCGATGAGTTTTGTATTTTCTAAAAAATAAACTTTCGCGCCACCGTGCAATACAAGTAAAGTCCAGCAACGTTCGAAAACATGGGTCAAAGGTAAAAATGCAAGTGAGGTCTCCTGCTCAAAATTCTTAAATTTGAAAAAATCAAAGTGAGCCTCGAAAGATTTAAGGAAGTTTCCGTGAGACAACATAACGCCTTTGGGAACTCCGGTCGTACCCGAAGTATAAATAATGGTCGCTAAATCATCGTCTTCTTTGGCGACAATATTAAACTTCTCCGCAGTTGACTTGATGAAATCTTCAAAATACTGGCTGCGATCCTTCTGGATCCAAATGGATTTCTTTGTAACGACGATATGCTTTAAAAAAGAACTGCTTTCTAAAATTTTGTAAGAAGCATCGTACTGTTCCTGATTACCCACCAAGATTATTTTACATTCCGATTCATTCAGAATATATGCTGCCTGTTCCTGATTATTCGTGGAATAGATCGGTACGGTTACAGCACCCAAAGCTAAGATCGCTAAATCAAAAACGATCCATTCTGCAGAATTATCGGAATAAATTGCCACTTTATCATGTTCGGAAACTCCGGCTTCCTGCAAAGCATTGGCTGTTTTAAAAACCATTCTTCGGAAATCTGCCCAGTGAATTTCTTTCCAGCTTTCCTTCTTTTTAAAACCCACTGCAGGTTTTGAAGGAAATTTCTCGGCGTTTGTGTTTAAAAATTCTGCAATATTCATATTAATTATGGGACTTCTTTTGGTCTGAAATATAATTTTTTAAATGAAAATCAACGCTTTCATTAACTGGAATAAAAGTATAGTTCAATCTTTCCTTAATTTTTTTATTAGAAACAATGTTATGCGAAGTTACGGCTTCAATATTGACTTTATTCAACATTCTTAACGGTCGAATGAACCAGCCAAATAAGACATTTAAAACATAGCCAAAATTCAAAAGTGATTTTGAGATGATCTTCGACTTCGATTTACCTAATTTCTGCCGGATCAAATTGGCCATATCCACCACCTTTCTATTTTCTGCAATTACAATAAATCTTTCGTTGAAAATATTTTCGTCCATCAAAGTGATCGCGATATTAGCGACATCCCGAACATCAACGTAATTGGAACTACCGCTCATTGCGTACGGATATTTCTCGAACGTGCCGAAAATCTCTCCACTACTCGCCTGCCAGTTTCCGCTGCCGATGATAACTCCAGGGTTAATGATGACGGTGTTTAAACCTTCTGCAGAAGCGCGCCAAACTTCCATTTCTGAAAAATGTTTGGATTTCGCATATCCGGAATGATGAATTTTTGAGTTGTAATTGGAGTCTTCGGTCATTTCTCCGTTTTCATCAACACCATCTAAAACTGCAATGGAACTCACGAAACAGAATTTTTTTACGGTCGCATTCTCACAGGCATAAAGTACGTTTCTTGTTCCCTCGATGTTAGAATGATACATTGCCTTTCGGTCATCGGGATGAAAACTTACTTTTGCAGCGCAATGATAAACTTCTTCTATATTCTTCACGGCCTTTTGCAATGATTTTAGATCTTCGAAATCGACTTCAACCCACTCTATTTTATCAAAAAGTTCTGCCGGATTTTCTGTATAAAAATGAAAAGACTGTTTAACCTCCTCTAAATTGCTGGATCTTCTTCTGGTAGCGCGCACTTTTTTACCGCGTTTCAGTAATTCTAAAACGATGACTCTTCCGAGAATTCCTGTTGCGCCAGTAACTAAAACCATTATTTATAGGTAAGATTTGAGGTATAAACTTTTAATAGTACTCTTCTTTATTTAACATCCTGATCTGAAAGAAAATCTTTGACCACTTTGTTAAAATCTTTCGGATTTTCTGCCTGAACCCAATGTCCCGCATTTTTTATAGTGACAACCGAAGCGTTTGGAAACTGCTGCTTTATTTGAAATTCATCCTGCGGCAGAATATAATGCGATTTCTCCCCGGAAATAAATAAAGTTTTTCCGGTGAAAACTCCAAATTTTATAGCATTTGAGACAAATTCAGCATATTTTTCTGAAAGTGTTTTCAGGTTAAAACGCCAGGTGAGTTTTTTGTCATCGGTCCAGTAGAGGCTTTTTGCGAGAAACTGAATGACTGATCTTTCCGGAATATACTGTTCCAAAATTTCTTCCGCCTGTTGACGGGTCGTTATTGTGTCTAAATCTACACTTTGCAGCGCTTTCAAAATTCCCTGATGATGCGGTGGATAAGCCTTAGGAGAAATATCTACGACAATGAGCTTTTCAACTCTTAAAGGATATTTGATGGCAAACTGCATTACGGCTTTTCCACCAAGAGAATGCCCCAATAAATTGCTCTTCTGCAACCCATGAGCTTCCATGTAATGTAAAATATCGTGAGCCAGATCGTCATGCGACATTTCCGGAGAGTGAAAACTTTTACCGTGATTTCTTAAATCGATTAAATGAACGGGATAAAATTCGCTCATTTCTTTTCCGAAACTGCCCCAGTTATCGAGCATCCCAAACAAACCGTGAAATACCAGAAGTGGAACTCCTGCTTTTTCTGAGCCGTAAATTTTTGAGTGTAGAATTTTCATCAATAGTTATTTTTAAGAATCAAATTTATCCGATTACCATTTCGCCAACCGCTTTAAATAGGCTTGAACGGTATTTTCCATACCCATATACAATGCTTCGGAAATAAGTGCGTGACCGATAGAAACCTCCATCAAATTCGGAATATTATCAGCAAAATATTTTAGATTTTCTAAACTTAGGTCATGTCCTGCGTTTACGCCTAATCCATGTTTCTCTGCTTCCAGAGCTGTTTCAATATAAGATTTAATCGCTTCTTCTTTATTTTTTGAATAATTAGTAGCGTATGCTTCTGTATATAATTCAATTCTGTCGGCGCCGGTTTCTTTTGCATATTTGACCATTTCAGGATCTGGATCTAAAAAAACTGAAGTACGAATTCCGGCATTTTTGAATTCAGAAATCACATTTTTCAGAAACCCTAAATGTTCCTTACAATCCCAGCCTGCATTAGAGGTTATCGCATCATTTGCATCGGGAACCAAAGTCACCTGTTCGGGTTTAATTTCTAAAACCATATCGATAAAAGAACGGTGCGGGTTTCCTTCAATATTAAATTCGGTGTGAACCAAAGGCTTTAAATCGTAAACATCTTTTCTCGTGATATGTCTCTCATCGGGTCTCGGATGAATCGTGATTCCCTGAGCGCCAAATTCCTGCAATTTTATCGCAGCTTCGGTCACACTCGGCAATTCCCCGCCTCTTGCGTTGCGAAGAGTGGCTATTTTATTAATATTTACACTGAGTTTTGTCATTTTCTTACATTTTATTGAACTGCATAATTTCTAAATCAAATTCTTTGGAAGCTACCAAAAGGTGATCAAAAATATCTGCTAGAATAACCTCGTATTTTTCCCAAACCGAATCGTTCGTGAAACAGTAAATTTCTAAAGGCATGCCGTGTGGTGTATTTTCCATCTGACGAACCATTACTGTTCCGTCCTGATCAATGTGCTCACTCCTTTTAAGATAATTGAAAGCATATTCCCTAAAAACCCCAATATTCGTGAGCTGTCTTCCATTGATGACAAGTTCCGAATTTTCAATCGTTTCTCTTTCTTTAATAATTTCCTCTTTCTTTTCGTTTAAATAATCCTTGATCAAGTTGATCTTCGCCAGTCGGTTGACTTCTTCTAAATTCAAAAATTTAAAGGAATTAATGTTAAAGATAATAGAACGTTTGATCCGTCGCGTATTACTTTCCGACATTACCTGCAGATTTTTAATTTCTGTAGTTAGTAAATCGTAGGTCGGAATCGTAGAAATGGTTTTATCGAAATTCTGAATTTTAGTCGTTAAAAGATTAAGGTCTTCAATAGTTCCCTCCAAATTATATTTCGGAATACCGATCCAGTCACCAACCTTTAAATTTTTAGAAGTCGCCACGTGGATTCCAGTAACAAATCCCAGAATTGTATCCCGGAAAACCAATACCATAACAGCCGTAATCGCTCCTAAACTACCAACGATGGCAGAACCGCTGATCCCAAAAACGACACATATCGCAATAACCGAGGAAACAAAAATTCCAAATATTTTTACCGTTTGCGAAACGGCATTCAGGGCGATTATTTTATAGTAATCCTGTTTGATGATGAAATAATTCCGGAAGGCATTTAAAGCGCGATAAAGCATTCCTGCAACGACCAGAACAATTGTTAAACTGATCATTCTCTCCAGAAAAATAAAACTCTTCGGATGACGGTAAAAAATAGAGAATAAGGCAAAACTACCGAACAAAAGCGCAATAAGGTGCGAAAAGGAATTGGTAATTCTGGATTGATAAATGGATTTTAAAACCGGAAATTTATCGTTGTCGTAAAACAGTTTAAAAATCGTGTTGATGAGCAATTTCATAAGGAAATCTACCAGATAAATAATTGCCACAAACAGGGCAAATTTCAACAGGATCTGTACGAGCAAAATCCAGTTATCGGGAATATAATCTTTCGCAAAAAAGTGAATCATATCACTAATGGTTTGCAAAAAATCTTTGGTGCCTTTCAGTTCATTATTCATTAGCGCAAAATTAAGAATTTCAAATTGATACTCCTAAGATTAGATCACTAAAATTCTGCACTAAATATTAGATTTTCAATAAGAAATTTTAGGTATATTTGAAGTAACAACACTAATAAACAATCCCTTATGAAAAACATTCTTTTTTATTTGATGCTTGTTACATTTTTCGGATGTACCAATATTGATAATGTTTCGCCGGGAATAGATATTAAAGCTCCAGAAGGAATAATTGCCGGAAAAGTAACTTCTCCAAACGGTACATCGGCTATTGGTGGTGCGCGTATTTTTACTTTTGATGATACTGCTTCCTCCATCTACTCCACATTTTCCGATTCTGAAGGAAACTTTAGCTTGAAAGCTCCGGCTGGAAACCGAAAAATTTATATTCAAACAGGAACAGGTGCAAACTTCCGTACCGATTTTTCTGCAAACATTGCTGCAGATCAAACGACGACACTTCCCATTGCAACTACGAAACTGCAACAAGTTGCAAAATTGGGTTATATGGAAGGGGTTTTTGACGATGTGGATGAAGTACTGACAGGAATGGGATATAATGTGACAAAAATTGAGGATTACACCACCATGAATAATTACGATGTTGTTTATCTGGAAGTAGGATTCGATATTAAAACTTTTGGCCCTGCAATTTTCTCCGTGTTATCAACTTTTGTGGCGAACGGTGGGAATATTTATTCCTCGAACTGGGCTGCAAGTTATCTTGTTGGTGGCGAATTATATCCTACAGACTGCAACATGCCCGGAGGTTTTGTACCTGATGATAAATTATGCGTGAAGTGGCAGTATAATACCACTGCACCAAATTCCTTTTCGCAAATTTTGAATGAAAGACTGCAGAAAGCAGTTGGATTTTCAGATTTCAATTTGGTATTGGCAAAAGGCAGCGATTCCTATATTAATTCTTATGATACCGTGTACTGGGAAACTATGATCAAAGACGAACAAAGAACGCACTTAATCAAATCAAAAAACTTCTCAGATCCTTCTGCACCAGCGGTTAACGTTGGTAATGCGGCGAATGATGGCTGGAAAACAGTTTGTCTTAAAGAGAAAAACATTTCTTACACGCTTAGAGTTCCTCAAAATATTGCAGATATTTTAATCGCAAAAGGTGCGCAATCCGGATCCTGCACCGGGAATCCAAAAAGTGGAACTATTTATTACAGTGCCTTTAATTCCGATGCTTTAAACCCTGCCGGGAACGAGGAAAAAATCATTAAAATCATTAAAAGTTGTATCTTAGATTTCTAAAATAAAAAAGGTGAGTGAAAGTTTAATTGTACTCGTATCAATCATTTTGCTGCTTGCGGGCATTGTGGGAACTTTTCTTCCCGTTCTTCCCGGATTACTGCTCAGTATTTGTGGTCTGTTGATTTATAAATTCGGAACCGATACTCCACTGTCAATGGTTTTTATTTGGATTTTCGTTGTTCTTACAGCACTTTCAGTCGTATTAAATTATGTAATTCCGGCGCGAACAAATCGGAAATATGGTGGAACCCGTTGGGGAAGTGTAGGTTCGGTCGTGGGAACTTTGGTGGGAATGTTTTTTATTCCTCTGCCTTTTGGATTTTTAATAGGAATGTTTGCCGGCGTTTTCATCGGGGAATTATTGCACGATGTTAATGATAAGAAAAAAGCGTGGAATTCAACAAAAGGGGCATTTATCGGATTTTTATACGGGACAGGATTCAATTTTATTGTCGGTTTGGCAATGTTATTGGTTGTTGTTATAGATATCTTTAAAAATTAAACACATGTTACACAGACTCGTAATTACAACTTTTGGACTTTTAACTTTGGCGACCTGTCAAAACCAGAAAGCTATTCAAACTACAGATTCCTCAACAAACAGCGAGGTAATGAGGAATACCACGACAAACCCATCAAAATCAACACCTGTGAAAACCACTCAAAACGGAGAGCCAGAAATGTCTACAGGAATGCCGCCGGATAAAGAAGCCGTTAAAATTGCAAAGAAAGAGCAAGCCACTGCAAGTTCTAATAAAGCGGGAGTTATTTATTTAAGCGAAGGTGAAAATAAATTTCTGAAAGAATATGAAATGAATGTCACCTTCAAGAAAATGGCCGAAGACAGCCGTTGTCCCACAGATGTTAATTGCGTGTGGGCAGGAGTTGCGACCGCAGAAGTGGAATTAATGGGATTAGCGACGAGACCTACAACCATTAAGCTGAGTACCATGAACAATTCCGAAAGAGGATATTTTGCAAGTCAGGATTTTAACGGTTACAAAGTTTCACTCGTTGACGTTACGCCGGAAACAACTTCCGCCAGAGGATTCAACGCCTTAAAAGGAAGTTATAAAATTGGATTGAAATTTGAAAAAGGAAGTCCGCTTGATCCAAAAACGCAACGCGGTGGAACTACCACGAAATAGGTTCTATATTTTTAGACTTTAGGTAAGTATTAATTGCAGAAAAAGGTTTGCTTCCATAAAAGCCCCGGTAAACCGAAAATGGCGATGGATGTGCAGATTTTACAATAAAATGTTTAGAGGAATCAATCAGTTCCTCTTTTTTTTGTGCAAAAGCGCCCCACAAAACAAAAACCACATTTTCTTTTCCATCAGAGATCTCCTGAATGATAAAGTTCGTGAATCTTTCCCAGCCAAGATCCTTGTGAGAATTGGGTTCGTGAGCTTTCACTGTTAAAGTTGAATTTAATAGTAAAACTCCTTGTTCTGCCCAATCATCGAGTTCTTTTTTGGTGCGCTCAATTCCGACATCATCTTTCAATTCTGTAAAAATATTTTTTAAAGAAGGTGGTGTTGCAACATTTTCAGAAACCGAAAAGCATAAACCATTTGCCTGAAAATCGTTATGATAGGGATCTTGCCCGATGATCACGACTTTAATTTTATTGAAGGGCGTTAGTTCTAGAGCTCGAAAAATTTGATTTTTTGGTGGGAAACATTGATCAGAGTTATATTTCTGTTTCACATTTTCCCAAAGATCTGTGAAATATTGGGTTTCTTTTATGGGGGCAAGAATTTCGGTCCAGGTCATTGGTTGATTTGATGATTTGGTTGATGGGATGATTTGTTGATGGGATGATGTGTTGATTGGTTGATGTGATGATGTAATGATGTAATGATGTAATGATTACATTGAAGTTATTTCAAAAATAAGATTTTCTGGGTAGTTTTTATCTTTGCGATCTTCGTTTAAAATGAATTTGGATCTTTCGAGTAATTTGATTGAGTCGAAATTATTCTTATTGGTGAAAGCTTCTATTTGATTCAACTTTAAATTTTGAAAACCATAATTTAAAATAAAATTAACAGCTTCCGACATTAATCCTTTACCGTGATAATCTGGTAATAATTCATAACCCAGTTCTGCAATTTTTCGATCTTCAGAAAATTTCCAGAGACAGATTGTTCCTATTAAGTTGGCCGTATTTTTTTGAGAAATTCCCAGAAATAAAATTTCATTGTTTGTGGACTTCCTTTCAATGTTTAGAATAAATTCTAGAGCCTCAAAGGAATTTTGGGGCGGAACTCTGTGAAGAAATTTATTGATCCCGGCATTGCTTCTGATTGCTAAGATCTCAACAGCATCATTTTCATTTATTGGTCTTAAAATTAATCTTTCGGTCGAAAATTTCATTTTTCAAAGATAGAATATTTGCCGCTTTTGTGACGATAAATTTGCTTCTTACCTCTCGCTAAATTAGAATCTCTTCTCAATTATTTGTAATAAAAAAGGTGTCAAAAACTTCGACACCTTACATTCAAATAAAATGGAATTATTATTTGGTCATCATTTTTCCGTCTTTGTCCATCACGTTTCCAGCGTCATCCATCATCATTCCATCGGTCATCATCATCTTGGTCCCGTCGGAATTCATCACTTCGCCGTTCATCATCAATTTATTACCATTCTTCATGGTCATATCTTTATCCATCATCATCATTTTGTCATCTTTCATCATCATCATCTTACCATCCGTCATCGTCATCATCCCATTTCTCATCATTTTTTGATCCATCATTGCATTATCCGCCGCCATCGCATCGCTGCCCATTTTTGTGCTGTCCATCATTCCGTCATTGGTCATCGCACTGTCAGTAGCCATTGCAGTATCTGAATTATTCATCATACTGTCTGCAGTGGTAGTTTTTTTTTCGCAAGATGCCATTAAAGCAAACATTGCCATTACTAAGAAAGTCTTTTTCATAATGCTGATTTTTGTTTATTTATTATTACGCTAAAGTAATTAAAAATATGTTTCAAGACTTAAATTAATCATAAATTTCTTAAGATATTACCGTATTTTTGATCAGTAATAAAACAATTGACTCATTTCATTATTAATTCTATAACGAAAGAGAGTCAAACTGCAACACATTTTAATAAATAATGCTGTTCTTTAAAAACTTTCTATAAGATATTATCGTAAATAAACATATTCTTTAGACAATAATATTAAATCATCCATTATGTTTATTAAAATCAGTCCTATTTTAGTTGTTGCAATATCCGCTTTTACACTAAGTTGCAGTAAAGCTCAAACTGAAAATAAACAGTCTTCGCCTGTAGAGAGAACCGCTGCGACAGCAAAATATGCGATAAATTTTTCGGAGGCTAACTGGAAAGAAAGGTTAACGCCGGATCAATTTGAAATCCTTCGGCAACAGGGCACCGAAATGCCATTCACCGGAAAGTACGACCATTTTTACAAGAAAGGCACGTATTATTCGGCAGCATCGCTGCAACCTCTTTTTAGTTCAACCGCAAAATTTGATTCCGGTACAGGTTGGCCAAGTTTTTACGAGCCTATTTCCCCGGACGCTGTAAAATTTATTACAGATGGAAGCGTGGGAATGGAACGTGTAGAAGTAGTTGACAGTAAAAGTGGTTCTCATTTAGGACATATTTTTAATGATGGTCCACAACCAACTGGAAAAAGATTCTGTATGAATTCTGAAGCACTTATTTTCGTGCCGGAAGGTGGCAAACCACCAACTTCTTCAAAATAACAGTTTATAAAAATGAAAATCATTAAATACAAACATCCGCTCGCGATCAGATGGTTTCACTGGGTTAATTTTCCCGTTCTAGCCATTATGATCTGGAGCGGATTGTTGATTTACTGGGCAAACGATGTTTATAAAATAAAGATCGGCGGGAAAGATCTCATTTACTTTTTCCCCGATTCTTTTTATAAGGCATTAAATGTTCCTTATCACTTAAGCGAAGGAATGGCTTGGCATTTTGTTTTTATGTGGATCTTTTTTATTAATGGTTTTCTTTATGTTATCTATACATTCATCTCTGGCGAATGGCGTCTACTTCTCCCCAACAAATCTTCTTTTGCAGAAGCCTGGCAAGTTTTACTTCATGATCTGCATATTCGAAAGTCAGTTCCACCTCAAAATAAATATAACGGCGCACAAAAAATTGCCTACACTGCGATCATCGTTATGGGAATTGGATCTCTTCTCTCAGGATTAGCAATTTACAAACCTGTACAATTCGGGTGGTTAAGTGCGTTGTTGGGCGGTTACGAGAGTTCCAGATTGATCCACTTTATATTAACCATTGGATACTGTCTGTTTTTCCTTGTTCATATTATTCAAGTTACTCTTGCTGGTTGGCAAAATTTCAGCAGCATGATCACGGGTTTTGAAATTCTAAAAAAAAGTGATGAAAAAAAATAAATTAATAAAAGAGCAAAGTTTATCTGAAACCCAAATTAGAAGACGAACTATCTTCGCTTTCTCCCTGTTCATCGTCCTTTTTGGTGCAGGAATAATCATTTTTATTAAAATTAAAAATGAGTCGCCTCAAGATCAAAAAACTGGTGTACAAAATCCTTTGCGCAAAGTACTCGATGCGAACGAAACTGTATTTAGCAAATCCCTGTCTTCTACTCATTTGGCAAAAACTTTCCCGAAAAGCGCCGCAGCTAAAAATGTAAGAGTTAATGGCGCGTTAGGATTAAAGGATAGTGTTGATGGGAATAACTGGAGACTTCAATTGGTTAAAAATTCCGGAGATACGCTTCGAATTTCTTTAGAAGATCTAAAAAAACTTCCGAAGACAGAAATAATTTTTGATTTTAAATGCATTGAAGGCTGGAGTCAGGTTTCACATTGGGGCGGCGTGAAATTTAGTGATTTTGTAAAAGCTTACCATTTAGATGAACAGTCACAAAAAAAATACGTTGGCTTGATTACACCCGACGGAGATTATTATGTGGGAATCGACATGCCAAGTGCAATGCATCCACAAACACTGCTTTCTTACGAATTGAATGACAAACCTTTACCGATGAATCAAGGATATCCGTTACGATTAATAATTCCTACAAAATACGGAATCAAAAGTCTTAAAAGAATCGGCGTTTTATATTTCAGCAATAGCAGACCGAAAGATTACTGGTATGAAAGAGGTTACGATTATTTTTCAGGTTTGTAAGTAAACAATGCATTTATTCCCGGTTTAAATATTTAATTACTTCTTAATTTTAAATATTTCGTTTTTTCTGATTTTTATTGAGATCTTCTTGTTGTAAATTGAGATTGTTCTGATGCATAGAAACAATTGCAACTATTCTATTAAAATAATTAAATTTGCGTGTGCATATACAAAAAGACGATTTAGACGAACTCGAATTTCCAGAATTACTCGCGGAAATTTCCCCATTTGCTTATTCTAAAAAAACGGCAGAGAAAATTGCAGAACTGCGACCATTTCCCATAGAAGAAGCTGAACTTTCCTTGAAAAAAGTTGCTGAATTTTTATCCAGTTTTGAGAGCGATAATGCCATTCCTTTTAACGAATATGAAGATATTGAAGCCGAGTTAAAGGTCATGATCATTGAAAATTACCGTCTGGAAAACGCGTCGTTTCTCAAAATAAAAAGCTTAACGGAACAGATCGCAAGACTGCAGAAGTTTTTTCCTAATTACGGGGATGTATTTTCGAATCTGAACAATGACGTAAAAGATCTGGAATACCGAAAAGAAATCATCGACCGGATCGACAAAGTTCTGAACCGTTTTGGAGAAGTGAAAAGTGAAGCTTCGTCCATTTTAAGAACATTAAGAAGCGACATTTCCCACGCCCGAAAAGCTATTCAGGAAAATTTCAACAGAAGTTTAACGGGATTGACGAACACAGATTACCTAGATGACATCCGCGAAAGTATTATGGATGATCAACGAGTTCTTGCCGTAAAATCCGCTTATAAAAAAAGAGTTCCGGGTCGCGTTTTAGGCGTTTCTAAAACGGGATCAATCACCTATATTCAGCCTGAATCTGTGGTGAAACATCACTTTAAACTTCGCGAAGATATTGAAGAAGAGAAAAAAGAAGTCGATAAAATTTTAAGAAAACTCACCGCCGAAATTGCAGAATTTCAACCTCAGCTATCGGATTACCAAATCTATATTTTCGATTTAGATCTAACGAGAGCAAAAGCAAAATTTGCCCAGAAGATCAATGGAGTTCTGCCAAAAATCAACCGACATAAAACAATGCGTTTGATTCAGGCTTTTCACCCCTTGCTTTGGCTAAGAAATCAAGCAGAGAAAAAGAAAATTTTTTCCCAGACTTTAACCTTCACAGAACATAACCGAATCATTTGTATTTCCGGACCGAACGCAGGTGGTAAATCGATTACCTTAAAAACGGTTGGTTTGCTGCAATTGATGATTCAGTCTGGAATTTTGGTGCCGGTTCATCCGAAATCTGAGATGTTTTTCTTTGATCATTTAATGACGGATATTGGTGATAATCAATCCATTGAAAATCAACTCTCGACCTATTCTTCCCGTCTCAAAAAAATGGCGAAGATCATCAAGGAAGCTGATGCAAACACGCTTTTGCTCATTGATGAATTTGGAACGGGTTCTGATCCCGAATTAGGTGGTGCTTTAGCAGAAGCTTTTCTGGAGTTTTTCTACGACAAAAAAAGTTTCGCCATTATCACCACGCATTACACGAACATTAAACTCGTTATCGAGCAACTTCCAAACGCTCAAAATGCAGCCATGCTTTTTGATGAAAATTCTTTGGAACCGCTTTATAAATTAGAGGTCGGACAAGCCGGAAGTTCCTTCACCTTCGAAGTTGCAGAGAAAAATAAAATCCCGAGTTATATTATTAAATCCGCGAAGAAAAAAGTGGAACATGATATTTTAAATCTCGATAAAACAATTGTAAAACTTCAGCAGGAAAAATTTGAAGTAGAAAAAATAAAAACCGATTTAGCAGAAAAACGGGATTCTACGCAGGAGAAAAAAGAAAATCTGGAGAAACTGAATGAGCAATTGCAGCAGAAACTCTTTAATTTCCAAAAACTTTATGAAGATGAACACCGCAAATTACAGTTCGGAAATAAAGTAGAAACCTTTATTGATGCTTATGTAAAAGGGAAATCCAGAAAATTAGTGGTCGGTGATTTTGTAAAAATTCTGGAGCAGGAGAAATTCAGAAGAGTGGGTGCCGATAAAGATGAAAATAAAAAACTGCAGATCGTAAAACGGAAAATCACGCAACAACTTCGGAAAGTTGATGTTCAGGAAAAGATCGTAGAAACCCACGAAAAACTGGAAGACAAACGCCAGAAAGAACGCGCCGTCTGGATGAAGATTGGTCAGCGGGTAAGAATTCCGGGATCTACTAGTGTTGGAACGATTGAAAAAATTGAGAAGAACGGGAAAGTTTCTGTGAATTACGGAACTTTCAAAACGCAGATTTCCGGTGATGAACTGGAGCGGATTTAGAGAAATAATAAATCTAACAAAAATTTCAAT
This sequence comes from Chryseobacterium sp. UYP7, assembly GCF_056279225.1. Lineage (NCBI taxonomy): Bacteria > Pseudomonadati > Bacteroidota > Flavobacteriia > Flavobacteriales > Weeksellaceae > Chryseobacterium > Chryseobacterium sp. UYP7. The sequence continues at coordinate 221,198 of NZ_JBWBQW010000004.1, forward strand.
TTTTATTAACCTTGTCAAGGTCTGAAACTTTGATAAGGTTTTTGAGGTAGTTTGATCGATGAAATTTCTAATCTGTTTTTTACGCAAAACCGCCAAGTTTTCGCAAAGGAAATGCAAAACTAAAATTCGGTAGCGATCGTTGCATATATTTTTTTGCGTCTTTGCGAGAACAAATTAATCCTGAAAACGTTTTTTGACAAACTTATTTTCCAATTTTAATTTTATATGAGCTTCCCCTTTATTAATATCTTTCATTACACGATTGGTTTCAAAAAGGGCGACAATCATTTTTTTTGGTAATGCAAAATATTTTCAAATTCTAAGTTCGGCCTTTTCAGTCTTTCAACTATTTTTAGGCAGGTTGATAACCACCAATGTAGCAGTTTAAGCCGGTTCGGAAACGTTATCGAAGCAATGGGTTTCGTTGATCAGTACTTTTCCAACACTGTCATGCTGAGCTTGTCGAAGCATCTCCTCATTTTCCGGATTAGGAAGAAATCCCTCCTTTGTAGGAATGACAAATGTTGTTTATCGACGATATAATCACCATCAAACAGACGAATTTTAGGAAATGAAATTTATAAAAAATATTTTGTTGGAATCCGTGATTTGAATAGATCTAAATTTCTCCCTCAATAAAAACTGAAATAAAAGTAAGTAGTAACAACGATCGAAACCAGAATATTGACGATTAAACCAGCCTTGATCATGTCTTTTTGTGGAACATAACCAGAAGAAAAAACCATCGCATTTGGTGGAGTTCCGGCCGGCATCATAAATCCAAACGAAGCTGCAATGGTCGCTGGAAGCAATAGAATGACGGGGTTGATCTCCATTTGTATAGCCAGAGAAAACAGAAGCGGCAAAATCATGGCGGCACTTGCGGTATTGCTCATAAATTCTGTGAGAATAATACTGAAAACCACGATCGTTAAAAGAAATACATATATTGGAACAACGGTTATTAGACCCGAAACTTTTGAAATAAGCAACATACCTAGTCCGCTTTCTTCGATGACTAATCCTAAAGTTAGACCGCCACCAAAAAGCAACAGTATTTCCCAGTTGATACTTTTTAAAATTTCTTGCCAGGAAAGGACCTGCGTCATAAATATGAGAAAAATAGCAAAAATCGCCACCAGAGAATTAAAACTGTTATCGATGTGCAAAAGTGGCGAAAGTATTCCGTCCATCATCCATAAAACTATGATTACAAGAAAGATAGAAAGTAAGGTTTTCAGTGGCGCTCCAGCTTCTTTTTCGAAAATCATCACGCCAATGCTCATCTTTCTGTCTGGTTTAAAGTAAAGCGTAAGAACCGTAACCATTACTGGAAAGGTAATAATGAAAATGGGAATACTGTATTTAATCCAGGTTAGAAAATCGATATTTAAAATTTCGGCACCAATCGCGTTTGGAGGCGAAGAAATGATGGTCACAATACCACCAATATTTGCAGAATAGGCAATTCCCAACATAAGGAATTTAGATTCAGGTGAAACAGTATTCTTGTTCACAAGAACCAACATTCCCAAACCCAAAGGAATCATCATTGCCGTGGAAGAGGTATTGCTTACAAAAAAAGCAGTAATGGCTGTCGCCAGCATTAAAAATATTGCAGACCGATAAAAATTTCCACCAGCTAGTTTAATCAATTTTTGAGCGAGCATTTTGTCCAGAGAATGGTGAGAAAGCGCTCCTGCAAGTACAAAACCACCCATGAACAGAAATAGAATGGGATTTGCAAACTCTGTGAACGCGTCTGCAGGCGGTACTAATTGCAAAAAAATTGCGAAGACAGGAATCAGTAAACTTGTTAAGGGTAAAGGAATCGATTCTGTGATCCATAAAATGGCAATCATGATCAGCAAAGCAAATGCTCGCTGGACTTTTTGACTTTCGAAAACAGGCAAAAATAAGAGGACACTAAAAACTGTGATAGCGATAAAGAGGCCAGTAAGATTTATTTTTTTCTTCAGCACTTTTCATTTATATTGGTGTAGAAAAAGAATGGCGTTTAGAGCTTTACTTCCTCCTTTTGCAGATCTTTTGCTTTCTGCTTTTCGAGTTTTCTAAAATATCCACGGAAGAGGAAGTTATGCTTAAGCGCTTCCATATTTTGATTGAGTTTATCGGTCGCTTCTTTCACATTAACAACGGTGGAATCTATATTTTTCTTCAGACCTTCGTCTTTGGTTATATAGTTCAGGGAACCTTTTCCGGTTTTAATTTCGGTCACATAATCCTCTAAATTTTTAGAAACTTTATTAATGTCGTTGCTGGATTTTTCTAAATTGCTAAAAACATTCTGAATTTGTTGTCGTGATTTTGGATCACTCAATAGCACTGCCGCGGCACTTTGATCGTAATTTATTTTCTCGATGATCGCGTTGACCTGCGCCATAGCTCTGTTCGTTCCTTCCGCAGTTCTTTTCAGGGCAGCCACAGATCTACGCAGATCATGCTCGAGCAAAGAGTCGCTTAATATCGCACCCAAAGCACCTTTTCCGCCCACAACCTGATGCGTAATTGTCGCCAGATCCGAAGTAATCAAAGCGGCGCTTTCATTGGTTTTACTAAAGGTTTCCAGTATTTCATCTACGGTGATCTTGGTTTTTATTTGAATTTGGTCACCCGACACCACTTTTTTTGCCGCTTTATCTTCTCCCGGAATAATATTAACGACCATGCTTCCCACCAAACCGTCTGAAGCAATCGAAGCGACTGCATCTTTCTTTATAAATCTGGCGGCTTGTTCGTCCACCGCCATTTCCACCCTAATTTTTCCTTCCGCTTTCATTTCAATTTTACTCACGGTTCCAACATTCACCCCGGAATACCGCACATTATTGCCAATCTGCAAACCACTTACATCTGTAAAAATGGCCGATAACTGAATGTTCCTGCTAAAGAGATGTTGCCGTTTTCCCACAAAATACAACGCGGTAACCAGAAGAATTGTTCCGAGTACGACGAAAATGCCGACATTCATTTTTTTTGAGGTAGATTTTTCCATAATTTAATTTTTAAAGAAGGCCTGAACTTGTGGATCCTCGGATTTTAAAAGTTCCTCATAAGTTCCTTCTGCATAATTAATTCCATCGACCAATAAGATCATTCGGTTAGAAATTACTCTCGCGCAATCTACATCATGCGTGATGATGATGGAAGAGGTTTTATATTTCAACTGAATATTTCTTAAAAGTTCAATAATTTCTTTTGAAGTAATAGGATCTAAACCCGTTGTAGGTTCGTCATACATTAGGATCTTCGGTTTCAAGATCAAAGCTCTTGCAAGCGCCACTCTTCTTTGCATTCCACCCGATAGTTCAGACGGCATTAAATCGATGGTTTTTCCCAAGCCAACATCATCTAATGCTTCTTTTACTAATACTTCAGTTCCTGTAAAATCTTTAATTTTATCTTTATGTCGTCTTAAGGGAAATTCTAAATTTTCCCGAACTGTCATGGAATCATACAAAGCACTTCCCTGAAAAAGAAATCCAATTTCGGTTCTCAGAATATCAAGTTCTTTTTGTCCCATCTTGGTGATATCTTCCCCATTAATGGTAATTCTTCCTCCATCAGCTTGAATTAAGCCGACCAGACATTTAACCATCACCGATTTTCCGGAGCCGGATTTTCCCATGATGGTCAAGTTTTCACCTTCAAAAAGTTTAAGATTAAATCCTTTTAAAACCTGATTATCTCCAAAACTTTTGGTGATATTTTTCAGTTCTAAGACTACTTTTTTTGAATTATTTTCTTCCATTACTTAAATATCAAAAATAATATCAGTTACAAATACGGCGATAAAGTCGATAATAAAAATCAACATCGAGGTGTAAACAACCGCAGCATTAGAAGCTTCGCCAACGCCGACCGTTCCTTTCGCACAATTATACCCTTTAAAACATCCAATTAAACCGATGGCAAAACCGAAGAAAAAGGTTTTAATGGTGGCGGGAATAATATCGCCAAATGCAATTGCTTTAAAAACCTTACTGAAATATAAAGTATAGGAAACATCTGATTTTAAATTTTCAACAATGGCAGAACCGAAAAGCGCGATGGAATCTCCGATAATTACTAAAAGAGGAAGCATTAAAGTCGCCGCTGCAATTCGAGTTACGACCAAATATTTAAAAGGGTTGGTGCCGGAAACTTCCATAGCATCGATTTGCTCTGTAACTCGCATGGAACCTAATTCTGCACCGATTCCGGAACCTATTCTTCCTGCACAGATCAGCGCGATTATTACAGGACCAATCTCGCGGATGATCGAAATACTGATCATAGAAGGAATCCAGGATTCTGCGCCAAACTGTTCCAAAGTTGGTCGGGATTGCAGTGTAAATACCAATCCTAAAATAAATCCAGTTACCGAAACCAACAGCAAAGACCGATTGCCAATATTATAACATTGGCGTATCAATTCTTTAAATTCAAAAGGCGGCATAAACACTTCCCGAAAAAATCGGGCACCAAACAATGTAATATCTCCAATTTCGGAGAAAAAGGTTTTCGAAGAAGCCAGTAAAGACGATGGATTAAACATACAATTCTTAATACTCAAATGTAGTCTAATTTAAATGGCATTCGTTGTAAAAAAGAGATATTATCGAGTTGGACCTGAAATCGTTATCCTTTATACTATTGATAAATGTTTGGTTGATAATTGCTTTCTTGAAAATTTTTTGGGCCAGATCCGTTAAATAGTAGAATCGGTAACATTTTGAATTTCATCACTTTCCAACTTGATGATTTAGGAACAGCAGAAAATAGTGAAATTGTAAAGTTTCTCAGAAAAATGCAGTCAAAAAAATCACCTGCAAAATTGCAGGTGATTAAATTAAAGTGGTCTCTCCAGGAATCGAACCAGGGACACATGGATTTTCAATCCATTGCTCTACCAACTGAGCTAAGAGACCTTTCGTTAATTGAGTGGTGCAAAAATAGCAACTTTCTTCTTATCTCACAAATCATTCTGAAAGATTTTTAAGAAAAAACCCCAATATTATTGATTATCAACGTGATTGTTTTCTTCTTTTTGGATTTGTTCGCTCATTTCCTCCAAAACAGGCTTGATGGTACTTTCCGGAAGCTCACTAATTCGAATGTACATTAATCCATCGATCGCATCATTAAAACTTGGATCTACATTAAAAGAAACCACTTTCGCATTCTGCTTGATGTATTTTTTAATTAAAACCGGCAATCGCATTTCAGGCTCCAGATCATCAATTATCTTATCGAGTTTATTTAAATCCGCCTCAACCTCATCGAAAAACAAGTGTTTATCGCGGTCTTTCAGTTTAACTTTGAATTCTTTTTTCGGATGAATATATTGCGCTACGGCAGAATCATAATAATTTGAGCGCATAAATTCGATCATCAGAGACTTGGAGAATTCAGAAAATTTATCGGAAATACTCACACCGCCCATCAGAAATTTATGTTCAGGATTTCTTAGGCAAACATGAACAATTCCGCGCCATAAAAGAAAAAGAGGCAAAGGTTTCTGCTGATATTCTGTCGAAATATAGGCTCTTCCCATCTCGATAACTTTTCGGAAAAAGGGTTGTAACTCCTGATCAAATTCGAAAAGCGAACTCGTATAAAACCCTTCTATTCCATGTTTCTTCATGACCTCGCTTCCCAAAGCCATTCGATAGGCTCCCGCTATTTTTTGAGCTTTGTTATCCCACAGAAAAAGATGGTGATAATGTTCATCGTATGTATCTAAATCAAAAGGAAGGTTGCTGCCTTCGCCAATTTTTCTAAAAGTAAGTTCGCGCTGTCTCCCGATCTCGCGCATGATCGAAGGCATTTCGGAATAAGTGGCGAAGAAAACTTCGTAAACACCGTTCCGAAAAAGCATCTTGTCTTTTTTGTAAAGGGCTTCAATATCTTTGATCACATCTTCTTGTGGTGTTTCGTCGATGATATTTTGTACCACGTTTTCCTCTTTGGTTAAAGGGAAATTCAGTTTTAAATTAGGGAGTTTTAGCTGTTCTGCAATCGTTCTTCGTTTTTCGTAATACGATTTCAGCATGTATATTTTCTTCTGCAGAAACTCGCCCATTTCTTCGATCGAATCGTGATCTTCCAGAATTTTTACAGAAACCGGTTTCCCGATGCGGATCCGAATAGGTTTTTCTCTATTGTGCATCATTTCTGCAGGAAGCAACAGCGTTTGTAAGTCGGGATGCAATTTAGAAAACTGATAAAAAACCCGACTGTTCTTCGCGTGAAAATACATCGGAACCACAGGAACTTTTGCCATTTTAATCAGCTTTAGAGCTGGCTTCTCCCAGGATTTATCTAAAATTTCGCTGAACTTATTATTTTTATTAGATACTTCGCCGGCAGGAAAAATTCCCACACACCCGCCACTCTGCAAATGCTTTAATGTTTCCCGCATTCCAACAGCATTGTTCCGCGCTTCTTTTCGCCCTTCAAAAGGGTTTACCGGAATCACAAAAGGTTTCATAGGCTCGATCTTTTCCAGAAGAAAATTACCCATAATTTTAAAATCCGGACGAATCTCTGTTAGGATCTTGGTCATCAGAATGCCATCAATTCCACCCAGCGGATGGTTAGAAACCAAAATAAAAGGTCCCGTTTTTGGGACTTTTGCCAGATCTTCGGAAAAGACGATGTACTTTAATTTCCTTTCGCGCACAAAAGCATCAAAAAAATCTTTGCCACTTTTGTCTTTCAGGCTGTCGTAAAGCTTATTGACCTCTGTAATTTTTGTTAAACGCATAATTGCGGACGCCACAGGATTCTTCAGAAATCCGATCCTGCTTAGACCCGATGCATTAATTAAATCACTCTTCGTAATGAGACTCATTGGTTATTAGTTAGTTACGACTTGAATCGTTTTTTTAGAAATTTGCTCTAATAGTATATTTTTATTAGCGTAAAATTTATTTAAGTCCTCTAATTTAGCATTTCTTACGGTAAAGAGAGAAACACTTTTTACCATTTCTGTATTAAAGTTGATTTGTAACTCCTGATTAAGATGATCGATCGCATCATATTTATCCTCAATGCAAAGCGCCAGGGAAATCGCAGATGTCTGCATTAAAGAAATTGTAATTTTATTTTTTGCTAAAAGCGCAAAGATCTGACTTAAATGTTCTTCGGCTATAAAGGAGAAATCCCGCGTCGAAATATGCAGTAAATGCTGATGCTCCTTTAAAATATAAGTTTCCTGCTGCTCATTTTTCTCTGAAACGCCCACTTTGGTTCCAGGATTTTTGGGATCAAGGAAAGATTTTACATAAAAAGGAATATTTTTTTGTTTTAAAGGCTGTAAAGTTTTCGGGTGAATGATAGAAGCGCCATAATAAGCCATTTCAATCGCTTCTTCGTAAGAAATGTGAGACAAAAGATTCACATCTTCGAATTTTCGAGGATCACCTGTCATTACGCCGGGAACGTCTTTCCAAATGGTCATGGCTTCGGCATTTAAACAGTAGGCAAAAATTGCAGCGGAATAATCGGAACCTTCTCTGCCCAAAGTCACCGTGAAATTATTGGCTTCTGATCCAATAAATCCTTGCGTCACATAACAGATATCGCGATCGAGCTCAGAAATTTTTCTTTGAGTTTCTTCCCAGTTAATGTTTCCTTCGCGGTAATTGCTGTCGGTTTTAATATGATCCCGTGCATCCAGCCACTGATTTTTAAACTGAATATCATTTAAATATTCGCTTACAATCTTGGAGGAGATCATTTCTCCACAACTCACCACCTGGTCGTAAACAAAATTGTAATTGGGTGATTTGTTACGGCGCAAAAAAGATTCAATATCATTAAAAAACAACGAGATCTCTGCAAAAACCGGATGATGATCCTGAAACAGACCATGCGAAATCTCTAAATGATTAAGCTTAACTTTTTCTATTTCAGTTTGGTAATCTATTTTGTTAAAGTAATTTTCTACGGCTTTTTCTAAAGCATTTGTTGTTTTTCCCATGGCAGAAACTACGAGCAAACAATTTTCAAAACCTTCCGATCCTAAAACTACAGAGACATTTTTTACACTTTCGGCATCTTTTACAGAAGCACCACCAAACTTAAAAACTTTCATCTAAATATTTAATTTTCAATAATTTATATCCTTAAAACCGTTCAGGAAGAAATAGTTTTAAATTTCAAAAATATCATTTTAAGGTGAAATAAAAAAACTTGTCCAATTAATAATAAAATATTAGATCGATGTATATTTCTAAAAACAGCCTGATACAAACTGCTTTACTTTAAAAAAAGCTTTAAAGCGCGATTTTATTGAAAAGAAAAGCCGGTAAATTCAAAGAAATTTCCGAAATTTGTAAGAATCCCAAAAAGCAAAAAAATGTCAGAACAAAATTTTCAGACGCTCGGTGAATTTATTATTGATAAACAAGAAGATTTTCTGTATTCGACAGGTGAACTTTCCAGTCTTTTAAGTGCGATCCGACTCGCTTCAAAAGTCGTAAACCGCGAAGTAAACAAAGCCGGGATCGCCAATATAATTGGGAAAGCCGGTAACGATAATATTCAGGGCGAAGAGCAGCAGAAATTAGATGTCTTGGCAAATGATATTTTTATTGAAGCTTTGTCGCAGCGCGAAGTGGTGTGCGGGATCGCCTCTGAAGAAAATGATGATTACATCGAAATAAAAACGGGTCCTAATGCACATTTAAGCAAATATGTGGTGTTGATCGATCCTTTAGACGGTTCTTCAAATATCGATGTAAATGTATCGGTAGGAACTATTTTCTCTATTTACCGCCGGGTTACAGAGCCTGGAACTGCCGTTGGTATCGAAGATTTTTTACAAAAAGGAATCAATCAGGCAGCTGCAGGTTACGTGGTTTACGGCTCCTCCACAATGATCGTTTATACAACAGGAAACGGCGTGAACGGATTTACACTCGACCCGAGTCTGGGAACTTATTATCTTTCACATGCAGACATGAAATTCCCGCAAACAGGGCAGATCTACTCTATTAATGAAGGAAATTATGCAAAATTCCCCCAAGGAGTAAAAAAATACATCAAATTTTGTCAGGAAGAAGAAGATAACCGACCGTATACATCGCGATATATTGGTAGTTTAGTTTCAGATTTTCACCGGAATATGATCAAAGGTGGAATCTATATTTATCCTTCAACATCACAGTCACCCAACGGAAAACTGCGTCTTTTATATGAATGCAATCCAATGGCAATGATTGCTGAACAGGCAGGCGGAAAATGTACTGATGGATTCAGAAGAATTTTAGAAATTGAACCGACCGAACTTCATCAGCGCGTTCCTTTTTTCTGTGGAAGCATTAAAATGGTAGAAAAAGCAGAAGAGTTTATGGAAAATAATCAATAGTTTTTCCTTGATCAACTTACTTATAAGTTTCAGTTTTTTAGGAGCTTAATCCCGCTCTCCACTTTACCTGTCTGCCGACAGGCGAGTCTTTTTATTTTCTGCGGAAAAACAAAAAGGATACCGTTGCGATCAGGGCTATTTTAAAATTAGAAATTTGAATCCAATTAAGTTTTGTGGAACAAGTAATAGTTGAAAGAGCAACGGCGATCGATCATTCTATCTTAACTCAGATAACTTTTGAGAGTAAGTCATTTTGGGGTTATTCTCAGGACCAATTAGAAAAATGGAAAGATGACCTCACCATAACTGCAGAATATATTACTCAAAACCATGTTTTTAAATTGATTTTAAATTCCGAAACAATTGGTTTTTATTCTTTTATCAAAGCCGGAGAAGACCAAATTATATTAGATCATTTATTTATACTCCCTGATTTTATCGGCAAAGGCTTTGGAAAACGCCTTGTCGAAAATTTATTAAAACGAGCGAAAAACCTGAACATCAAAAGCATTACTTTGGAAGCTGATCCACACGCCGAAGGTTTTTATAAAAAATTTGGCTTCACCACCATCGAATATAAAAAATTATCTATCCAAGATCGATTTCTTCCGAAGATGAGATTTAATCTTAAGTAAATTTTCATGTACTTATCCAATTATTTCAATCAATGAAAAAAGCAACTTTCAACCAATATCTCTTAAATTTTAAGCAGGCAAGCGGAACATCGCGCGGCATTTTGCTTACGAAGGAAACTTTTTTCCTGAACATCTCCGAAAACGGTAGAAAAGGCATTGGCGAATGTGGACTTTTCCGCGGTTTGAGTTACGATGATGTTCCGAATTACGAAGAGAAATTACAATGGCTTTGTGACAATATTAACGCAGATTCCACATTTCTGAGAGAGGAATTTAAACATTTCCCTTCGATCTGGTTTGGGTACGAACAGGCTATTTTGAACTTGAAATACGGTGGAAACCTTTATTTCCCTAGTGAATTTACAAAAGGAAACGCTTCCTTGAAAATAAATGGTTTGATCTGGATGGGAAATGCAGATTTTATGCAGCAACAAATTGCAGAAAAACTGGAGCAGGGTTTCGACTGCATCAAACTGAAAATTGGCGTCGACTGGAATTCCGAAAAAGAAATCTTAAAAAAACTTCGAACTCAATTTCCGAAAGATCAATTAGAGCTACGCGTTGATGCGAACGGTGGATTTACCTTTCAAGAAGCAAAAACGGTGTTACAAGAACTATCGGACTTAGGTATTCATTCCATCGAACAACCCATAAAAGCTGGCATTCTTCAGCAATCTGAAAGTCAAAATGTTTATGCCATGGCAAAACTTTGCGCGACCACTCCCACGCCAATTGCCTTAGATGAAGAGCTTATTGGAATCCTGGATCAGCAGGAAAAACGGAAACTTTTAGAAAATATAAAACCTCAGTATATTATTTTGAAACCTTCTTTAATTGGCGGATTTTCCGGTAGTGACGAATGGATCGAAATCGCCGAAGAATTAGGTATCGGTTGGTGGATCACTTCTGCTTTGGAAAGTAATATCGGTTTAAATGCTATTGCACAATATACGTTTACAAAAAATCCTACGATGCCACAAGGTTTAGGAACAGGCGGATTATTTACAAATAATTTTGAATCAGATCTGGAGTTGACAGGTGATCAGATTTCTATGCTTTAAAAAGAAATCAGGATTCAGCTAACCGGATCGTTACGACAAAAATAATTGGGAACAATTTTAAAAACTTTTTAAGAATTTTCGAAAATTACTCCCAACATTTTATCAACATCTAACCTATCTAATTTCTATTTTTTAATAAAACCCAGCCAGTGTAAGTTCTGCCATCCGGTAAAGTGAGCAGATACCAGTACGATCCGGTATTTACAACTCTGGTCGATCTTGTGCCATCCCACACAAACCGCGTTGAACTGTCCTGTTCAAAAACCATCACTTGAAACCGGTCAAATACTTTAAGATTGGCCATTTTACCATTGAAAACATTTAAATCATCAATGATCCAGTTGTCATTATAACCGTCGGCATTTGGGGAAAACGCGTTCTTAATATCTAAGATCAAACCTTCTTTCTTTTCCGGAGCGCAGGTTGATCCTTCAAACTTGACATAAAAAGTAGTAACTCCGAAAGGCAAATTAGGAAAGACATTACTATCCCCGAAATTGATCCCATCTTTAGAATAAAGAATTTTCTGGCTACCAGTCGCGATCACAGTGATCGTATTTCCACTGGCTACTAAATCCGTGATCACAGGAACCTCAAAAGGGGTAACTTTAAAAGTGGTAGAGAATGTACAGCCGTTTGCGGCGATCACGTTTATTTTATACACTCCCGAAATTTTTACCCCTAAAAGTTGATTGGTGGTAGAAACCACTTTTCCGGTAGGATCCAACCATTCGAAAGTTACAATATTAAGATTACTGAAGTCGGGTTTAATATCAATAAAACTTTCCTGACAATAATTGTAGTCTGGTAAAGTAAACATTGGCGTTTTCTTTAAGGTCAGATTGATCTCCACCTTATCCGGACAAAAACCAGCAGCCATTATTTTTACAAAGATCTTTTGCGGTCCTGAATTTTCGTTGTAAAGGAAAGTTGTTGGTGCCCCAATTTTGTTGGTGCCATTATTAAGATCAAGAAATGTTGGATAATACTCAAAGCTTACCTGACCGTTAAAAATGATATTTTCAAACTGAGTAAGATCAATATTTTCGCTGCCATCGTTTCCAACATCACAGGCATTTGTAACCGTGAAAGGTCCACTATCTGCCAATTTTACTTTTAGTCCAAATCTGAAATCTACAGAGGCCGTATCAAAACACCCCGGAATATTTTCTACCCGCACCCAAATTCTGGTTACCGATGCATCGAAAGTAAATTTTGTTGGATCCAGAATCGCATTGGTGTTACTGTCTGCATCTGCCTTGCTTTTATAAAATATAAATTTATTATCTGCACTTTGGGTAAACACCATTCTTGGCGTATAAAGCGTTAAATTAAGATCATAAAAACCATCTAAATTTTCATCGCAAATATCAGCGATAACAGCGTTCAGGGCTTTTGGAGGCAAATAAGTCTGAAGTTCGATGGGTGCAATCGAATAACAGGCCGTAATTTTTGAGGTAAATCTTACCCATACAATAAGTCTGGAACGCGACGTAACAACTGGAGAAGAGATCTCAGTCGCAGGATTTCCAGCATTTGCTTCACTTTCAGTTTTGTAATAAGTGATTTTAAGATCTCCGAGTGGAATTGAATTTTGAACTTGCGAAAACAATTGCGGATAAGCATCGGGAAGATTAAATGATTCATTTAAATTAAAATCATAATCACATTTTTGCAAAACTGCAGGTTTCAAAATAATAGCCGGTAAAAAGTTTAAAGTAATGTTAATGGTACTTACAGAATAACAACCGCCATTTACAAAAGTAACTTTAGCATAAACTTTACTCGTTTTCTGGGAGACAAAAGAAGTTGGATTTGGGATAAAACCTGACAGGGAATTATTTCCGGCGTTGTACGTAGTATAATATTGAAAGGTAACCGCATTAGCACCACTGTAAATTTCGGATTGTAATGTGGTTAGATCAAAAGGTTCCAGCCCATCATTATTATTATCACAAGCAGAATCTCTAACGGGCGAAACGGTTGTTTTTAAAACTGGCGTTGGAACTAAAGTCAAGTTAATTTCAAAAATATTAGAGCAGCCATAAGACTCAATTCTGGCAAAAAGTTTAGTGTTCGCCTGAACATTAAAGCTCGTTAATGAATTAGTGTTACTATCTGCATCACTTTGACTCACAAAATATTTTACAGTCGCATTTTGTGTTCCTTTGATCCGTGCACTCAAGTTGGCGAGCTCGTAATTTTCGGAACCGTCATTAAAAAAATCACATACATCGAACTGGGTTTCAAAGATAACGACATGCACTAAATTGATCTCAATTTCTTTTACAGCATAGCAACCTGTTGGATCAGTAAATCTCACATAAAACGCTTTCTTTACTAAATTTCCGTCCTTTGTAACAGTCTGGAGATTTGAAATTGGATTGACATTATTTTCTGCATCAGCTTCTGAATCAAAATAGGAAATGGTAATTCCAACAGGCGACTGCAGCAACATACCCAGGGAATAAGTGCTCAAATTCACCGGCATATCCTGCGTCCCATCAAAACAGATATGAACCGATTTGTCTTTTGCTACTACTTCTGTAAAAATAATTTCCATATTAACCGTTGCAATACTGAAACAGCCACCCGGAAATTCTACGCGAACAAAAACAGGATAAGTCCCTTCGACAATGGTGCCGGTAATGCTTCCAGTTGCGGAAAAAGCAGCCTGATAACTAAGATAGAAACTTAAATTTACGTTAGATTCAGAAGTAACCAAAGGTCCTAAAAGATCATGATAATTAAAAAGTTCGACCAGATCATATTTATAATCACACGTTGACCACTGAAACGTGACCGGAGAATTTACAACAGGGCTTGGTGAAAAAGTCACACTTACAGGACCAAAAACCTGATTACAATTAGAGGTTTGATAATTAACATACAACTGCGTAGTTGCTGTAATATTAGTCGTTGTGACTTCGTTCAAATTATTTGCAGCGTCGGCTGCTGATAAAAAATAATGGATTGTGCCATTGATCGGCGCGTTAAATAATTTAAAATTGAGGGAAGAGAGCTGGAAATTATTCTCAACGCCATCATTATTAGAATCACAAATTTCAACTGTATCAGTTAGCAAACTTTTCGAAATAGTATTCAAATTTAAGACGGAAGTTCGGTAACAGGTTGGATCTAACTTATTCTGAACGCGTACATAAAACTTTTTATTACCCGATAAAACATAAGTTTCTGATTGTGGATCGATACCACTTTGCGCTTCGGCCAGGGAATTATGAAAAGTAAAATAGAAGTTATTTGGATCTTGCGGAGTTAAGTTGCCTACATAATCACCTAAATTAATATTGAAGGAGTTACTTCCGCACAAAATTTCCGTAAAATCTTTGGATAAGGGATAATCTGGCGCAAAAGTGACACTCGAAGTATCTTCTAAGGTGTAATCGAAATTTCCGCACATCGGATATTTCACTTTTACGGTATAGATCTCATTTTTTTCCGGACAAACGCTTACTGTTTCGCCATAACCAACATTTTGATTGCTGGAATTGAACCACGAAATTTGGGGGATGATAGGATCGCCGCTTGGTGTAAATTTCCAGGCTTCATTCTGCGCTTCCCAAATACCCGTATTTCTGCCGGTTGGAGAATATCCAATAGTGCGGTCTTCATTTATAATACCCAGAAGTGAATTTTTAAATTTTGCGACAGGACACGGCAGTGGTTTGTTTTGCACAAAGATTTCGATCGTATTAGAACCTTCAGACAATACGATCTGAGAGGTAGAAGTTTCATTGCATCCTAAAATTCGGCCCTTGTAAAAATTAATGATCAACTTTCGGCACGGTGCTGTTCCTACGATGCTGTAATAAATTTCGGAATCATTGTCTTTAGAAAAAACCAGATCGCTATAAGCTCCGAAAACGCTGCTTTTGGGAAGCGACACGCTAGGATTTAAATCATCAACATTTGGATAATTTACGTTACCTAACTGCAGAACATTGAAAGATATCACGCCATTTGTTCCAACAATTACCGATTTGTAATTACCGCCAAAGTAGCAAAAATTAAAGGGCATATCGACTTTCGCAAAAAAAGAATCGTCACCATCCGCAGCCAGTGGCGTTCCTGCATTAAAATCACCATAAGGCGTGAAGGTTTCGGCAGAAACCGCGTAGGAATCTGTTTTATTAAATTGGGGAATACTGGCATTCAGTAAAAGGCATTTACCATTTAAAGGGTAACTACAGTCGATTACAGGATCTTCGTTTCCTAGAACATCAGTGATTTTTGTACCAGCACAAATCTGCTGTCCTGCTAGAGGAAAGCTGAAGAACAGGAAGGAACAAATAAGAAAAAATAATTTTGTACGCATTTATACAGTAAATTTTTTGTTGTTGTTGTTTTCCTTTCAAAATTTGTGTGTTTATTAAAGTTTCTATTAGAATACTGAAAAATAGGTTAAACATATGAATTACGGATTACGGCTTAACATTTTTTACAAAAATAGTAATATGTAATCAAATTCGATACATCAACGCTATTATAGTTGCGATAACAGAAATACAAGTGTACGAATATTTTTTGAAATTGGAATTACTCTCAGTGTGATTTTTTTTCTATCCCTAACAAAAATCATCTCAGAGAAAATAAAGTGCTTAATTTGCTTTCGTCTTTTCAATTTCATCCAGATCAATTCGTAAATTAATGTGTAATCCTTCTTCGGTCGGAATAAAACTAAAATCTCCACATACTGCTGCCATTCTGGATCGCATATTTTTGAGTCCGTTTCCATTCCTGGATGTATTTGTCATCCCGATTCCATCATCAATAATATCAATCGAAAAAATATTTCCTTCTTTTTTAAAGTGCACTTCTACTCTTTTAGAATTGCTGTGTTTGTAAATATTATTCAGCGCCTCCTTCATGCATAAGAAAATATTTCGTCGCGTATCTGCTAAAATTTCGTGGAAGCCGATTTCATTTTTAGTAATATGTACTTCGATGGTCGTTTTCGCAAAGAATCCTCTGGTGTAATTAATGATGCGCTGCGTAAAATTTTCCAGACTGTCGTTGCCTGCCTTCAAATTCCAGAGCATTTGTCGCATCGAGACATGTAATTCGTCGCAGGTCTGTAGCAGATCCTCGATATTTTGTCCGATGGTTTCATCGGTCGTTTTCCGTTTTAGAAATTCGGTTTGAAGTTTTAAAGCAGTAAGTCCAGCTCCCAGATCATCGTGCAGATCATGAGAAATACGTTCCTGTTCTTTACGCGTTCTTTTTTGAAAGTCGATCTCCTTCTGCAAAAGCTGGGTTTGATATTCCATATCCTTCAATCTCTTTTCTTTATCGAAAAGCATTTGTCGCCGATAATACAAAACAATAATAAATATGAGGAATACGACGATCATTACCATCAGGAGAATGGCTAAAATGATAGAAATCTTGATGTCCATAGGCAGCTGTTTCATAACTTCCTAATATTTGCGGGTTACGGCAATAAGAAAAAAACCATAAGTCAATACCACCGAAATTTTGAAAATCTTGTCGAGAAGCACTAAAAAAGCATGGTCATTTTCTGCCAGCCAATACATGAAAGAAACCCTGAAAAGAAAAATAACACTCCAGAAAAGCATGGCGGAACTTACCCAGAAAGCCTGTTTGTGTGTGATAAATGTGTCATCGTTGTTTTTGATCTGGCTAAAAAACCATAGTAATGACAGGGTCATATAAAAAACAGATAAGGTAATTCCCAAAGCCGTAGAAAACATTTGCTTTGACATTACAATGAAAACAACGCTGAAAACCGATGTTAATAATCCTAAAACATAGACCGTTCTTTTCTGATCCGGGATCTTTATGGAATAGTAAAAAGTTAAAAAGCCGATGTAGAGAAATGATCCTAACGTATAAATCCGATTTGCTTCGACAGCAAAAATACGGGGTGAAATCTCGATGACAGCTACAGAAAGAAAATACAGATAAAGGTATGATCCATCAATCTTTCTTCGCAGAAAGGAGATGACTAAACATACAAAAACCAGAAAGAGATAAATAGTAATTAGGCAAGAAACGAGCATAAATTTATAATTTCATCTGTGATAATTTGCTAGAAAATTATTTATAGAACTCCTATTTCTTGCAGTAAGAAAAAATCGACAAAAATTATATTTCTAAACTTCCTGATACCAAAATTGTCCAGAAGTTTTCAGATTGTTAAAATTTGACGGTTCTTATCATTAATTTCGGTATAAATTTAATTAAAATTTTGCGATTACTACAAATCTTTAGGATTAAATTGAATAATTCTTGATTAATTCATTAAAATTTTATCCCGGCATAACACCATTATTAAAAAACTACAATTGCTAAGAGTATAAGTTTCTCTTTTCCTCAATAATCTGTAAATTTGCCTTCTACAAGAATTAATAATGGAAGAAGAAAAAAAGTCTCTCAATTTTATTGAGCAAATTATAGAAGATGATCTATCGAATGGTTTTTCTAAAGACCAGCTTAGATTCCGTTTTCCGCCGGAACCAAATGGTTATCTGCATGTTGGTCACACCAAGGCGATCTGCATTAATTTCGGTTTGGGCGAAAAATATGGTGCGCCTGTCAATCTTCGTTTTGATGATACAAATCCCGAAAAAGAAGAACAGGAATTTGTGGATTCCATTAAAGCAGATATTGAATGGTTAGGTTTTAAATATGATCAGGAATTGTATGCATCTGATTACTTTGATCAGCTATACGATTGGGCTGTACAAATGATCAAAGACGAAAAAGCTTATGTAGATGAGCAACCGTCCGAAGAGATTACTGCACAGCGAAAAAATCCTTTTGAAGAAGGCGTGGATTCACCCTTCCGAAACCGACCGATTGCCGAAAGTTTAGAACTTTTCGAAAAGATGAAAAATGGAGAGTTCGAAGAAGGTTCCATGTCTTTACGTGCAAAAATAGATATGAAATCGCCCAACATGAATATGCGCGATCCTGTGATGTACCGAATTTTGAAAAGACCTCATCACAGAACAGGCGACAAATGGAAAATTTATCCAATGTACGACTGGGCTCACGGAGAATCCGATTATATTGAACAGATCTCTCACTCTTTATGTTCTTTGGAATTCGAAAATCACCGTCCACTTTATGATTGGTATCTGGATCAGGTTTACGATGAAACTACGGTAAGAAACAAACAGCGCGAATTTGCAAGAATGAACGTGTCTTATCTTATTACTTCTAAAAGAAAATTGCAGCGATTGGTTGCTGAAAATGCGGTTACCGGTTGGGACGATCCCAGAATGCCAACTATTTCCGGAATGCGAAGATTAGGTTTTACGCCAACTTCTATCAAAAATTTTATCGAAAGAGTGGGTGTTGCAAAAAGAGAAAATCTTATTGACATTCAGTTATTAGAATTTTTTGTGCGCGAGGATTTAAATAAGATCGCCACGCGGGTAATGGCTGTTGTGGATCCTGTGAAACTGGTGATCACCAATTATCCGGAAAACGTAGATGAATTATTAGAAACTGAAAATAATCCCGAAGATGAAAATGCGGGAACCAGAGAAATTCCTTTTTCCAGAGAGATTTACATCGAAAGAGAAGATTTTAAAGAAGAAGCCAATAAAAAGTTTTTCCGTTTGAAATTAGGCAGCGAAGTTCGATTGAAATCCGCTTACATCATTAAAGCTGAAAGTGTTGATAAAGATGAAAACGGCGAGATCACGACGATTTATGCGACTTACGATCCGAAAAGCAAGTCGGGAAGTGGAACCGAAGAAAGTTTAAGAAAAGTGAAAGGAACCTTACACTGGGTATCCGCAAAACATGCGATTCCTGTTGATGTTCGAATATACGACCGACTTTTCACAACCCCACAACCAGATGCGGAAAAAGAAACCGATTTTATGCATTTTATTAATCCTGAAAGCTTAAAAACGGTAAAAGGATTTGCAGAACCAAGTTTGAAAGACGCAGAGATCGGACATCCTTACCAGTTCCAAAGAATCGGATACTTTATGAAAGACAGAGATTCTACCGATGAGAATCTGGTATTTAACAGAACCGTTACCTTGAAAGATTCTTTTAAAATTGATGGACAATAAATCCCAGCCTGACAATGAGTAAAAAGGAGAGCTTCGGCTCTTTTTTTTAATGAATTTAGAAGGAATGGAAGGAACTTGAATCTTTGTAATCGTTAACCTTTTATGTTTCCAATTGGAAAAGAGTAATTTTTATAATCGAATAAAATCTTTTCCGTTGTATTTTTTATATTTAACTTCGCATCAAATTTTTATTAAAAAATGAAAAAGTTATTTTCTTTCTTCATAATAGGTTTTTCTACACTTTTATTTTCTCAGGAAAGTATAGATTTTCAGCAGCTAACTTTTAAAGAAATCCTCGCAAAGGCAAAATCAGAAAAGAAACTGGTTTTTATTGATGCTTATGCATCTTGGTGTGGTCCCTGTAAAATGATGGAAAAAAATATTTTTCCTTTGCCTGCTGTTAAAGAGTATTATAATACCAATTTTGTGAATGCGCGATTCGATATGGAAAAGGGCGAAGGTCGCGACCTCGCAGTTAAATACGGAATTCGCTCCTACCCTTCTTTTCTTTTCTTAAATGGAGACGGCGAACTGGTAATGAAAAATTTGGGATATATGGGAGAAGAGGATTTTTTGACCATCGCCAAAGAAGCCAACAATCCAAAATTCCGAACTGCCTCCAGTAAAGAACTTTTTGAAAAGGGCGAAAAAGATCCAGAATTTTTATTAAACATGATGCGTTTGTACTCTAATGAAGATTATGAACTGGCTAAGAAAGTTTCTGAAAGATATTTTACGGTGAAGAAGAACGAACCACTCACCAAAGAGGATTTGGGAATGTTACTGTATTTCATCAAATCGCCAACTGATCCTAATTACAAAATTTTCGAGAACAAAAAGCCGGAGATTGTTCAATTAATGTCCGAAGACATTTACAAGCAGTTTGACGCAAACATTAAGATCTCGAAAATTTTAGACAATTCTTTGGATCAAAAAACAGGAATCATTAACGACGATTATTTTTTTAAGAACGCAATTCCTTTAATAGGAAAAACAGACGCAGAAATCGCTCTAAACAGAATGAAAGTTATTTTCTATCCTAACGTAAACAATTTCGCAGGATATGAAAAAGCTGCTTTAGTATATTATAATGATTCGGATAGTTTTGATGCTGAAGAACTTTTGAAAGCTGCCTGGATTTTTAGTGAACATATTTCGACACCTTCTTCCCTCAAAAAAGCAGAAGAATGGGCAGAAAAATCAGTCATGAAAACCGAAACTGCAGAAAACACTTACATTTTGGCGAAGTTATATTCGCTAACGGGTAAAAAAGACATTGCAAAAACTTACGCAGAGATCTCTCAAAATCTTGCAGTAACTCAGGGCAAAGACGCTACGATGGCCGCCCAACTTTTACAAACTTTAAAATAAAGTATTACTTTGAAAAAACTTCTTTTTGCTTTTGCAATTTCCCTTTCATTCATCATAAATGCCCAGGTGCAGGATTCGATTGTTCAAAAAAAGCTTTACGTTAAAGCCAACGCACTTTTTCTTCCAATAGGAATATTGAATGCAGGATTAGAATATCAGCTAAATAACAAAATGACTTTACAAGGCGAAGTCTTTATTTCTCCCTGGAAATCGTTTGCCGGCAAATATGCCCAGGTTTATATGATTGGTTTTGATGGGCGGTATTATTTTAAAGAAGCCTTTAAACACTGGTATGTTGGTGCCAATATTTCCGCGGCTCGTTTCATTATGCAGAAATTTAATTATTGGACTGATGATCTTACACAGTATAATTTAGATTCACCTTTGTACAAAGCATCTGATCTCTATCAGGATGGCTATGCAGTAATGATCGGTGGCGTAGTAGGATATCAATTTCAACTTGGCGAAAAATGGAATATGGATCTTTACCTCGGTGCAGGAAGCGTGCAAAGTTTTTACAAAGGCTATCACAAAGAATTGGGAATTCGATATGACGATGATGGTCGACCATGGGATAAAAGCGGAGAAATCCTGCCTTATCGTGGCGGCGTGATGATTTCTTATAAACTAAATTAATGAATATAAGAAGTACAAAATACGCAGTTATTGCTGCAATCACATTCATTATTTTATTTCTGTTCAATTACATCGGAAATACACAGCCAGACAAATTAGAGCGTGCTTTAATGACCGCCGTTGCCGGAGTTGTAGGTCTTACAATCGGAATGTGGTTTGTTTATCGCAATTCAAAAGACGATACACATCACGATTTTGATTAGGATTTCTTACTAGAAAGTCACAAAAGATTGTCGGAAAATTTTCACGTAAAAGTTTATAAGTTTTTATATCGGTTGAATTAAGCGAGTTTATTTTATGTGAACTTCCCACTTCATTATTTCGGTTAACAGATCTTCTTTGACTATGTTATTTATTTTTTTTATGCATCTATATTCATCCTATAACTCATTAAATATTTTTTGATTTTAATTCTTTCTTTCATAATTGATATCTTTGCACCATGATAAAAATCGGTAATATCGAACTGCCAGAGTTCCCCTTGTTACTCGCTCCAATGGAGGATGTTTCGGATCCACCCTTTCGCAGGCTATGTAAAATGCACGGAGCAGACATGATGTATTCGGAATTTATTTCTTCCGAAGGATTGATTCGTGATGCCATGAAAAGCATGAAAAAGCTCGATATTTTCGATTATGAAAGACCTGTTGGAATTCAGATCTTTGGTGGCGATGAAGATGCAATGGCGCTTTCTGCAAAGATCGTAGCCGCAGTAAGTCCGGATATTGTCGATATTAATTTTGGATGTCCGGTAAAAAAAGTGGTTTGTAAAGGAGCCGGTGCTGGAGTCTTAAAAGATATCGACCTCATGATCCGCCTTACCAAAGCCGTTGTGAATTCTACCGATTTGCCAGTGACTGTAAAAACACGTTTAGGTTGGGATACAGAAACCATCAATATTATGGAAGTCGCTGAAAGACTGCAGGACGTGGGCGTAAAAGCTTTAACGATCCACGCAAGAACGCGCGCCCAAATGTATAAAGGAGAGGCAGACTGGAATTATATTTCAAAAGTTAAAAACAATCCCAGAATTAATATTCCAATATTTGGGAACGGCGATGTAGATTCGCCCCAAAAGGCCTGGGATTACAAAAACAAATATGACTGCGACGGCATAATGATCGGTCGTGGCGCCATCGGTTATCCCTGGATTTTTAACGAAGTAAAACATTTCTTCAAAACCGGAGAAGTTTTGCCCGAACCGACTCTTTCTCAACGGTTAGAAGCTGTTCGTCAACACGCAGAATGGAGCATGGAATGGAAAGGCGAACGTTTAGGTTTAATAGAAATGCGTCAGCATTACAGCAACTATTTCCGTGGAATCCCACATTTTAAAGATTTCCGCCGGAAGTTTTTAGAAGTATTTACTTTAGAAGAAATGGATGTTGTGATCGCAGAAGCTGATGAGTTCTACAAAAATTTTGAATTGACTCATTAAACTGAGGTAAAGTTTTTTGACTGATTTAATATTTGAGTGATCAATTCATTGTCTCTTCGTCGATTATCTACTTGTCTATTTTTAAAATCAGCCCTCATTGAATGGCATATTTGAGCTCTCTCTACAAGTATTTGCAGATGGCATCGCCCACGGCAAAATTTGTAAAAAAACGAATAAGGAAAGCATCTCGTTTGAGGACGAGACTGCTCCTAAATATTCCCCTATATTTCCGTAACTTTCCCTGTTATTTAAAGACTAATCAATAAAATTAATTGGATGCTTAAAGCAGAAAATGTTACCAAAACCTACAACGCAGGTAAAAAACTGGCGCTTGAGGATTTCTCAATCGATGTTCCGGAAGGCAGTATTTATGGACTTCTTGGTCCAAACGGCGCCGGAAAAACCACTTTTATCCGTATTATTAATCAGATTACGCAGGCCGATTCCGGCGAAGTTTATATCAACAACCAAAAGCTAAATCCGGAACATATCCGCCAGATCGGTTACATGCCGGAAGAACGTGGATTGTACAAAAACATGGGAGTTGGTGACCAGATCCTCTATTTCGGAGAGTTGAAAGGCATGAGCAAAAGCGATGCGCTTTCTCAGGCAAAATACTGGTTTGAACAATTGCAGATCGATCAGTGGTGGAAGAAAAAACTGAGCGAACTTTCGAAAGGAATGGCGCAGAAAATTCAGTTTGTAGTAACTGTTTTACACAGGCCGAAACTCCTGATCCTGGATGAACCGTTTTCTGGTTTCGATCCCGTGAATGCGAATTTAATTAAAGACCAGATCCTCAAATTAAAAAACGAAGGAACGACCATTATCCTGTCTACGCACCGAATGGAAAGTGTTGAAGAAATGTGTGATTATGTAGCATTGATCGATAACGCAAAGAAAGTCTTAGACGGTAAAATATTCGACGTACGTGAAAAATTCAAGAAAAATATCTTTGGTATAACGCTTTCTGATGTTGACGGTGAAAAATTTGAGGGTTTTAAAAATCAATTTCAGATTAAAGATTACACCACAGAAAATCAATTGGTTTCTTTTGATCTAAAAAATGATAACGATCAACATTTACTTTTAAATGAATTGATGAAAATCGGGAAAATAAGATCTTTTGACGAAAAAATCCCGAGCATGAACGAAGTTTTCATTAATGCGGTAGCAAACAACTAATTTTTAAACCGTCCTTAAAATCTCTTTCTTTGAGAAAGCGATATAGGTGACGATATTTATTACTTATGAAAAATATATTTCTAATTACCAAAAGAGAATATCTCACGCAGGTAAAGAAAAAATCTTTTGTCGTGCTTACTTTAATGGCACCAATTCTAATGATCGGCTTCGGGCTTTTGATCGCCTTTATGTTTAAGGCGAACGAAAGCTCCAGCACTTTTAACGTCGTTGATAAAAGCGGACTTTTTGTAGGAAATTTAAAAAGCACCAAAGCCATTAAATATGTTTTTGTACCGCAGGAAAACGAACGGGCTTTAACTTCTACTTTGAAAGAAATGACAGGAATTGAAGGCTTACTGATTATTCCAGAATTGAAAAACAACAATTTCGATGAGATGGAGAAAAATTCTCAGTTGCTCATCAATAAGAAAATTGGTTTCGACACCAAATCAAGTGTTGTTTCAGCTCTTTCAAAAATCATTAAAAAAGAAAAGATAAAAACACTCGGTATTTCTGAGGATCAGTTAAGCAGCTTAGATAAAAATTTCGACCTCAACACACAGAATGTGGTGGATAACAACAAAGGTGATTCCGACTTAAATTTTGGCGTAAAATCCGGATTAAGCATGGTTTTAATGTACGCGGTTTTCATGTTCATTATTATTTATGGAGTCCGGGTGATGCGAAGTGTTCTAGAAGAAAAAAACAATCGCGTTGTCGAAATTATCATCTCCTCCGTAAAACCTTTTGAGCTGATGATGGGAAAAATTCTGGGCGTAACATTGGTTGCGGTAACGCAGTTCAGCATTTGGATCACCATGTCGGTAATTGGCGCTTTATTTTTAAATACTGGATTTTCGGCCATGCAGCAACAAATTCCGGGCGGAGAACAGTCGGCAGAAATGATGCAGAAATTTGATTTTAAACAAACCGCTACAGAAGTTTCTCATATTCTTTTAGATATGAATTTTCCATTGATCATTTTCGTATTCATCGTCTTTTTCTTATTGGGTTACATTTTTTACAGTTCCATGTATGCAGCTATTGGTTCTGCGGTTGACAATGAAACAGAAACGCAGCAATTTACTTTATTTGCAATCATTCCTTTAATGTTGGGAATGTACGGAAGTTTTACAATCATGAATAATCCTGAAGGTCCACTCGGATTTTGGTTATCGATGATTCCATTTACTTCGCCCGTTGCGATGATCGCGCGGATTCCGTTTGGAGTTCCGGCCTGGCAAATAGCGTTGTCGATGTTTTTGCTGGTGATCTCTACCTTACTAATGATTTATCTGGCGGCGAAAATTTACAGGGTTGGAATTCTAATGTACGGCAACAAAGCAAGCGCGAAGGAATTGTGGAAATGGATCAGAAGTTAGGATTGACGAATGTTGGATGTTGGATGTTGGATGTTTTAAATAAGAAAGTAGCTATTAATAAAAGGTCTTCTAACTTGGGAATTTTCTTTTGAATCTGAAGACTTTGGAAAGAAATATCTAAGTTTCTTCTAAATAATTATAAGTCTGCATTTCAATAGTAACCCACCGTAAATTTTGGTATTTCTGTCATGCATTGATACTTATAAAAGATGCGCCTACAATCTTTAAACAAAATTCTACATGAAAAAAATTTTAATAATTTTGACTTTAGCAATATTCTGTCTTTAAATTTGTTTTCTCGAAACATTAATACAAATGACTACGAAATTTATATTGTAGAAACATTAATTGGGAAATCAGATTTTCTGAAGAATTCTCGAAACCTACCTGCTGAAAAACAATCCAGATGCCAATAGAAAACATACCAGAAATCTTTATTAAAGAGAAAAAAGGAAATCCTGATCTGTTCGTTTATGATTTTAAAATGAACAATGATGTTGTGAAAAGCAAGGTTAATTTGGGTATGAATATGTTCAGTTTTTTGCAGGTCGGGAAAAAGCAGGTACATTTTGCAGGAACTTCTGTTGCCGTAAATAAAGATCAGTCCTTACTGTTGAAAAAAGGAAATTGGCTTTGGACAGAATTACTGGATAAAGAAGTAATTTACTATTGCAAGCTCCTGTTCTTTTCCGAAAAAAAACTGATCGAATTTTTAGAAAAGCATTCTCAAAATCAAGAAGCGGTTAGAGATGAAATTCCGTATTTTATTATTAGAAATGATGATTATATTATCTCGTATATAAATTCGCTGTCTACCATTAGTGAAGCTCCAAATATTTTTATGGAGAATTTACTCTCCGTAAAATTTGAAGAATTAATGCTTTATCTGCTGCAGAAATACGGTAAAAAATTTGATTTATATCTGCATTCATTGGTCATTAAAGAGACTTCGCCTTTTAAAAAAAGTGTAGAAAGCAAAATACATTCTAACCTGAAATTAGAGGAAATAGCTTTTTTATGCAATATGAGTTTATCCACTTTTAAACGTCATTTTATTAAAGAATACAAACTATCACCTGGAAAATGGCTACAGGATAAACGACTTCAAAAAGCCAAAGAAACTTTAGAGGAAGGGAATTCGCGACCTTCCGAAATCTATCTGGATTTTGGATATAACAATCTTTCTAACTTCAGTACTGCTTTTAAGAATAAGTTTGGAATCAGTCCAAGTGAGATTTGATAAAGCTTTTTCACCTTACATTTCATTTTCAATCCGTTTTTTATTCGTTGATCGTACCAATGGAGCATATTAGACCTTTTTACATAAATATTGACCTTTTTTAATAAGAACTACATGTAGAATTATCTCTAATTTTGAAATTCAATTTAGTGACAGCTATTTATTAATTCAAACAAAATCAGAACATTATGTGTAAAAATCACGGTATCTCTTATATGGGAACAGGAAAAGTAGAATTACTGGAAATAGAATATCCTAAATTAGCATTGGGTGACAGAAAGTGTGAACACGGTGTTATTTTAAAGATCGTAGCCACTAACATTTGCGGTTCCGACCAACATATGGTTAGAGGAAGAACGACGGCCGAAAAGGGGTTGGTATTAGGACACGAAATCACAGGAGAAGTTATAGAATTAGGACGGGACGTTGAATTTATTAAGAAAGGTGATATCGTTTCGGTTCCTTTTAACGTTGCGTGTGGCCGTTGCCGAAATTGTAAAAATGGTCAAACAGGCATTTGCTTAAATGTAAATGGAGATCGAGCCGGCGGTGCTTACGGATATGTAGATATGGGCGGCTGGATCGGCGGTCAAGCAGAATATGTGATGGTTCCTTATGCCGATTTTAACTTATTAAAATTCCCGGATAATGACCAGGCTATGGATAAAATTTTAGATCTAACCATGCTGACCGACATTCTACCCACCGGATTTCACGGAGCGGTTATGGCAGGCGTGACAGCTGGTTCAGTTGTGTATATTGCCGGTGCCGGACCAGTGGGATTAGCTTGTGCATCAAGTTGTCAGTTATTAGGTGCAGCCGTTGTGATCGTTGGCGATCTTAATGAAGATCGACTTGCCCACGCCAGAAGTTTCGGTTGCGAAACCATTAATTTAACCAATGGTATTCCGGTGCAGGAACAGATCGCTATGATCGTTGGTGTACCTGAAGTTGATTGTTTTGTGGATTGTGTAGGTTTCGAAGCCAGCGGACACGGCGCGAACGCGGGTGAAGAAATGCCTGCTATAGTTCTAAATCAAGCCATGGCAATTACCCGAGCAGGCGGATCGATCGGAATTCCTGGTTTGTACGTGACGGAAGATCCAGGAGCAACGGATGAAGCTTCAAAACAGGGAAGTTTAAAAATCCGTTTTGGTCTAGGCTGGGCAAAGTCCCACTCTTTCCACACCGGACAAACACCAGTGATGAAATACCACAGACAGCTGATGAATGCTATTTTACACGACAAAATAGATATTGCTAAAGCGGTGAACGCAGAAGTAATAAGCCTGAAAGATGCACCAAGAGGTTATGCTGAATTTGATAGTGGCGTGGCCAAAAAATTCGTCATCGATCCCCACGGAATGATCCGTAAATAAATCTGACTCTTTATCATAAGTTATTGAACTGTTATGGTAATAACAGTTCTTACTTTCAACGGTATCTTTGCAATATAAATAGTAACAATTAAAACATCATAAAATGAATATTACATTAGCACAAGCAGAAAAAGCAATCGAAGCAGCAAAACAAAAAGCAACTGCGATCGATACTAAAATGAATATCGTAGTTGTAGACGGTGGCGCAAACGTAATTGCACTCGTACGCATGGATGGAGCGTGGTTAGGCTCACTTGACATCGCAACTAAAAAAGCGAAAACTGCCCGTTTTTTCGATATGAATACCGGTATTCTTGGAGAATTGTCGCAGCCAGGAGGTTCTTTATACAACATCGAACATTCCAATGGAGGTTTGATCACTTTCCCCGGAGGAATTCCAATTAAAAATGCAGAAGGTATTGTTATCGGAGCCATAGGCGTAAGCGGAAGTTCGGTTGAAAACGACCATACCGTTGCGGAAGCTGGAGCTTCAACATTCTAATAAAATATAAGTTTAGAAGAAGAGGATAATTAGCAATAATTATCCTCTTTTTATTTTGAAATTTTTGATGCAATATTTAGCTGAATTTTATGTGATATTTGCATTACTTTTTTTTTACAGGAGTTATTATCATTAAAGACAAAACCGTTGCAGTCTCTTAAGTAGTCGTGTTTCATTAGCTTCTGAAAAAACAAGATTTGCAATGATTGATACATCAGAAATATTTCTGCCTCACATATTAATCCATCCATGAATATTTTTAATTGGAAAGTTTACAAGAAATGGCTACGAAATTAGTACTTCATTCACTTTTTCATATATTTAAAGTCTTTTATGATCTAAAAAATTTAAGCTTAATTTGGTGCAGTTTTCCATACAAAAGATTATCAGAAAAGACTAAACAAACCTTCCATTGACAATGAAAAATATCTTTTTATTATTATTTATTGTGTTAATTCCTTCTGAGATTTTCGCACAAAAACCGGAAAAGATTCAACTCAAGAATCCAAAAGATTATTATTTAAAAATTGTTCCCAAAAATCAACCTGAAGCAATACTCTTCCTATTACATGGAGGCGGTGAAAAACCCGAAGACATCTTAAAACAGATTCAGCTTCCTGAACTGGCTTTGAAAAATAATTTCATTGTTATTGTTCCGTATTTTTCAGAGGATACTTCAAAAATGATTGAAGACGTAAAAGGGATCGATGAGATCGCGCGTTTATTAATTGCTAAATATAACATCTCGAAAGACAAAATTATTTTAGGAGGTTTTTCCGGAGGTGGAATGTTGGCGATTACTTTCGCGGAAAGGGCAGTTAGAGATCAAAACACATCCTTCATTCCAAGAGCAATTTTTGCGGTTGATCCGCCATTGGATCTTGAACACGTTTATGAGAGAAGCGAAAGAGAAGTACTTAGAAATTTTTCGGAACTTGGCGTAAGTGAAGCAAAGTATTTTATTGAAGATCTGACCGAAACATTTGGAGGAAGTCCATCACAAGTTCCCGACGAATATGAAAAATACTCAATGTACACGCATAGAAAGGCAGATGGGGGAAACGCAAGATTCTTAATCAACATACCGACAAGAATTTACACAGAACCCGGCGTTGAATGGCAAATTAAAAACAGACGGCGAGATCTCTATGATTTAAATTGCATCAATATTTCTGCGATGATCAATATGCTTCAGTTGAAAGGCAACAAAAATGCAGAAGTAATTACAACGTACAATAAAGGAAAAAGACCAGATGGAACAAAACATCCCCATTCCTGGAGCATCATGAATTCTAAAAGTACGATGAACTGGATCCTGAAACAAATGAAATAAAGTATGTCTGATATTTCTCTGAAACAAGAATAAAACATAACCATTCAACAAAGAAAAATCCCATCAACTGAATTGATGGGATCTTCATTTATAGAAAAATTCGGTTATTCAAAAATATAACTCAGTCCTACACTAAAAACCTGTTCCGATTTCCTCTTGGTAATATTCGAATCAGTGCCTTTTTCATTCATTAAGCCAGGATAAGTATTGCTTACACCCAAGTCATATTTTGCAGTGATTTCGAGCATTCTTTTGTAAGAAAAACCCAAACCTAGACCAACCGCGAAATTAAAACTGGCTGCTTTACCATTAACACCTGTTTCCGGATCACCATCTACGGTATATCTTAAAGGCGCATCAGTTACTTTCTGGTTGATCAAAAAATTAAACCGTGGCCCTGCCATTGCAAAGAATTCTGACTCCGCTTCGGAAAAATATCCTTTAAAATAAATAGGAACACTAATGTAGTTATTCGCATAAACAGCATCATAACCAGGTGAAGATTTTGCATCTTTATCTTTGCCCGTTTCTCCAGCGCCTAAATATTCCACCTCGGGCTGAAAATAAAACTGGTCATTGCTGTCTACCGGAATTAAGGCCAGAAAACCGCCGTAACCCGAAAATTTGGGACCTGATGGATTATGAGCGTTGGTTACCCGAGAGTAAGTTCCACCTGCAGTAACGCCATATCTTGTACTGCTGAAATCAATCTGAGCAGATAAAAAAGTAGCTGCGCAAAGTGCCGAACTGATTAAAATTCTTTTCATATTGTGTTGTGTTTTTATCCTAAAACTTTGGCAACCGTAGCGCCAATTTCTGCTGGAGAATCTACGACGTTGATGCCGTTTTCTCTCATAATAGCCATTTTTGCCTGTGCGGTATCTTCGTCACCACCTACGATTGCTCCGGCGTGACCCATCGTTCTTCCTTTTGGTGCAGTTTGTCCGGCGATAAATCCAACAACTGGCTTTTTAGAACCACTCGCTTTGTACCATCTTGCAGCTTCGGCTTCTAAATTACCACCAATTTCACCGATCATTACCACAGCATCTGTTTCTGGATCGTTAATAAAAAGCTCTAAAGCGTCTTTAGTAGTAGTTCCGATAATTGGATCACCACCAATTCCGATCGCGGTAGAAACTCCGTAACCTGCTTTCACAACCTGATCTGCAGCTTCGTAAGTTAAAGTTCCTGATTTAGAAACAATTCCTACTCTTCCTTTTTTGAAAACGAATCCTGGCATAATACCGATCTTAGCTTCATCAGAAGTAATAATTCCCGGACAGTTTGGTCCGATCAAACGAGTATCTTTATCAGCAATGTAAGCTTTTACTTTCACCATATCTTCTACAGGAATCCCCTCTGTGATACAAACGATCACTTTAATTCCGGCTTCTGCAGCTTCCATGATCGCATCTGCAGCAAATGCTGGTGGAACGAAAATGATAGAAACATCAGCGCCTGCTTTTTCTACAGATTCTGCAACGGTATTGAAAACTGGTTTTCCCAAGTGTTCAGAACCTCCTTTTCCTGGAGTTACACCGCCTACAACGTTGGTTCCGTATTCAATCATTTGACCTGCGTGGAAAGTTCCTTCGTTTCCGGTGAATCCCTGTACGATTACTTTAGAATCTTTGTTTACTAATACTGACATTTTTTATTTTTTAAATTTATTTAACTTTTATATACTGCAAAAATACTTAATAAAATCTGTTTCGATCAACAAACTGTTATTTCAAATTCTTGACTTTTATTTCTCTTCGTAAATATTCTTTGAACTCCAGTGCCAACGGGCCGAAATAAGTTCCTTTTTTCAAGTCCTGATTCACTCCGGTTTTTCCTAAAAGAACAGCTCCACTTGCTACGCGAACTCCAGATGCCATGCCGACTTGTCCCCAAACGGTGACCTCATCTTCAATAATACAGCAACCTGCAATTCCGACCAAAGAAGCGATCATGCATCTTTTTCCGATGATGGTGTCATGACCAATTTGAATTTGATTATCTAAAACTGAACCTTCACCAATTACGGTCGAATCGGTAACGCCACGATCGATCGTGCAGTTGTTACCTATTTCTACATTATTTTCGATGATCACGTTTCCGACTGATATTAACCGGTCGAATGCGCCATTCAGTTTTCTGTAATAAAAAGCATCGCCGCCTAAAACGGTTCCACTTTGAATAATAACATTATCGCCAATGATGGTTCCGTCTCCGATAACTACATTAGGAAATATCAGA
The DNA here is from genome assembly GCF_056279225.1 of Chryseobacterium sp. UYP7. Classification (NCBI taxonomy): domain Bacteria; kingdom Pseudomonadati; phylum Bacteroidota; class Flavobacteriia; order Flavobacteriales; family Weeksellaceae; genus Chryseobacterium; species Chryseobacterium sp. UYP7. The sequence goes on from NZ_JBWBQW010000004.1 coordinate 253,052, forward strand.
GAATTTTTTCCAATCCTTACCTCATTTCCGATCACTGCAGAAGGATGAATATGGGTTCCGTCTCCTACTTCGATATCATGCAATTCTTTCGTGAAATTATAAATCCGTTTGAAATGCGTGTTGATCTTATTGAAATCCCGAAAAGGATCCTCTGAAACCAAAAGTGCTTTTCCGGCAGGACATTCTATTTCTTTATCAATTAAAATAATAGTTGCCTCAGAATTCAGAGCTTTGTCGTAATATTTTGGATGATTTACGAACACAATTTCCCCACTTTTTACCCGATGAATTTCATTGGTTCCCAAAACCGGAAAATTTTCGTCGCCAATCATTTGGGCACCGATCAATTCTGAAATGGTTTTTAAAGTTTGCGGTTGATTGAATGTCATGTTTTAACTGATCATTTTATTTTTAGCGGGAATTGCAGCCCGACTTGAGCGGAAATCCTTTTTTTTGCCTTGACTGCCGCTCCTCTGGAGAGGGTTGGGTTGAGAAAAAAGATTGGGAGCGGAAGGCGGATTAAGCTGCCCAAAAAAATATTATTTTACTCTTTCCAGATAACTTCCGTCTTCAGTATTCACTTTAATTTTGTCTCCAGCTTCGATGAACAAAGGAACCATTACTCTTGCTCCTGTTTCTACGATGGAATTTTTTAAAGCGTTTGTTGCTGTATTTCCTTTTACACCTGGATCAGCTTCGATCACTTCTAAATAAACAGTGGGTGGAATTTCCGCAGAAAGTGGGGATTCATCGCTGTCTTTCAAAATGATGGTTACTTCTTCGCCAGCTTTCATGAACTGAGCATTTTCGATCATATTTTTATCAATATAGATCTGAGAAAAATCGTCATTATTCATGAAATGAAATCCGTTATCGTCTTCATATAAATACTGGAATTTTCTTGTAATCACTTTTACTTCATCAATTTTATGACCTGCAGAAAAGGTGTTGTCTAACACTTTTCCATTGGTTACTGATTTCATTTTAGTTCTTACGAAAGCCGGACCTTTTCCAGGCTTAACGTGCATGAATTCGATGATCTTGAAAATATCGTTGCTGAATTCGATACACATTCCTTTTTTTATATCGTTGCTTGTTGCCATTTAAAATATGATGTTATAAATTTTTATTTTTTTAAAGTTGATCTTTAAGAATTGATCTCGAATTAAATTGATTAGTCTTTTCCGGTTCCATAGCCTTTTACGATTCCACTTGGCGAATTTTTGATGAATTCTAAGATCTCATCTCGTTCTGCGGTTGGAAGAAGTTCTTTTTCAATATAAGTTACCGCCTGGGAAACGTTCATTTTCATTTGAAAAATAGCTCTGTAAATTTTTTGAATTTCGAAGATCTTCTCATTCGTAAAACCACGTCTTCTTAATCCTACCGAATTAATTCCGGCGTAAGAAATTGGATCTCTGCCCACTTTTATGTAAGGTGGAATATCTTTTCGGATGAGCGATCCGCCAGATATCATGACATGTTTACCAATTTTTCCGAATTGCTGAATGGCAGAAAGTCCGCCCATAATAGCGTAATCTCCGATCTCTACATGACCTGCGATCCCACAACCGTTGGCGATAATGACATTATTTCCCAAAACACAATCGTGCGCAATATGTGACGTTGCCATAACGAGGCAGTTTTTACCAACTTTTGTAAAACCTAAAGCTTTGGTACCGCGGTTAACAGTGACACATTCTCTGAGCGTTGTACCGTCGCCGATCATCACCTGAGTATCTTCGCCATCAAATTTTAAATCCTGGGGCACCGCTGAAATTACCGTTCCGGGGAATATTTTGCAATTTTTACCAATTCTTGCACCATCCATGATGGTTACATTGGCTCCGATCCACGTTCCCTCTCCTATTTCTACATCTCCTGCAATTGTTGTAAAAGGTTCTACAATTACATTTTTATGAACGATCGCACGTTTATCTACTGCAGCTAATTGATGTATCATTCCGTTACTTTTCTTTTTGCCACCTGCGCCATCAATTCTGCTTCAACTACAACACTGTCGCGTACGTAACCATAGCCCTGCATGTGAACAATTCCTCTTCTGATCGGTTCCAGCAAATCAATTTTAAAAAGTAAAGTATCTCCGGGAACTACTTTCTTTTTGAATTTTACTTTATCAATTTTAATAAAATAGGTCGAATAATTTTCTGGATCAGGAACGCTTGCCAAAACCAAAATCCCGGCTGCCTGTGCCATTGATTCTATCTGTAAAACTCCCGGCATAACTGGTTCCAGGGGAAAATGACCCACAAAGAATGGTTCGTTCATCGAAACATTCTTTAAGCCAACTACATGACTGTCTGATAATTCTAATATTTTATCGATCAATAAAAATGGTGGCCGGTGTGGCAGTAATTTCATAATCCCATTAATATCGAAAACCGGTTCTTTTAATAAATCAAAATCCGGCACATTTTTCCTTCTTTGTAATTTCCACTGTCGGTTCAGTTTTTTTGCAAACTGAGTATTTACAAAATGTCCTGGTTTGTTGGCAATTACTTTTCCTTTTATTTTTACTCCAACCAAAGCTAAATCACCGATCACATCAAGTAATTTATGACGTGCAGCTTCATTTGGATAATTCAAAGTCAGATTATCTAAAATTCCGTTGGGTCTGATTGAAATATCATCTTTACCAAAGGCTTTTTTCAACTTTTCAGCGGTTTCCGGCGTTAATTCTTTATCTACATAAACAATTGCATTCGAAATATCTCCGCCTTTAATTAAACCGGCATCTAACAACGTTTCTAACTCGTGCAGAAAACTAAAAGTTCTTGCAGAAGAGATCTCATTTTTAAATTCGGAAATATCCTTTAAAGTTGCATTTTGTGTTCCCAAAACTTTCGTTCCGAAATCCACCATCGTTGTAACTTCGTAAGTATCGGAAGGAATAATTGTAAGTTCTGAACCTGTTGCAACATCTACATAACTGAGCACTTCCTTCACAACCAGATATTCTCTGGCCGCAGCTTGCTCCGTTACGCCTGCTTTTTCAATTGCCTCCACGAAAAATTTGGAAGAACCATCTAAAATCGGTGGTTCAGCACTATCCATTTCGAGGATCGCATTGTCGACATCGCAACCGACTAAAGCAGCGAGCAAATGTTCGCAGGTATGAATCCGTACGCCTAATTTTTCCAGAGTGGTTCCTCTTTCAGTAGTTGTTACGTAATTAACGTCGGCTTCAATATGAGGATGACCCTCTAGATCTGTTCTTACAAAGACAAATCCTGTATTTTCCTTTGCAGGTTTTATGGTTAGTTTTACTTCTTTACCGGTATGAAGACCAATTCCGGATAGCGTTACCTCTTCCGTTAAAGTTTTTTGTTTATCACTCACTCGATTTATCTTTTGAGTTATTTTCTAGATTATTTAATTTTTTTGCCATTTCCGGTAGTTTCTTGAAATGAACATAACTTCGCAGGTAATCGTTATAGGCTATTGCCGGAGATCCATAAAGAGTCTCTTTATCATTTATATTGGTTGTAACCCCGCTTTGTGCCTGAATTTTTACCTGACTTCCAATTTTTATGTGACCAACAATTCCAACCTGACCACCAATTTGGTTCCAGTCACCAATCGTTGTAGAACCTGCAATTCCGGTTTGTGCCGCAATTACATTGTTCTGCCCAATTTTTACATTGTGGGCGATCTGAATTAAATTATCTATTTTGGTTCCCTTGCCAATAATCGTAGAACCAATAGTTCCCCGATCGACCGTACAGTTCGCACCAATTTCTACATCATCTTCTAAAACGACATTACCGAGTTGCGGGATTTTTTGATAGCCATCTTTTGTCGGCTGAAAACCAAAACCATCGGATCCGAGCACGGTATTGGAATGTACGATACAATTATCGCCGATCACGCAGTAATCGTAAATTCTAACACCACTGTATATCACACAGTTTTTGCCGATTTTTACATTTTTTCCAATAAAAACCTGGGGATAAATTTGACTTCCATCACCAATCCTCACCTTTTCGGAAACACATGTAAAAGCTCCAACGTACACATTTTCACCCACTTTTGCGGTTTCGTGAAATACTGCACCATCTTCGATACCTGATTTTCTGCCCTGCATTTCTTTGTAAAGATTCATTAAAATCTGAAAAGCAAGATAGGCATCATCAACAGCAATAATGGTGGTAGGATAAGAGTCTTTGGTTAAAAGTTTTTCTGAAACAATAAGAACGGAGCATTTAGAGGTCCCAATAAATTCTGCAAATCTTTCTTGTGCAACGAAAGAAAGGTGGCCTTTTTCGCCACTCTCAATAGGTGAAACTCCGCTAATTGCAGCATTTTCATCGCCTATAATTTTTCCGTTAATAAAACTTGCAATCTGTGATGCTGTAAATTCCATATCTTGCAAATATAGGAAATTCCCAAATATCTCAATTCCTTTTCAGCGAAAAATATTAACCTAGATTTCTCTTGGGAATGATAAAATATACTTGGTATTCAGCTGATTGATAAAGGAAGAAAGGATCTGATTTTCAGAGTTTTCTAAAGTTATTTTATCGCCATTTTTCTGCAGTAAATAAATAGGTTGAACGTCCTTATTATAAGGCAGTAAACTTCGGGAAATCTCATCAACTAATTCTGCTCCATTTTCTATATTAAATTTTTGATTGATCTTTTTTACTTTATCATTAATAAATTCAGCATCAAACGGTTGAGAAGATATTATGGTGCGGGGAAACTCTCTTTCCATCACACATTTACACAGATAAGACAGAATAAAATCATCGTATTTAGTCCAGAATTTCATGGCCTGAATAACATCATTATCGTCGAGTTCTGTGAACCGCTGAATATCTTCTTCTGTAGGACTCTCGAAATGGCTTTTATGAAGAAAATATTTTAGATTTTCGGAAGCTGGTAAGTCTTTTCCTTCGGAAGTCAGCACTTTCGCCCGATTCAAAATTTTAACCAAAAGATGTTCTGCCAAGGCCGATGTTTTATGATAATAGACTTGCCAGTACATAAACATTCTGGCTGTTAAAAAATTTTCTATGGAATAAATTCCTTTTGCATCGATCACCAGCTCATCTTCAGAAACATTCATCATCGAAATAATACGTTGTGTATTTACATTCCCCTCTGCAACGCCTGTGTAAAAACTGTCGCGTTTCAAATAATCTAATCGGTCCACATCGAGTTGAGAAGAAATTAACTGGTTGAAAAATTTCCGGTGGTATTTCCCCTGAAACATTTCAATTGCCATCGTAAGTTCTCCGCTAAATTCAGCATTCATCTTATTCATCAACAGCAGCGACAGTTTTTCGTGGTGCCAATCATCCATCAACATATTTTCTAAAGCGTGGGAAAAAGGACCATGACCAACATCGTGCAGCAAGATCGCAAGTAAGGCAGATTTCTCTTCCTCTTTAGAAATTTCTATTCCTTTCAATTTTAAAGTTTCCAAAGCCGTGAACATCAAGTGCATCGCGCCCAAAGCATGATGAAATCTTGTATGTGTAGCGCCGGGAAATATTAAATTGAGTAAACCCGTTTGTGAAATTCTGCGTAATCTTTGGAAATAAGGATGTTCTATAACATCAAAAATAATTTCAGAAGGTATTTTGATAAAACCGTGAACCGGATCGTTAATAATTTTGAGTTTATTGGTCATTTTTTGAAAGTAAATATTTAAGGAAGCGTAAAATTAATTATAATAAAACAAAACTTCCTACCATTCTAATTTTAATAGATTCTCAGTGATTTAAATCGTCCTTTTTCAATAAAAATTCGTCTAATTTTCAAGCTTTTTCGTTAACTCAACTTTAACTTTATTGCAGAAACCTTTGGGCAAAATTTAAGAACAAATGGTCGTATTTTTGTTGCTATAAAGATGGTTCTAACATGTAACCAAAATATAAATATTGAAATAATTATATGACAAAATTAATTTGGATTGACGATGAAGTAGATTTACTGAAACCACATATTGTATTTTTAGAAAGTAAAGGCTATCAAATTTCCCCTGTAAATAACGTGAACGAAGCCTTGGAAATGATCGAAAAAGAAAATTTCGTTTTGGCTTTGCTCGATGAAAATATGCCTGGAATTTCTGGCCTTGAAGCGATTCCGATGATCAAAAATATTGATTCTGCCATTAAAATTGTAATGGTTACGAAGAATGAAGAGGAGCAGATCATGGAGCAGGCAATTGGTTCACAGATCGCCGATTATCTTTTAAAACCCATCAATCCGAATCAGGTTTTACTATCATTGAAGAAAAATTTGCAGGAAGATACTTTAGTGGAACAGAAAACTATTCTGGAATATCAGCAGGAATTTCGAAACCTTTCAATGGAACTTTCTTACTTAAGAACGTATCAGGAATGGGCAGAATATTATAAAAAGATCCTTACCTGGGAAATCAAATTCGATAAAGTTTTCGATAATGAGTTTTCTGAGCTTTTACAATCTCAAAAAGAGGAGGCAAATATTCAGTTTTCAAAATTCATCGAAAACAATTACGAAGATTGGCTGCACACCAGCGATAAGCCGATGATGAGTCATACCTTATTTAAAGATAAAATAAAAGCTGAAGTTGAGAAGGACAAAGTTTTATTACTTGTGATCGACAATCTGCGTTACGACCAATGGAAAGTGATCGAACCTTTGTTTACCCGTTTTTACAACAAAACCTCTGAGGATTATTATTACAGCATTCTGCCAACAGCGACACAATATGCTAGAAATTCGTTCTTTGCGGGACTGCTACCGTCGGAGATTGAAAAAAGATTTCCAGATTATTGGTTTAATGACAATGAGGAAGGCAATAAAAACGAGCACGAAAGAGATTTTTTAGAGGATCAAATGAAACGTCTTGGACTTTCAGGTAAAAGCATGAAATATCTTAAGATCCTGAATTCGGATTTCGAGCGTAAAATTTTAGATGATTTTAACCAGCATAAAAATAATGATCTGTTGGTGATCGTGTACAACTTCATCGATATTTTATCGCACGCAAAAACAGATAATGTCATCGTAAATCAATTGATCAGAGATGATAAAACCTTCCGTTCTTTAACGTATAACTGGTTTGAAAATTCATCGTTATTAAAAATTATTAAGCAGGCGGCAGAAAACGGTTTCAAACTCGTTATTACAACCGATCACGGAACTATTTATGTGAAAAAACCTAGTAAAGTGGTAGGCGACAGAGAAACGTCAACGAATATTCGATACAAAACAGGAAGAAGTTTAACCTACGAAAACAGCGATGTTTGGGCGATTTCTAATCCAGAAAAACTGTTTTTACCAAAAGGAAATTTAAGTTCTAAATATATTTTTGCGAAGAATAATTTCTTTTTAGCGTATCCAAAAAATTACAATCATTTTGTGAACTACTATAAAGAGACGTACCAACATGGTGGAATTTCTTTAGAAGAAGTTATTATTCCAATAAGCATCTTAGAACCCAAGTAAGTTTTTTTTCATAGTTTATTTTATTTGGGATCTATTTGGGCGGTAAAAATCAAAGATTTTTACCGCCCTTTTTTTGTATATTCCTATCGAATTATTTAAAACAATAGCAATGCAAAATGTAAAAACTGCACTGGAAGATTTCGGTATCGATAAAAACCAAATTCTAAGTCTTGTTGAAAATGACAAAATGTTTGAGGCAATAAGACTCATTGAGACAAAAGCCAATTTTAATTTGGGAAACACGATTAGCTTATTAAATAGCATACAAAATAAAGAAGAGGAATTTACTTACGATTTTAATGCAATCGAAAGTAGTCAGAAAGTTAATTACGAAAATAAGAACGGCAATGTTTCGATAAAATTTCGAGAAAATGATGCACCAGAAAAATTTATTGATCCCAATGATAAAGACTGGTCTAAAGTACGAAAAGCGCTGAACCATATTCCGAAGATTGCCGCTTATGAAAAGGAGTTTTCAGATAATGCAACTACTCCTCCTAAAAAAAGTAGTTTGTTTGTTGAGGAAAGTCCAATGAAAAAATGGAAATACATTCTACTTGTCACTGCAATGCTGATCGCAGCCTATTATCTTTATCAAAATTTTAATCCATGAAAATTATTTCCTAAAAAGTAAATGGATTAGGCGGGAAAAGTCTTAGATTTTGCACGCCTTTTTTTGTGAATTAGGAACAATAAAAATTTTAAAAATTTGCAGGAAATAAAATCATATCTGAAATCCTTCGATCTTTCTGAAGACGAGCTGAAATAGCATATCGCCGAAGATTCAATATTACTTGTCATTAAAATGGTGATTGATAAAACAGGTTTGCCTTTACTCAACGCGAAAGATCTTGTAGAAAATTTTCAAAACGGGAAGATCTATTTCGAGGATAAAGAAATTCTGGAATTGCCATACGAAAAAATAGGCTTGATCAGTGATAACGGGCAAATATCTGTAGAGCTAAAATTGAAAAATAAAAAAACAAGGCGCGTAACTCCTGCTGATCCGGAATGGGAACTTATAAAAAAAACTTTAGGGCCGAAACCAGCGCTTTTGCAGTACGAAAGAGAATTTCTTAAAAATCCTAATTATCATGAGCAAAAGAAATCTGCACTTTTTAAAATTGACAAGACAGAAAGATGGTAGTACATCATTCTGATTATTGTTGTATTCCTATTTTTATATTTTTTTTTGTTTTTAAATTTTAAATTTTAAACCTATGAGAATTATTTCTTACAATGTTAACGGAATTAGAGCAGCATTTACCAAAGATTTTTTGGGTTGGTTAAAAGTTGCTGATCCCGACGTCATTTGCATTCAGGAAAGTAAAGCCGGCAACGACCAGATCGATATCGAAAGTTTAGAAAAAAACGGCTATTTCAGTTACTGGCATTCTGCGCAGAAGAAGGGATATTCTGGAGTTGGGATCGCCTCGAAAGTAAAACCTTTGCATGTTGAATATGGTTGCGGAATTGAACATTACGATAGCGAAGGCAGAATTATGCGGGCAGATTTCGAGGATCTCTCAGTGATTTCTGTTTATGTTCCCTCGGCTTCAAATATTGACCGGCTTGAATTTAAAATGAAATTTTGTTATGATTTTATGGATTACATTAGGCAGTTGAAGAAATCGATTCCTAACCTCGTCATTTGTGGCGATTTTAATATTTGTCATGAAGCGATCGATATTCACAATCCGAAAGGATTAGCCACGACTTCTGGCTTTCTTCCGATGGAAAGAGAATGGATGACGATGTTTATGGAGGAATGCGAAATGATCGACAGTTTCAGGTATTTTAATTCGCAACCTGATCATTATTCCTGGTGGAGTTACCGACAAAATTCCAGAGCCAATAATAAAGGTTGGCGATTGGATTATAATTTTGTGTCTTACGCTTTAAAAGAGAAGCTGTCGAGAGCGGTTATTTTGAAGGAAGCGGTGCATTCGGATCATTGTCCGGTTTTGGTGGAGCTTTCGTAGAACATGATTTTACTTTAACGCAAGGAACGCAAAAATTTCTTTATCATGCTGAATAAAATTGCGGGCGCAAAGGCGTTTCACTTAGCCAAGGGTGTGAGGTTTAGTTTTAAATACTTTCTCAGAGCTAACACTTGTTCGATTGCACGGTTTTGTCGAGCTTTCGTAGAAAATGATTTTACTTTAACGCAAGGAACGCGAGGATTTCTTTATCATGCTGAACAAAATTGCTGGCGCAAAGGCGTTTCACTTAGCCAAGGGTGTGAGGTTTAGTTTTAGATACTTTCTCAGAGCTAATTAAACTTGTTCGGGTTATGTCCGGTTTTGTTAGAGCTCTCGAAGAAAATGATTTTACTTTAACGCAAAGGTTTCTTTATCATGCTGAACAAAATTACCGCGCTAAGGCGTTTCACTTAGCTAAGGGTGTGAGGTTATTAAGGACGGGAATATTCAATTTTCTTTTTTTTAGACTTCTTTTTGTTTTTTGAACTTCCTGCGACCCGACCTGAGTGGAGCTCTTTTTGTGAAACGAAGTGGAACAAAAAAGCGGGAACGGAGGGCGGAAATTTGTCGCCCCAGAAAATATTCCTATTCGACGAAGTCAAATTTGTCGCTTTAATAAAAACCAATAAAAAAAGCCGACTCAAATGAGACGGCTTTATTGTTCTATGGAACGTAATTTTAATCGTTGTCGATAATTTCGTATTCAACAGGCATTGTACCTTTTCTGGTGTTGCCAATTGCATCAAACGCTGCTTTAGAAAGATCAATGGCTCTGGACGAATGAAAAGGACCGCGGTCATTAACTTCTACTATTACAGATAATCCTGTTCTTAAACTGGTAACTTTCAGCATTGTACCGAAAGGAAGCGTTCTGTTTGCTGCAGTCATTTTCGAGTTATTGAAAACATCTCCGCTTGCTGTTTTTCTACCGTTGAATTTATCGTGGTAAAATGATGCGATACTGGTCTTAGTATCATCGGCATTATATTTGTTAAAAGAATATAGACCGAGCGTTGAAATCATCATTATGATTAGGAGTATTCCTCTTTTCATCATTTTGAATTATTTTTATTGGTTTTGACTCTGCAAATTTATTCCGAAATCATTACTAGCTACTCTTATACTGTTAAACACTCTTAACGAATTGTTAATTTTTTGTTAAGGTTCTTTGTGCAATCACTTTTCATGGTGTTTGACAAAGGTTCTTAAATTGTGTTAAAAAATAAGCTATAATGTTAATTTTATTAACAGTCTATTGCATAACACAGTGCTAAATGAGATCTAAACCCACTGATAATCAACATCTACATCAATAAAAAACTTCCAGAAATTCTGGAAGTTTTATTATACTATTTTCTTGATAAATAATCAAAAAAGTGAGAGATTTTTATCTATTTACTAAACCAGCTCACCATATAAATCGAATTCTTCTGCTGAAGTTATTTTGATGTCTGCGAATTCTCCTATCGATAAGTAGGTATTTTCTGCCGGAACCAAAACCGTATTGTCAACATCGGGTGAATCAAATTCTGTTCTGCCTACAAAATAGTTGCCTTCTTTACGATCGAAAATACATCGGAAGGTTTGTCCGATCTTGGTTTGGTTCTTTTCCCAGGAAATTTGGGACTGTAATTCCATGATCTCTTCTACCCTGGCTTCTTTCACTTCTTGCGGAACATCGTCCTCTAAAACGTAAGCGGTCGTGTTTTCTTCATGGGAATACGTGAAACAACCTAAACGGTCGAATCGCTGTTCGCGAACCCATTCTTTCATCTCTTGAAAACGTTCTTCTGTCTCTCCCGGAAAACCAACGATCAAAGTCGTTCTAATCGCCATGTCTGGAACTTTCTCCCGAAATTTAGCGAGAAGTGCATCTGTCTTTTCATGTGAAGTTCCACGTTTCATGGCTTTCAACAAGTCAGAATTAATATGTTGTAAAGGAATATCGATATAGTTACAAACCTTGGGTTCTGCTTTAATAATATCTAAAACATCTTCCGGGAAACCGGTTGGAAAAGCATAATGCAAACGGATCCATTCGATCCCTTCTACTTTCACCAAACGCAATAGCAAATCTCCTAAAGCTCGTTTTTTATAGAGATCCAATCCATAATAGGTAAGATCCTGAGCAATTAATATGAGTTCTTTAACACCTTGTTTGGCTAATTTTTCAGCTTCGATCACTAAATTTTCGATGGGAGTTGAGATGTTTTTTCCCCGCATTAATGGTATTGCGCAGAAAGAACAAGGTCGGTCGCAACCTTCGGCGATCTTTAAGTAAGCGTAATGTTTTGGAGTGGTAAGCAATCGTTCGCCAACTAATTCGTGTTTGTAATCTGCACCTAAATGTTTCAACAATAAAGGCAGGTCGCGCGTTCCGAAATATTGATCAACATCTGGAATTTCCCGAAGCAAATCTGGTTTATATCGCTCTGAAAGACAACCTGTAACAAAAACTTTTTCTACTTCGCCACGGTTTTTAGCTTCAACAAAATCGAGAATCGTGTTGATACTTTCTTCTTTCGCATTATCGATAAATCCACAAGTATTGATGACTACAATATCGCCTCGATCTTCATGAACTACATCCTTTCCATTGGCTTTTAACTGCCCCATCAAGACTTCAGAATCGTACACATTTTTGGAGCAACCCAGTGTTACGATATTGATTCTCTTTTTTCCTACTGATTTTGTGCGCATTATAAAATTTATTGGACGCAAAGGTAAGCATATTATAGCAAAAAATTATTCTTCTTTATTTTTGTCTTTTCTAAAGTTTGGAAAGCGTAGCATGTCGGGCTTTACATTTTTCTCGAAGATGAGTCCGATCATCATCACAAACGTGGTTAATAGAATCACCTGAATCACGACTGATTCATTAAGATAAGGAAAACGATCTTTGGGTGTAATGCTTAGGAAAAGCAGGACTGTAATTAATCCTCTTGGCGCAATATAAAACAAGGGTTGCATATCCATCTTCCCCAGTTTTAAGAAAATGGCGCGCAGCACATAAATAGAAACAACAATTGAAATCGACCAGACTAAAGAATTTTCATTGATGATATCCTCCGTCTTCAAAACAAATCCAAAGACGATAAAAAATAAGGTACGAACGATAAAAGTAGCTTCTATCACAACATCTTTAAAGTGTTTAACTTCTTTGTTAAGCTTTGTAAAACTGAATTTTTTGAGGAATTTCGATCCTTTTAACTCATCAATATTCCCCAGGATCAAACCAAAAAAGAGAATAAAAATTAAAGCCGGAAGATGGTAAATCTTAGAGATCTGATAGATTAGAATATTCAGAATAATGATCGGACCATATTTGATATGATGATCAATTTTCGCCAAGAGAAAAGCCAGAACCAACGATGCAACCAAAGAAATGAGCAGCATCAGCATAAACTGACCCACAAAGTGAAATGCACCGCTTAAAGTAATAGCCGTTCCGAACGTGGCAAAATTAAAAAAGATCACCCCGATAATATCGGATAAACTACTTTCGTACGTTATAAACTGGCGTTTTTCTTTGGATAAATTAATCGCACTTGGAATGGCGATCGAACTGCTGATGATACAAAACGGAATAATATTGATCAGACTCTGCTTAAAAGGAATTTCCCACTCTAAGTTTAGGAAAACAGAAAACCCAATGGCGATTATTACTAAAGGAAACAAGGCAATAAGAGCCGATTTTTTAACCACACTCTGCGTTGATCTGTTGAGTTCGAGTTCCAGGGAACCTTCCAAAACAATTAAAATAAGTCCAATAGTTCCTAAAATAGGAAGAATTACATTCAGATTTGGAATGATGATATTAAATAAACCACCTACCTGATTCAAAAGCCAACCTGTTGCAAGCAAAAAAATTACAGAGGGAACTTTCGTGAATTTCGAGGTAATATCGAAGATATAAGAAACCAATAATACCAGACAAATTCCTATTATAAACATTTCAGCCATAGGGTAAATATATAAAAAAAACCTCAAAATGATTTTGATGGTCCTTTATTCATCCCAAAAGTACTTATTTAAAAATTAACCTCCCAATGGGTTAACGTTAAGAGCTAAACCCTAATTTTGGGACCTTTTTCAAAGGAAAAAGAGAGCCATTTTAGAAGCTCTCTTTATAAATATTTGAAATATATTTTATTTCACTAAGTTTTTCAGATAATCACCGTAGCCACTTTTGCCGTATTTCTCTGCAGACTTTAGCAGCTGTTCTTCGTTTATAAAGCCTTTGATATAGGCGATTTCTTCGATACATGAAATTTTGAAGCCCTGCCTTTTTTCTAAAACTTTTACAAATTCCGAAGCATCATGAAGAGAATCGAAAGTCCCGGTATCTAACCAGGCGGTTCCTCTGCTCATCACGCCAACTTCGAGTTCTCCTTTTTCGAGGTAAATTCTATTGATATCGGTAATTTCTAATTCCCCTCTTGGTGAAGGTTTTAAATTCTTAGCATATTCTACCACAGAATTGTCATAGAAATATAATCCGGGAACAGCGAAATTTGATTTTGGCTCTGTCGGTTTTTCTTCGATCGAAATTGCTTTTTGATTTTCATCAAATTCAACTACGCCATATCGTTCAGGATCAGAAACCTGATAAGCAAAAACACAACCTCCTTTTACATTTGTTTTACTCGACAAAAGCTTTGCTAAACCTGCGCCGTAAAAAATATTATCGCCCAAAACAAGCGCCACAGAATCGCCGCCAATAAATTCTTCACCCAGGATAAAAGCTTGCGCTAAACCGTCTGGACTTGGTTGAACTTTATATTGAATATTACACCCTATCGCGGAACCATCTCCCAATAATTTTTCAAAACCGCCAATATCATGGGGTGTAGAAATAATTAGAATCTCTTTAATTCCTGCCAAAAGTAAGGTGGAAAGCGGATAGTAAATCATCGGCTTGTCGTAAACTGGCATGAGTTGCTTGCTTACTGCGATTGTTAATGGATAAAGTCTGGTTCCGGAACCTCCGGCTAAAATTATTCCTTTCATTTTGAGTTATTGAGTGTTTGTGTTTTTGAGTGATTGAGTTATTGTGGTTTCGAGATTTTGGGTTCAGTAAATGTCCATTTTTTAGAATTGACCGTCATTGATACAATCATAGCCAAAATTTCATCGTATTTTTTATATAGATCTAAGTAAATTTGTTTATCAATATATTCGCAAGAAAATGCAAAATCCAACCAGTTTTGAGTTTCCGCAGCTTCACCATCTGCGTCATTAAGTTTGCTGATAAAGGATTTTTCGTATCTCCTTTTTCTCCAAGCTTCAGTGATATTCGCATTAACCGAACGTGACGATCTTCTTATCTGATCAGTTAATGAGAATCTTTCTTCTGAAGGGAATTTTTTAGAAATCGCATAGATTTCCATTGCCGCAGAAAATGCTTTCTGGTAAACAATTAAATCTTTATGGAATTTCACAAAAGTCATCATCAAAATTTTTACATGTTAAAACTCAAAAACTCAATCATCCAAGAACTCAATTACTAATTATATTGTTTATTGTAATAATCTTGGTAATTTCCTGATGTTACATTCTCCAGCCATTCTTTATTATCCAGGAACCAATCGATTGTTTTTCCTAAACCTTCTTCGAAAGTTACAGACGGTTTCCAACCTAATTCTTTGTTCAGTTTTGAAGCATCTATGGCATAGCGTAAATCGTGACCCGGACGATCTTTCACGTAAGTTATCAATTTTTCTGAATGACCTTCTGCATTTCCTAACTTCTCATCCATTTGTTTGATGAGTTCTTTCACCAAATCGATATTTTTCCATTCGTTGAAACCGCCAATATTATAAGTTTCACCGGTTTTTGCTTCATAGAATATCTGATGAATTGCTTTTGCGTGATCGATAACGTAAAGCCAATCTCTCGTATATTTTCCGTCTCCATAAATTGGAAGTGGTTTACCATTCAAAATATTCGAAATACACAATGGAATTAATTTCTCCGGAAAATGATTTGGACCATAATTGTTGGAACAGTTAGAAATAATAAACGGCATTCCATAAGTATTTCCGTAAGCTCGAACTAAATGATCAGATGCAGCTTTACTTGCTGAATAAGGAGATTTTGGATCGTATGCAGTGTCTTCTAAAAAGAAACCGGTTTCGCCTAAACTTCCATAAACCTCATCGGTAGAAACGTGATAAAATAAATTTTTTCGGGTTTCATCAGGGAAATTTCCGTGCTGGTGATCTGGATTCAAAGTCCAGAATTCTCTCGCTAAATTTAATAAATTTGCCGTTCCATTTACATTGGTATTGATGAATGCACTTGGATCTTCAATACTTCTGTCCACATGACTTTCTGCCGCTAAATGCACGATCGCATCTGGATTGTATTTTTCAAAAACTTTTCTGAGTTCGTCAACTTTAGTGATATCAGCTTTCTCAAAAATGTAGTTAGGTTCGTTTTCAATATCTTTTAAATTCTCTAAGTTTCCGGCATAAGTTAAAGCATCAAGATTGATGATTTTACTGTCTGGATGGTTTTTTACGAATTCACGAACAACGTGCGAACCAATAAATCCGGCTCCACCGGTGATAATAATATTTTTCATAAAGTTGTTTAATAATTTCCTTCTGCAAAGGTAGGTTGAATTTTATCTTTATCTGATAGCAGAATATCTTCTTCGGACAATTGCCAGTCGATATCGAGATCTAAATCATTCCACAAAACGCCACCTTCCGATTCTTTACTGTAATAATTATCGCATTTATAAGCAAAGATTGCACTTTTTGAAAGAACAGAAAAGCCGTGTCCGAAACCTCTGGGAACGTAAAACTGTAACTTATTTTCTGCTGATAATTCAACCCCAAACCATTTTCCAAAAGTTGAAGAATCCTTCCTTAAGTCCACGGCAACATCAAAAACCTTTCCTTCTAAACAGGAAACGAGCTTGGCTTGAGCATCTGAACCTTTTTGTAAGTGAAGACCTCTCAAAACGCCGTAGGAAGATTTTGAAACATTGTCCTGTACGAAATGACCATTCATTCCGGTTAATTCTGCAAATTTATTTTCATTAAATTTTTCGTAAAAGTAGCCTCGATCATCTTCGAAAATAGTGGGTTCGATAATGTAGCAATCTTTTAATGGAGTTTCCTTAATGGTCATGAATAATAGTTTAGCTGTTGTGGGAATAAATATTCTCTATAATTTTAAGTACCTGAATACTGTCGTCTGTAGTAGTATGAATTTCTTTTCCCGTTCTTAAAAAATCGATGACATTTTTATACAAATGCTGGTGATTTTGTGCTGAGCCTTTGAAACTTCCATAGTCATTTGCCAGATTTGTTTCAGGCAAATGAGGTGCAGCGTAATCTTTAATGATGCATTTTTCAACATGATTCATATATTGGCCACCAACTTTTACTGAACCGTTTTCTGCGATTATGGTAAGAGAACTTTCTAAATTTTCATTCCAGACTGAAGTAGAAAAGGTGAAACTTCCCATTCCGCCTGAATTAAAATCAAAAGTGATAATTCCGCTGTCTTCAAATTCTGTCATTTCAGAATGGTTAAAATCTGCAAATTTAGATTTGATATTGGTGATGTCTCCAAAAAGCCAATACATGATATCTAAATAATGGGAAAACTGGGTAAAGAGCGTTCCCCCATCTAACTTTTTTGTTCCCCGCCAGGATTCTTTGGTGTAATATTGATTATTTCGATTCCAGAAACAAGAAATCTGTACTATAAATATTTTGCCTAAAACCTGTGATTCGATCAAATCTTTTAACCATAAAGCGGGTGGTGAAAAGCGATTTTGCATGACTGGAAAAATATGCACCTTTTTTTCCAGTGCTAATTTATCTAATTGTTCAGCCTCTTCTGAGTGAAGTGTAATTGGCTTTTCGATGATAACATTTATTCCTTTATTAATAAGGGTTTTTGCCTGTTCAAAGTGCAAACCATTTGGTGTACAAACTGCAACGATATTGGCTTTTAAAGGACTGTTAACAAAATCTTGCAAAGAATGAAAATAAGGAACTGAATTTTGTTCTTCCATTTCCGCTGTTGTAAATTTGGGATCTATCAAAGCAATCAGTTCATAGTCTTGATTTTGGGAGACCATTTCTGCATGCTTTTTACCGATATGTCCGTAGCCTAAAATTGCTATTTTTACTTTTTTTTCCATTAAGAAGCAGGATGTTATTACAAATAAATATCTTTTATATTAAACCTTTAAATTATTTAATACTTTGAGCGGAAAAGCATTTTTGAACAACTTCCCTGATCCGATCGCGTTCTTCATCGGTAAGACTTGATCCGGACGGTAGGCACAAACCATTATCAAATAATTCTTCTGCTACTTTTTTACCGTAGTAAGGCGAATTTTTAAATACCGGCTGCAGGTGCATTGGTTTCCATAACGGTCGAGACTCAATATTTTGTTCTAAAAATTTCAACCTTAAATCTTCTCTCGTAAATCCGGTAATATTTTCATCGATGGTAATTGCAGAGAGCCAATGGTTAGAAAAATAATCATCATTAGGTTCTACAAAGACTTCTATCCCATCAAATTCTTTAAACAGATCCTGATAAAATTGGTTGTTTTTTCGGCGTGCTGCAATTCTTTCATCCAGGACTTCCATTTGTCCACGACCAATACCTGCACAAATGTTACTCATTCTGTAATTATAACCAATTTCGGAATGCTGATAGTGAGGAGCGTCATCTCTCGCCTGCGTGGATAAAAATACTGCTTTATCTTTTTCTTCCTTTGTTTTGCACACCAAGGCACCACCACCAGAAGTTGTAATGATTTTGTTTCCATTGAAACTCAATAATGCCATCTCACCGAATGTTCCACACTTTTGTTCTTTATAAGTAGAACCTAAAGCTTCCGCCGCATCTTCAATAACAGGGATTTCGTATTTATTCGAAATTTCCAGTATCTCATTCATTTTTGCGGGCATACCATAAAGATGAACGACAATAATAGCTTTGGGTTTTTTACCTTTTGCGATGCGGTCCGTTATAGCTTCTTCAAGCGCAATCGGACACATATTCCACGTATCTTCTTCACTATCAATAAAAACAGGAATTGCTCCCTGGTAAGCGATTGGATTTGCGGAGGCAGAAAAAGTAAAGGCTTGACAAATAACTTCATCGCCTGCTTTTACTCCATTAATTATTAATGCTAAATGCAATGCAGCAGTTCCAGAACTTAAGGCAGCAACTTCTACATTTTGATTTAAATAACTTTTCAAATCATCTTCAAAATTATTTACATTAGGCCCTAAAGGCGCAACCCAGTTTTCTTTAAATGCTTCGTGTATATAGTCTAATTCTGTTCCTCCCATATGTGGTGAGGAGAGCCATATTTTTGAGTTCATATTTCTAAATCTTTAATTTTAATAATTTTTCCCGGATTACCAACAACTGTTGCGAAATCCGGAATATTTTTAATAACGACTGTTCCTGCACCTACTGTTGCCCATCGTCCAATATTTACGCCTTGAATAATAGAAGCTCCAATACCTATATGAGAACCTTCTCCTACAGAAACATTCCCGGCTAAGGAAGCATTTGGCGAAATGTGTACAAAATCTTCTAGAAGGCAATCATGTTCAATAACAGCTCCTGTATTGATGATGCAATGTTTCCCAACAGTTACATCAGGATTGATTGTTGCATTTGCCATGACAACAGTTCCAATTCCTAACCTCGAAAATTGAGAAATAACAGCGCTTGAATGAACCCCAGAAACATAATTGAAAGTATATTTTTCTGATATTATTTTCCGTGTTAAATTATTTCCGATGGAAATGATGGCGGACTCGCTCAGATCCAAATGTGAAGTTTTTCTAACTTTTACTCCAAAAATTTCAATAGTCCTTGGATTATCATCAACGATCATATCTACTTTTATCCCTTTAGAAATAAGGATATCGAGTACTACTTTGCTATGTCCGCTCGCACCAAAAAGAATCATGAGATGTTTCCTTTAAATTCATCGGATGTTACATGACCTTCCTGAGTTATTCCTTCGGACACAAAAACTTTTTTCACCGTCATCAATAAAATTTTCAAGTCTAATAAAAAACTCTGGTGATCAACATACCAAACATCATAATTAAACTTTTGTTCCCAACTGATCGTATTTCTGCCATTCACCTGTGCCCAACCGGAAATCCCAGGTCGAACTTCGTTTCTTCTTCTTTGAAAATCATTATACAAATTTAAATATTCTGGAAGTAATGGACGTGGTCCGATGAGAGACATTTCCCCTTTTAGAACATTTATCAATTGTGGAATTTCATCTATCGAGGTTTTTCTTACAAAAGCACCGATTTCAGTCAACCGAAGTTCATCTGATAAAAGATTCCCTTGAGGATCTCTTTTGTCATTCATTGTTTTAAACTTGATGATGTTAAAGATCTGTCCATTCTTGCCCGGTCTTTTTTGGAAAAAAAATGGTTTCCCCTGATTGGCAAGATATAAACCGATGGTTACTAAAAGAAATAATGGACTAAGCAAGACTAAGCCTAGAAAGGAAGCGGTAAAGTCGAAAAATCTTTTGATTATGATTCGGTACATTATGAGAACTTATTTTTAAAAGAACGGCTAATTTAAACAGAAAGGTTTACAAATCTACAAATACTTTTTTTTAAGGAAGTTTCGCCCTTTTAACAATCTCCTGATAAGTTTTTTCTATACCGAAATTTTGATAACAGAATTGCTTTCCGTTTTTTCCAAATTCCCGGCAGATATCTGGATTTTCATAAAGCAGTTTGAACTTCAAGAACAAATCTTCTGGCGAATCAGCATAGGCGAATAACCCCATCTTATTTTGCACTAGTATTTCGCCCAGATCTGTTGATCTATCAATTGACGCAAGAATTGGAATTCCTGCATTAAGATAATCATTCAATTTCATGGGCGTATTTGGGACTGTGAAATCCTGGTGTAGACTAATTAATCCGATATTACAGTTGGTCAATAGATTAAAATAATCCTCTCTCGGAAGATTATCTATAAATCGCACATTACTAATTTCCTGAATACTTACATGTTTTTTTAACCTTTCCACTTCGGTTCCATGACCGATAATTAAGAACAGAACTTCGGGAAAAATCGTTGAACTGGCAGCAAGTTTTAGAACATTTTCCATTTGCTGTGGTCTACCCATATTTCCTCCAAAAACAACTATAAATTTTTCTTGCAAATTATATTTTTTAAGTTGTTCCTGGCTTTTAGCCTTAACATCAATTAATTTAGTACTGTTATATAGTAAATGAACTTTATCTACTTCTAAAAACCTATAGTTTTTTAAAAGATAGTGTACATTTCCTGGTGAAGTTGCTCCAATAGAATCTGCTGATGCCATTAATTTAATTTCATGCTTTTTGAAAAATTTATAGATTATACTATCTTTTTTCATTAAACCTAAGTCCACTGCATTTTGTGGAAAGATATCTTTCTGCATCAAATACACTCTAGCCCCAGTGCTGGTTTTAATATGTGTAATAAAATTCGCAAACATGACAGACGGCGTGGCAACAATGATTAAGTCGATTTCCTTATTTTTCCAGAAATAATTAAAAGCCTTCTTATACTGATAGGAAAATAGTAAATTTGCTACTCCTTTTTTATACTTATTACTGCTAAAACCATCAAGTGTCCTTACCCTTAGAACCTCAACATCATTCTCAACTAATACTTGAGAGTTTAAAAGCTTAGTATTGGCTGGAGCCATCGGATAAACACTGTGCCCATTTTTTTTAAACTCATTTACAAGATCACTGTACATAGAAGATTGTGACAGATGCGGCAATGTAAAAAAAACAAATAATATATTCATTTCAACTCTTAATATGCATATAATTTGGGAAACGAATTCATCCAAATATACTGCTCTTCCAGCATTTGCTTGTAATTAGATGCTTGGTACAGAAATTTATCTGATTTTTGTAAAGATTTATCAGTTATCTTACTTGAATACGGTATTATAGTGATCTCATTCATTTTCCAAATATCCTTAAATAAATTGATCAGGTCAAATTTATTAATTGGGATACCATTTGTTAAATGAACAAGGCCGCTGGTAGGGTTTTCCATACTATAGTGAATTGCTTTTGCAAGTTCAAGCGTTGTAACGCCACTCCAATAGGCAGATGTATATCCGTTAATTTCACCTTTTTGACTCATAAACCAATGAAACAAACCTATTCCCGCGTTACTAAGTTCTGGACCAATTATAGAGGTTCGGATTGTAAGATCTTTCGAATTTTCAATTTCGCCTAAAGCTTTAGATTGTGCATAAAAACCTTTCCCGTCTTTAGTCGAATTTTCTGAATAATTACCTTTTGTTCCATCGAAAACACAATCTGTACTAATATGAATAATTTTAGTCAAGGTATTTTGAGTGATTTGTTCCAGAAAATGTGGGAAATAAGAATTGAACCATATTGCTTTAGATGGATTTTTTTCTGCGTCTTCGTTAAGAATCCCAATACAATTAATCACAAAATCAAAGCGATTCTCAATGATTATTTTTTGCAATACTTCGGTTTCCAATACATCTAAATTAAAAGTTTGGGGAGATTTCTCTATATCTCTCGCAAGACCATAAATGCTGTAACTGGTATAATACTGAAGATAATTATATATGAGATGGCCAGCCATTCCTTTAATTCCTAAAACTAAAACTTTTACACTGTTCATTTCTTATCCCAAGTTACTTTATTAATGATTGAGGTGTAGCTTTGTATCACCTTTATTACTCGATCAGCCGTATTTTTTACCTGATACTCTAGTGGAAGTTGAATTTGACGATTAAAAAGCCCTTTAGTTACATCAATAGCATTAATCATTTGTTCTTTTGAAATTCCGCCCAAGACAATTGTACCTGCATCAATCGCTTCTGGTCTCTCAGTACTAGTTCTTATACTTACAGCTGGAAAACCCATCATCGCTGATTCTTCGCTAATTGTACCGCTGTCTGAAAGCACAATATACGCATGTTTTTGCAATTTCACATAATCAAAAAATCCAAGTGGCGGCACGTTTTTAATCAAGGGATGAAAATTAATATTATTAGTTTCTATTCTGTTTTTAGTTCTAGGATGTGTTGAGAAAATAATTGGCATTTGATATTTTTCAGCAACAGCATTTAATGAATCGGAAAGAATTTCGAAGTGATTTTTTATATCAATATTCTCTTCACGATGTGCACTAACCACCATATATTTCCCATCTGTTAACCCTAAATTCGATAGAACTTCAGATGCATTTATTTTATCATTATATTTTTCCAGCACCTCAAAAAGAGGCGATCCAGTTACAAATACATGATCTTTTCGAAAACCTTCACTAAGAAGGTATCTGCGACTATTTTCTGTGTAGGTCAAATTTATATCTGAAATGTGGTCAGAAATTTTTCGGTTTATTTCTTCCGGTACATTTTGATCAAAACATCTGTTTCCGGCTTCCATATGGAAAATTGGGATTTTTAATCTTTTTGCCGCAATTGTACATAGAACACTGTTTGTATCACCCAAAACCAACAGCGCATCTGGCATTTCTATAGCCAACACTTCGTACGACTTTGCAATTACGTTTCCAATTGTTTCCCCTAAATGCTTACCTGCAACATTTAGAAAAATGTCAGGCTTTCTAAGATTTAAATCTTCAAAGAAAATCTCGTTTAATTCATAATCATAATTCTGGCCTGTATGAATTAATATATGTTCAAAGAACTGATCGCAAAGCTTAATACATTCTGCAAGTCTAATGATTTCGGGGCGCGTTCCAAGAACTGTCGCTACTTTTAGTTTTTTCATAGTTTAAGAGGCAAAAGTACTAAATTTAATTTTTTTTTGCTAAGTTTAATCTCTAATTATTTAATATGGGAAAAATATTGCTGTCATTTTTTTTAATCCTTGGAATATCTGTAAAAAGCCAAACGGTGAATCTTTCATCCTACGGCAGTGCAAAAAACAGCAGCACCTTTTACAAAGCCCTAACAGATATTAAAAAAAAGTACTCTACTCAAAAAAAACATATAACGCTGCTCATACCAACGGGTAACTACATTCTAACAGAACCTATCATCCTTAATAAGTATATAAGTTTGGAAGGAGAATCTGCAAACTCAACCGTACTAAATGTTTTAACAAATGAACACGAAGCTATAATTTTAGAAGTCAATAAAAATGAAGCTGATATCAATAATGCTTACAACACTATTAAAAATCTCACAATTACTGGTCCTGAATTTAGCAAAAACCCGTTTGAATGGAAAGATCTGAAAAGGAACAATCCAAAAAGTGTGGGAATTAAAATTTTAGGAATTAGAAATAGGATAGAGAATTGTAATATAGACGGATTTCTTTGGAGTGGAATAGAAATATCGTCCAGCTATTACAACTTTATTACGAACTGCTTTATAAAAAACAATAGAATTGGAGTGATAATCGATCAAACTTCAACGAGTGCGTACCTCACTAATAATGAAATTCGAAATAATGCTTTGGGCCTTTTAATCCAAAATAATTCTTACGCTAACTTCGTGAATAATAATATGATTGAAAACAATATTGCTCATCTTCTGGAACCTGCAAAAAATGAGGATGACACAAATCTCTATACCATAGGCACCGGCATTTTGATCAATAATGCATCAAATAATTTTGTGCAGAACAATTACTTTGAGCAGCATTTTAATAACATATATTTAAATAATGCGACAGGAAATGATATAACTTCTAATTTTTTCGCGGTTAATGTACTAAGTGCACAAAACCAAAATATACTGAAATTAGCAGGGAAATCTGAGTATAATAATTTTTCTCATAACAAAACTTTGGGCTCCAATGAAAGTATAGACGATACTCAAACTTACCTCTCAAAGAAAAATGATTATTCTTCGAATATTATCGATTTTGGCAAAAGAAAGAATGAGAGGCTTAAAGCTAAATTAAAGAGTAATAATCCAAAATTTCTACCAAGTATTCCCGATTAGATCAACAATTATGTGTTAATCCTTTAAATTATTCTGCATATTTTTTAACCATTTCTGCAAGATAATGGACAGGGTCCTTATCTTTAAAAAAATGATCAATTTCCTTGGAAAATGAAACTGTATATTCCTCACCTTCCCAAACTGGTGTATGCAGAGAATTGATTTGGTAATAATTCTCAATTGCGGTCACAATTTCCGGCAAAGAATACTGATAAGGATACGAGATGTCAACGATTTGGTTAAGCGACCTATGTTTATCTGCATCAAAATAAAGTGAAATATCTTCTACATCAATCAAAGGTCTTTTTGCATTCTTGTATAATCTAAAATTTTCATTGTTCTTAATTTTATGACATAAAAAATTAAAAAGAGTATTGTTATTTCCGCCCTTTCCAACAACGTTACCAACCCTATAAATGATAAATCTATCTGCTTTCTCTTTAATGATTGCCTCCATTTTTAATTTGTGAAGAACATAAAGACTTAATATTTTGGTACTGTCGTAAATACTGCAGGTTGAAAAGTAAATTATCTTTTTTTTTGGATGATTTTCTAATGATATTTTTAATAAATCTTCCTCCCGATTAAACGCCAACGGATTAGTTTCTAAAGAGTTTGACACTCCAGAAACAAAAATTAAAAATTCGTCATCATCAAAATCACTAAAACTTTTTGCTAAAAGTCCATTTCCAACTATCATAAATGTTTTATTTGTCGCGAGAACATGTTTTTCTCTACTTACTATTAATTTTATAAATGTATTTTATACGTTTTAAATTTACATAGAACGAATAATTAAAGCATTTTTACGGAAAACTTTTTAGATCATCATCTTCACCACAATCTTACTCCGGAATCTCTTTTCGCACAATTGGAAGATTAAGAAAAAGCTTTTTCATTCCCTCTAAATCTAATTGGTTGGTATTATGAGAGTGATACTCTTCAACATGAGAAATCTCATAAGTTCCTTCGGAGAAATATTTAGCATAGTTTAAATCTCTGTTATCCGCAGGAATTCTAAAAAATTCTCCCATATCTTCTGCATTAATCATCTCTTCCCTCGTGCAAAGAGTTTCATACAACTTTTCTCCGTGACGTGTACCGATCGTTCGAATTTCATTATCGGCTTTAAAAATCTCTTTTAGTGCTAAAGCTAAATTTTCAATCGTTCCGGCAGGAGCTTTATTTACAAATAAGTCCCCTGGTTTACCATGTTCAAATGCGAACAGTACCAGATCTACTGCTTCATCTAAAGACATTAAAAAACGGGTCATATTCGGATCGGTAATGGTAATTGGATTTCCGGATTTTATCTGGTTGATAAATAATGGAATTACAGAACCTCGTGATGCCATCACATTTCCGTATCTGGTTAAACAGACCACTGTTTCTCCCGCATTACGGGAGGCGGCAATTGCTACTTTTTCCATCATCGCTTTAGAAATCCCCATTGCATTTATAGGATAGGCTGCTTTATCTGTACTTAAACAGATCACTTTTTTTACCTTATTTTTAACGGCAGCATCAATTACATTGTGAGTTCCTTCTACATTCGTTTTCACAGCCTGCATAGGAAAAAATTCACAAGAAGGCACCTGCTTAAGCGCGGCTGCATGAAATACGTAATCTACTCCCCTCATTACAGAATCTACACTGCTGTAATCTCGAACATCTCCAATATAAAATTTTAACTTATCATTATTAAACTGTTTGCGCATGTCATCTTGTTTTTTTTCATCTCTGGAAAAAATTCGTATTTCTTTAAAATGATCGGTATTAATAAATTTACACAATACCGCAGTTCCAAAAGAGCCTGTACCACCTGTTATAAGAAGCGTTCTATTTTTAATATTCATTTTAGCTCAATAATTTAATTATTTGTGACATGTATTTTTCCGCGGTAAATTTATGATTATAATCCTGAATCGCAGCTTGTGAATGTTGATTATATTTATCGGGATTATTTATAAAGATTTCAACTTTATCAGCAATCTCATGCGGTGATTTGGGATTTACAAACGCACCGTTTTCATTTGTCACCATCATTGGAATTAATCTATGCTTTGTTGTTATAGGAACACACCCATATGCTAAAGCCTCTAAAACAGAAGCTGGTTGTCCTTCATTAATATAATAACTTGGGAGTAAAAAGAAATTAGCATTAAGAAATGCTTCAGCTTTTTCCTTTCCATAGAGACCGTTTCCGCAATAGGTAACTCTGTCTTTTAAGTTATGACTCTCTATGAAATCTAAAAATGCTTTTTTAGCATCTTCTGGATTTATAAACTTGGTATCCTCCGTATCTCCGAAAAATTTACCCGCAAAAACAATAGTTACATTTTGATTTTTCTCAACTACTAAGATCCTGAAGGCTTCTAAAACATCCCAAAAGCCTTTTGACTCAATCATATTGCTTAAATAAAGCATTTTTACAGGTTCATTTGGAAAAATTTTCTTTGGAAAAATTTTCGTGATATCAATTTTTTCAGGTAAGCCATTTGGGATGGAAATAACTTTTTCCTTGTAATTAGGTAAAAAAGAAAACTGCTCCTTGGTATAGTCTCCTTCTACCACAACTTTGTATGTTTTTTGTAAAGTGGATCGAATGCGTTCCTTGTTTTCAGCAGACTGTTCCGCATAATATCTCGTGTAATTCGCGCCAAACTGGTGAGCAATAATCTTTCTCTTAAAAAATGCGGCAGAATTTATAATGATGAAATCACGTATAAAACCAACCTTACTTTGCGAGGTATTTAAGTAAATAGGTGCATTTGAGTGAAATAATATAGCTTTGTAAAACTTGATTAATACAAGCACATTATCAATCATTTTCGTGTAACTAAATTTTCCGGAAACTCTTGTATTATTGGACTTTTCCGAAAAAGAAAGACCAAAATCGACGATGATCGGAGTAAAATTTACTTTCTGCATTTCATCCACCAATAATTGGAACATCATCGATTGACCATTTACCATTTTATTGTTTTGAGTGGTGGTACCAATCGCGATAATTTCTTTATTTTTATTCTTTGTCATTAATTAGATTTATAATTGGAGTCATTTAAATGTTTCTGCCGGTAAGTTATCTCAGTTTTAAAATTATCTATTCTTACTTTATCATTTAAGAATTGCGCAATTTTCAATTTTATTTTTACTTCAGAAAGCATTGATTTTAAATACTTTTTCTGATCAATTCCATACTTACTTAAATAGTAGAGTAAAGAATCCATTTCCCGCGCAAAGGTTATTTCTGACCACTCTACCCGATCGCCAACTAAGTGGAAATATGTTTTTGAATTATCGTATTTTATTTTGTAACCAGCATCTTGCAGTCGATTTGCAATATCTGGTTCTTCAAAATACATAAAGATATTTTCGTCAAAATTGTTCACCATTTCGAACATTTTTCTATCTACAAAAAAGAAAGCTCCAGACAAATAAAAGCACTTTGGTAAAAAAACATCAACCTTGTTTGCGATTTTAGTGATAAAAGTTACAAATCTATTTCTACATTCTGGCTTCATGTAAAAGGAGTAGTTATATCCGCCTAACTGCTTATATGCTACTAATGCAACCCGCTTCGATTTAAATTTCTCTACTGCGTCTTTAAGCAGAGGAGTGCTAAATCTAACATCGGGATTCATAATACATATTATATCGCCACTACTCGCCTTGATACCGACATTGTTACCTTGGCCGTATCCTAAATTAGTCACGTTATGCAAATATCTAATGGACAAGGTTTTGTTCAAAGGGTGGGATTCAGAAAGTATTTTCATTTCATCAGCATCTCTTCCAGAACTGTTGTCTACAATAATCACTTCCAGATCTGATGCCTCAATATCTAAAAAATTTTGAATAGAATACAAGCAGTCATTCATGTATACCTGGGATTTGTAGGTAACAATAATGATAGATATTTTTTTATGCATTAGCTCTAATTAAAATAGTGGTGTCTTAGGAAATTATTATTTAAAGAAGTAAATAAAATCAAAATATTCAATTGAACGCACCGATTTGTATAATTCATCTTCGTAAAATGTCGTACCTAACACGTAAAAGGATAAAATATAAATACTGAACGCAACGAGTAAATGAACAAATCCTGCTATCAAAAAACTGAAAAATTTACGTTTCGGAGGCTCGTTGCGAATGGTGTATAAATAAAATATCATCCAAACAATAAGAAAGGGAAATACAAAACGATGACCTAAAACCTGAATGAAGAAAGAAGCTGGAATAAAAATTATACAGAAAAATGAAAATTTGCTTAATAAAAGGTAGGTTTTATCTTCGGCGAAATCAGGATATTTTTTCCGGTAGCGCTTATCAATGATATATAGGTAAGTTATGTAGATAAAATAGGGAACTGCATTAAAAAAACCGCCAGCTACCGAGCTAGTCATGCCTTTGTCAAAATAATCGCCAAAATGTTCTATTTCCTGAGCAATACCTAGCTGGAAAAGAGCCAATACCACTATAAATGTGACTCCAGATGCTATAAATAATATCTTAAAATAGGATTTAGTAGAGATAAGATAGTAAAGTGGAATAAAACCATATAATAAGATCGTGGTGGAGTGCGATGTTAATGCAAGCACTGTAAAAAGTGTAAATAAAATCCAATTTCTTTTTTGAATAAAGTAATGAATGGAAAGAAGAAAGAATGGAAAAGCCAAATAATATCTAATTTGATTTACGTAAGGAACGTAGTACAGCACAAAGAATACTAAAAATACATAAAAAATGTTTTTAGTATATCTGGAGATAAAAAAGAAATAAGCTAAAGTATAGATAACCAAATGAAGCTGATAAAAAGCGTGATAATCAAAATGAAAATAGTTCATGATCTTCATCAAAAGAATGAACATAGGATCTATCTTATCCCAGTCATTTTCATAAAAAAATTGGAACATGAAATTGTCTGAAGTTTCTGTAACGCCCAGTGTAAAATAGAAAACTGTAGCAAGCAGAGCAATGCTGACCAAATAATTGGCTAACTTATTTTTAGAAATGTCTAAAAATTGTCCGATTAAAAAATGAAATAAAAATATTACCGCTAATACCAACATTAAAAATTACTTTATATTAAATAGGATTTGTTTTTATTAATGTCTCTCATGATTAAAAATTTTTATGCGTTTCTATTTTTAATTTTTAAAAGCAGCGAATTGAAGAGCTCTGATAAAAATTTCTCTTTTAATACCAGTGACGCTAACAAATAAACCATAAAACTAAAAAACACAACGGGAACAAATAAGAATATATTCTGCCCGATCAGCATTTTAAGTCCGAAAGAAAAAATTAACATTGCTAAGCCCGCTAAAGTAATCTTTAAAAAATTACGGTCTACCATGTTTTTTAACAACTCTTCTTTTTTTAAGAAGTAGAACATGATTGCAATGGCTAATAACTCCGAAAGGACTGCAACTACGGCGGCGCCATTTTGTTGATAATAGGTGATTGCAAAATAATTAACACACAGACTGAAAACAGCAGAAATTATAGTAGCAACGGTATATATTTTCTCTTTATTTTGAGGATACAATATAATAAAACCCATGAAATAAGCCATACTAACAATAAAACATAAAGGAGACAATATTTTCATAGTAAGTATAGACGCGGTAAATTGCTCCCCTCCCATGTAATGGATAATATTATCTGCATACACAAAAAAGAAAACAGTAAACGGCACAGACATTAACGCTAGAATATTAAAGCTTTTACGTAAATATTCATGATAAAGATTTTTATCATTAATATATAAATATGAAACCCTAGGTAATAAAACAGATCCAATAATTGTAATGAAAGAGATCAGGAATCTTATTAATTTGTTCGCAATGGCATAATAGCCCACGTATCGATCCCCAGAAATACTACCAATCAATAGATTGTCTAGTTGCAAGTAGATATTAACAGATATAGTAGCAACAAAAATAATCAAAATAGGCTTCAAATGCCTTTTAATATCTAATTCATTTTTATTAAACTTTTCTTTTAATACACCTTTAAAGATAATAGCGAAGTTTAAGACATTAGCACCGAATGTTGCAAATACCATTAAAAATGCATAAATTTTATAGTCTGAACTTGTATTAATTAGGTATATAATTAAGGCGAATACAATTAATCTTAATATAACATTTCGAATAGTAATAAAAAGCTGATTTTCTGTTCCCTGAAAATACCATTCTGCGCCAATGTTACTTAAGAAGACCATACTGCACATAATGAGTATTAAATCTTTGTATTCCTGAAAATAACTCAATTGGTAAATAAAGGCAATTCCTACATAAGAAATAATTGTAGTAACAAACAAGATCAGATAAAGTTCTAAAACAACCTTATTTCGTTCTCTGGGATTGTCTCTACATTTAGAAATCTCTCTTATTCCATACATTGGAATTCCTAAACCTGAAAATAATACGAAATAATTAATGATCGTAAAAATATATTCTACCTTGCCTAAATTATCAGGTCCTAAAACTCTACTAACGTGTGGAATTGTAAAAATACTGATAAGAGCAATAGATGCAATTCTCAAAACATTGAGAATATAATTTGCTTTTATACTTCTAGATCCTATATTAAGCATTTAAAAAGGTAAAATGCGATATCGCTTATCTTTGACAATTTATTTAAAAAAAATGAAAACGAAAATCTTATTAATTTTTCTGTAAAGTTTTAAATTAAAATGAATTAAAATTTATCCTTTAGCTTTTGAAACCAATTTTTTTCTTGTGTTCCATAACCATATCCGTATTTATTTCCATATCCAAAATTACTCTTACTAACATCATTAAGAACAAAAGCTACATTCTTGATTTTTTTGGATTCAATCTGTTTATTTGCGAAATCAATCAACTGATTTTCTGTAAATTCAGATCTGGTAACATATATGGTTGCGTCTGCCATGTCTGCAGATAAAAAAGTATCTGTAACTAACATTAATGGAGCAGTATCTATAATTATATAATTGTAAACTTTGCTTAATTCTTCGATTAAGATCTTATATCGGCCATTGGTTAAAAGTTCAGTTGGGTTTGGAGGGATGCTTCCTGAATAAATCACATCTAAATTCGGGTTAAAAGTAGATACATGAATAATATCTTCTAATTTTTCACTTTCATTATATAAATATTCTGTTAAACCATCTAAACCTTTTCTTGATGGATTATAGCGCTGCAATTGCGGATTTCTAATATCTGCACCTATAATAACTACTTTATTATTCGGAGATGCTAAAGTTAAAGAGAGATTGAGGGATGCAAAAGTTTTACCTTCTCCTTTAATCGTAGACGTGACAAATACGATCTTACCAAACTCTTTTTTCGGCAACATGAAATTCAAATTGGTAATAATAATTCGAAAAGCTTCCGCCATGGGAGAAAGATCATTAATTTCGACAATTTCGCCCTGTCCTTTTAGAATCCGAGGTAATTCCCCGATAATTGGTGCATCTGATAGTTTTTCGAGGTCATGTTTTGAAGTGATTTTAGTATTGAATAACTCTTTCAGATAAATCCATCCAAAAGGCAATAAAAGACCAAGTAACAGAGCCATACCCATTGTGATCATTTTTTTTGGAGATACTGGCTTTTCGGATGCATAAGCTGAATCTAGTATTCTAGCCTTTGGTGCAGTCATCGCTAGATTGATCGCTGTTTCTTCTCTCTTTTCTAACAACAATAAATAAAGATTTTCTTTGATTTGCTGTTGTCTTTCAATACTTCTAAACATTTTTTCCTGTGCAGGTATTTTGGAAATTTTAGCAGTAACTGTATTTTGTTCCGCTTCTATATCGCCCATCGAAATCTGCAGAGCCACTTTGTATTTAACTAAACCATCCATCACAGATGATCGTAAATTAGTAATTTGCTTTGTAAGATCAGCTACTACAGGATTTTCAGGGGTAGCATTTTCTAAAAGATTATTTCTCTCCAGGATTAACTGGTTATAAGCATTTATGTTAGCGGAAGCTGTTGGATTACTTAAGCCCACACTAGATGGGAGCGTTTGATTTCCCCCTATTTTAGACATATATCCAATTAAATCGTTTGCGAGACTTATTTGCGTTTCAGTTTCTATATATTTCTGTCTTGTTGTTGCAGCTTTTCCTAAGCTTAGTGCGGCTTCACTCGGTATATCAGTAATTTTATTCGCCTGTTTAAATGTTTCTTTCTGAGATTCTACATCTCCCAACTCATTAGAAATAATGGAAATTCGTTCATCAATAAAATCCTTTGTTTTTTTAGATTCAGAATTTTTATCATTAGTAGCATCATTATTATATGCTTGCACCAGGCTGTTAATTAAACTTTTTGCTTTCTCTTTATTGGGTAACCTAATGCTAAGTCCTATTACTGTTGCATCCTTGTCAACTAGCTCCACGTTGGTTGCTTTTTGGAAATCAGTAACGGCTCCATCTACTGTCGAGTAGTTCAATTTCAAATCTCCTAAATCTTTAATCTTGTGCTGTTTTACAAGTGGATTTTTTCGAATCATAATATTCGCGTACGGAAGACTTATAGTTTTATTATATGTAGTTACAATAATACCTGGAAATTCCTCAGAAGATAAGGTGATCTTATCACCCTCAATTCTGATATCGATAGGCTTTTTTATCGGTTCATCATATTCCTTTTCATTTATTACCTGTACTAAAATAGGTGCGTTCTCACCAAAGAGATATGTTTTTTTTAAGCTTTTTTCCGCATAAAGAGATGTCTGGAGATTAAGACTTGTCACAACATCTTTCATTAATTTTTTGGAACGGAAAACTTCTATTTCGTTTTCGATGCTGCTTGTAGACATATTACCGAAACCACCTATGTCAGAGAGCATACTTAAGTTACCACCTGGAGATTTTTTTGCATCTTTTATTAATACCGTAGAGTCAATTTGATAAACAGGAGAGGAAACTTTTAAGAATAAAAAAGCTAAAATTACTGTGACAAAGACAGAAAACACAAACCATAGCCATTTCTTGGTATAGGGTTTAAGCATTTCCTTCACATTAAGATCCTCCGAAGTTTTACCTTTAGCATTTGAGATTTGGCTCATTAATTTTATCTTGTAAAGTTATTTTTTGAAAATAGTAATGAAAATTCCGGCTAAACCAATAATAGTTCCTGCAACAGCAATGTAGATATTTGTATTTGGATCCAGACGGGCACTCTTCTCTTTTGTTTGATTTGCCGAAATATAGATAACATCACCTTGTTTTACTCTATAAAATGGAGAATTAATAAACGAAGCATCCATCAAATTAATTCGTTGTTTAATGGTTTCTCCATCAACATTTCGAACGACCAGTACATTATCTCTTTTACCATACATGGTTAAGTCTCCTGCCATACCCAAAGCATTCAAAATAGTAGGATCAACTTCAGTTAATGTATATTGCCCAGGTCTAGACACTTCCCCTAAAATGGTAACTTTAAAATTGGCTAATCTTACCGTAACGGTAGGATTCTTAACATATGCAGAAATTCTGTTCACCATTTCAATCTTCAATTCTTCCAAAGTTTTGTTCGTAGTATTGATCATTCCTAATGTAGGGAAATCAATATTGCCTTCAGAATTAACGAGATATGTTTTTTCCGATGTATTAGCATTAGCAGAGGGAGCGGGAGTAATTGAATTTTCTGAAGAGTAATAGTTCTGATTGAAAGGTTTCACAACCTCCATATTTTTAGCAGTAACCAATATAAGAAGTTGATCGCCTACTTGCACGGTGGGAACAGAAGTTTTATTAGAAGTTTCTATAGCAATTTCCTCTGCATTTTGAAGGTAGTTAAATTCGTTAACTTTTTGTTTTGTCTTGCAGGAAGTTAACAAAAGAAGAACGCAAAAATAGAATAGATATATAAATTTGTTCATTTGATACCGTTTAAATAGGAATTTTGCAAATATACAATTCTATCTTACTTATCCAAAACTTCATAAATAGAATTATTACTTTTAAAATCTGTAACGATATCTTTTAAAACCTGCACAACTTCTATTTTTTCGCTGCTTAAGGCCACTTTAATGATATGATCTGTAAAAGAATCGATGTCCTCAAAATTCATTAAAGGATCTTTTGAAATCATTATTTTCTCGTGATGAGTAGGCATAGTGGTGGCATTATCACTCAAAAGCTCTTCATATAGTTTTTCTCCTGGACGAAGACCGGTGTAAACAATTTTAATATCGATTTCCGGATCGAAGCCAGACAGTTTAATCATTCTGCGAGCGAGATCCACAATTTTAACCGGTTCACCCATATCGAAGACAAAAATTTCACCACCTTTTCCCATGGTTCCTGCCTGAAGAACCAGTTCGCAAGCTTCCGGAATGGTCATGAAATAGCGTACGATATCAGGATGGGTAATCGTAACAGGTCCACCGGCTTCAATTTGTTTTTTAAAATGTGGAATTACAGACCCGTTGGATCCTAGAACGTTTCCAAAACGCGTCGTAATAAATTTGGTCGTGTTGCCTTCGCAATTTTGAAGTGCCTGTACAAAAAGTTCCGCTACTCTTTTAGAGGCACCCATTACATTGGTAGGTTTCACGGCTTTATCTGTAGAGATCATTACAAATCTGTTGACTTTATATTTACTTGCCATTGTAGACAGATTTTTGGTGCCTGCAATATTTACCAGAATAGCCTCGTGTGGATTTTCTTCGATCAAAGGAACATGTTTATAGGCAGCAGCGTGATAAACCATAGAGAATTGATATTTCTGAAAGATCATCTCCATCCGTTCTGCACACGAAATATCTGCCAAAACAAATTTAAAACTGATGTGTGGAAATTTTTCTCTCATTTCCATCTCTATTTCGTACATGGGGGTTTCCGCCTGATCCAGCACTACAATAAGCTCTGGATTAAACTGCGAAACCTGACGAACGATTTCGCTCCCAATAGATCCGGCGCCCCCTGTAATTAAAATAGTCCTGTTATGATGTCTCTTAATGACATCTGTATTTTCAATTTTAATAGGTTTTCGGTTGAGTAGATCTTCAATTTGTAAACTCCGGATGGAGCCGACCAAATCATTACCGCGCACTTTTTGTAAGGTTGGTGCTTTAAAGATCTCCAGATCTTTTTCCAGAAAAAGATTCACCCAAGAATTCATTTCCTCTTTCGTCATAGTCTCTTTCACAAGCAACACTCCGTCTAAAGCCAGATATTCTTTATCACTTTTCTCAATTTTCTCTTTACTATAGATCGGTTTTCCTAAAAGTTTCGCGCGTTTAGAATCGTAACGTTGTGTTAAAAATCCTACGACTTGATAAGGTAGATTTGCGTTATCTAAAATAGCTCTCGCAAATGCAATAGAAGTCTCATCGATTCCTAAAACTAAAATTCTTTTTTTTAAGGTACTTCTTCTAAATTCCCGAAGACTATGAAAAAATTCTTTTACAAAAAGACGGAAGAGAAAGAGAATCATAAATGAGGAGGCGAAGAATAAAACAAAAAATGGAATATGAGCGCTTAGCATTTTGAATCCGCTAATCATGTAGTACGTATAGCTAATTGCGGTAATGGTTAATGTACTGCAAAATGTGGCAAGTAAAATTTTAAACAGGTCAATAAAAGTGGAGTGTCTGATTATTCCCGCGAAGGTTTTAAACACAAACATAAAAATTACGTTCACGATTAGAATCAAAACATACATCGGTATATCATCGTAGAAAATTTTCGTATTATAATTTATTCTCTCGATAATATAACTGGAAAAAAAGGTAGCGCAAAAAACTAATAAGATGTCAATCATCAGAATAATCCATCTGGGAAGATATCTTACATCAGAAAGGTTCATCATATTATCACCACCATAAATTCTGGTATTCAATCTTTTACGGTAATTCATTTTAAAGGGAAGGTTAAGTGGGTATAAAAATCGACGACAATATCTTTCGTCAGGATCTCGAATATAATTTCGCGCAAATTTACAAAAAAAAGAATGGTATTTTATTATTAGGAATAAAAATGCTTTAAAGTTCGACGTAACTAGTGATTATTTTACTGAAATAAATTTCTATTTTCTTCAGAATTTTTTAATTTAAAATCAATGAAGAGAAGTTATTAATAAGATTTGACTATTATACTTTGACAGTAATTAAATAGTAATACAAACTTTTTATTTAAGTTGGGTACGGAAATCTTTTGAATCTACAGATTTATTATCCAATTTCTGAAAATTTTCAGAGCTATAAAAACTTAGAATAAATAAAATTTAGAAAGATTTCTTTAAAAAAATTACAGTTTACTCTGTCACGTCGAAGATTTAGAGAATCTATTTTCTTAAATATTTCAAAATTTTATTTATTCTATTTTATATTCGAACACATAAAATTATAATGCGACCTACAGCAATTTCTATATTTATATTGATAATCAGATAGTTATTATGAAATTAATATGATAGTAATTCGTTGCATATTTTTCCTTATGCGTCTAGGAGATTGGAACATGTGAAAGTTATGGTGATGCACACAAACATCCAAAATGATATTCATTCCTATCGTTAAAAATAATGGCCAATAAATTTTTCAAAGTTGTGAAGTTTCAATTATTGAAAACTTTTTCCAAACTTTTATACTATCTTATAAGACAGAATTTTCGTGCCGTTCGGAAGTTTCCTTACTCATATTACCTTAATTCACGTCATGTATAGATTTCCGATAAAAATGACTTGTATTCTTTTATGTTTTGAGACAAAAACGTTTATATCGTCTTTTAATGTATCATCACGCAGATTCAAAATATCTATTTCTCTGTCCATAAAAATATAGAGAAGAACCTTAAAAATAAAGGAATTTTGTAGATGCAGAAAAGTAAAGGCGCTGCCAATTTAGAAAGTCACCTAATTCAATAAACAAAGAAAAATACAGAACCGAACTCTCTGGAAATCATTGTTTTAATGATCACTAGTTTCAGACCGCATTTTACTTTTCTTAGTATGATAAACGATAATTCCTACTGCAGTAATAATGAAAACGGGTATATAATTATCGATGGGCACTGTATCTCCAGGATTCCCCGGACCATTTTGCGGATTATCCGCCAGACTATTATTGGTGTCATTCGTGGCTCTTCCCAAGCCAGACTGCTCTTCTTCTTCAAAACGGTTTTTGCCCTGCTGCGCCATAACAGAAGTAAAGAGAGAAATCAATAATAATATAAAAAATCTTTTCATTTATTTCGTGATAATTTAGACATCTGTTACAAAAAATGAAAAAGTAACAGTGACTAGTGGACAAATATACAAAGCACAATTGATTTTAGCGTATTGTTTTTCTAGAAATTATTTCGTTATCTCTTTTGATTTTCAAGATATACATTCCCGATGGCAGTCCTGAATTATTTATCTTCACTTCTTTTGAATTAGCGGATATCGTTTGATATAACCTGCCTGAAGTATCGTACACTTCTACTTCACTTATATTTCCTTTGTCGGATTTAATAACAAAATATTCCCCATTCCGATAAAGCTGCAGCTGGTCTTGGCTGCCATCGTCTGTTGACAAAACGGTTTCCGGTTTGTAAATAATCTCGAAACGGTTTTCCTCGATTCCCTTTGCAGTTGTAAATTCATAAGATCCAGCGGATAAATTGGTGATTACGTTAAGGAGTTTATCTTTCAAATAGATAGCTTGACTTTCAAATGCGCCATACTTCTCATCAATGCTGATTTTTTGAAAACCTGTCGCAGAAGATTTTACACCCAAAGGAATTTTATCTTCCAAATTGAAATCTCCTTTTCTACTTTGAATTGCCAGTTTGTTTGCATCTGAACTTAAAGAGTAGAAATTTTCTGTTACCGCTTCCTTAAATATTTTACTATCAAAACGCTCTAAAGAATCTTCTGCATCGGTATTATAAGCAAAAGCGATGACAATATTCATTTTATTGGGTGTAGTTAAAGTCAGCCAGAATTTATCATTCTTTTCTTTGGCTCCCTTATAATAAACGCCATCATTGACTCCAAATTTTGACACGGCTGTTCTGAATATATTTTTAAAAGTAAGACTTCCACCCGTTCCTGTAGTTCTCATAATAAACCCTTGACCTGGTTTAACAATTCCGTTTGGCTTCTTACCGGTGGTGGAAAATCTTGGAGCAGGAGTTCCCATTCCATTAGATAAATTCAGCTGCGCATAATTTTGATTAGTATATCCGGAACCTTGTTGTGATAAATCTCCATTACTCGTATTATCCCAAAAATAAGCAGTTGGAGTTTCATCGGTATTGTTAAATAGTGCTGTATTTGCTGCATCATTATACAGCGACAATATATTAAGGTTAGAAGGATATGGATTACCAATTAAATTATAATGACTCCCTAATGTTGATAATAAAATAGTCTTTATTCCCGCTGTTGTCTCATTATTTGGTTCACCCACAAAGATGGACTTAACCGCAGGAGCCATAGTCGATGATCCCTTGATGGAATATCCTTTCCCAAAAATAGACTTTGGATTGCTAGCTGTAGGTAATATAGTAAATTTATCATTCAAAGAGTTGTAAACCATTACTGTATTAGCAGGAATATCTGGATATAAGCTATATAAATCCTGATTTTTAACCGGCGATGACCAATAATTATATTGAATAGAGGGAACATTTGCTTTACGTTCCATTTTTATGTACCCAAAGTTATCAGCATCAACATCTTGCATTAAAATTGAATTATTTTTAAAAATAGCTTTTCCGGCTAAAACCCTGATCCCTTTTTTGGCATTAACAATATTTGGAGTATCAGCATCTGAAACAATTTCAGGTACTGTAAATACCGCAGCTGCATCTGTTACCCGCAACAAATTATTCACAATAAAATTTTTCCCACCGGTTTCTACATTGGTACCGGAAACATCAACGTTAAAATATTGTTTTGGAATTGAACTTGTTCTAATTTTTGTGGCCGCAGTTCCTGTAAATTCTACTGTTCCGGTAGAAAACGTATAACTTCCAGATAAGGATGGTTTAGTTCCAGTACCAGAAACTACGTATCTTCCGCCTGACATCACAAGATTACCTCGCTGCGTAGCATCTTCGCCATCTTCAAGTACTCCATTATAATTTCGGAATCCACTTCCTGGTTCATCAAGAACTTTTCCTTTTCTGATCTCTAAAATACCATTAACCCCAGCAACAGTTCCAAAAGTCGTGGTTGCCGTAGATCTGAATTCTAAATCATCTTGTGTGCTGGTTTGCGTATCAAGGTCAACAATTAGTTTACTGGTAAGCTGATTTGGAATACCGTTCCCTGTCACCTGATTTGCTCTGCCTATGTAATGGAATGTTACACCTTTATCAAAAACTCTTGATGCGGTTGTAGCACCAATCTGCACATTTCCTGTATAAACACTTGCGCCATTAGAAATACCATTTGGAGATGTAATTTTTAAAGTACTGCCCAGTGCTGCATTAAAAGCTTGACCAGCGGTTGAACCATCTTTAATGATGTTTAAAGCTACATTGGCATTATCGAAACCAAAATCAAATGTAGCCCCAGATTCCACGCTAAATTTAGTGTTCGTACCTAATTTAGTTGTACTGCTTAACTTTGCATAACTCAAGGGTCTAATTGAAATTCCATTAGCATTTGTTAAGGTGAGATTTCCGCTTGCACCTCCAATCTCAGCATTACCCGCCGAACCATTACCGATTTGCCATTTTCCGCTGCCAGAATTTACAATCATAGAATTTGAATTATTAGCGGTTATACCATTTCTAAAGGTTTTTATGCCATCGCCCTGCCAACTGAGATTAACACCATTTAGTTGCAATAAACCATTTATCGTAGTAAAAGAATCACCGCCAACACCTGTTAGCGCAGTGCTTATTTTAAAAATTGGAGTTACTGTGGAAGAAACTCCTGGAAAAAAAGTCTTGCCACTTGAAGCAAAATTCCCTTTAGAATTCCATTCAAAAATTGCTCCGTCATTCCAAACTATTTGGCTTGTAGTAGTCGTGGCAAATTCGTCATATCCACTTCCGTTGGTCGTAATTCCATCTCCTACTAATATTTTACCATTTACATTCATTGAAGAATTGGCTGAAAAATTTATTGTATCAGGATATTGTCCGATAGCAATTATCTGTAAAATACCTCCACTCTGAATATCTACATCTGATCCGACTCCATCGCTGATATTTAATTTGCCAATAGTTGAATCAACAGTTAATTGTCCTCCACTTGAAATAACCAACTGATCTGTGGTGACATTAGTATTGATTGTTATTTTATTCCCATTCCTAATCGCTATCATATTCGCCGTGGAAGTTGGAGAGACAGTCGCTGTAGTCCAACCAGTACTTCCATTTGCTGAACTTTCCCAACTTCCGGGAGCATTCCAGTTTCCTGTCGCGGCATTACTACGGAAAAAGGCGTTTGCTGGATTTGGCGTAATAGCAATATTTCCACTCGTAGCTGAAGCTAAACTACCCGAAGTTGCCGTTATCGTGTACGTGTCTGCTCCATCAAATTGTACAGTATTAAATGTTGCAATCCCGCCAACTGCTGCAACGCTTAAGTTTCCGGACAATGTTCCGCTTCCACTTGCTTTGGCAATCATAACCGTTCCTGTAAAATTAGGATCTAAAGAATCATCTGCTCTTAAAGCCCTAACCGTAAACGATGCCAAATTATTTCCCACAATGCCTGTTGCAGGAACTCCCGAAAATGCTAATTTAGCCGCCACTCCCAAAACAGTAAATGTCGCACTTGTTCCTGTGGTTAAAGATAATCCCGAAGAATTTGTTGCGGTGAGTGTTACTGCTGTTCCCGCATTCGGTAATATAATTCCTGATACCACCAAAGAATTTGTACCCGCCACAATTGTTCCCGTTGTTGTTCCCGCAATTGTACCAGCATTTCCATTACTTGTTAAATTGAAAATTGAATTTGAAGAAACTATAGAAGCCAAATTATAACCATCTTGCACAGTTACTGTTGCACTAAAGCCAGAACCTGCAATCGGTGAAGTTGGAGTAATATTAGAAACGGTATATTTTGCAGGTATAGAAATTAATCCATTATCTTTTCCGATGGCGAAATACTGTGTTCCTGTGGTTAAATCGGCAGGACTAAAATTGGTATTTGAACTTGCCGTAAAAGGATTTCCTCCAACTATTGTTGCAGCAACTTGTGTAAAAACAGAACCATTATTATGTCCAATAAAAGGATTCGTTCCTGAATTATAGTTTGCGCCCGTCTCGCCGGTATTATATTGTGCAATTACTGCCAGGTTACTTCCGCCAGCAAGCGCTTCGGTAGTAACCCATTGTCTTGTTACTGTTTTCGTAGGGTCTGCTCCTGCTGTCGCAGTATTCACAACTTTAACTCCGTATATATCGGAGGTTCCAGCGTTATTAAACGTAATCGGATTATAAGAAATATTTCCTGTTGGAAACAAGGTATTACCTGCTCCTACTGTTCTTTTCAACTGTCCTGCTCCATTGGTTACTACATATTTTGCAGAAGTTGCATTAACAATTGTTCCTCCGCTTCCGATGGTTAAATCATTTGCTCCTAAAGTTAATTTCCCCTGAGTGAAATCTAAAGTGAAAGTATTGATGACTGGACTTGCTAGCGTAACACCTGCTGCATTATTTATCGTTAAATAATCAAATGTAGTTACACCAGTAATGCTTTGTGAGTTTGTACCATTAAAAAACACTGTTCTTTGTTTTGCGTTAAAGATTCCTGTGTTTGTGAAATTTCCGTGTAACCGTAAATCATCACCTACTGCATTTCCTAATGTAAAATTCCCATTATTTAGAATATTTCCTGCAACAGTTAACGTCCCTCCCGCAGCACCTCCACCATAATTCATGTAAAAACTACTGCCACTATCTATAGTCAGATTTCCGGCCACTGTTTTATTTAAAGGTGTACCGTTTGGGTAATTTAATACTGTGTTGTTACTTACTTGAACATTATTTGGGTAACCTGGTGTTGTTCCAATGACACCAGCTCCATTTTGAGACCACTCTAATCCCCTATTGTAAGGATTTGTTCCAGAATTATATAGCAAAATTGAACTTGCACCAAAAATCGGCGAAGAGCCAAATGAACCTCCCGTATTTATTTTACATGTACCATTTAAAGTTAAAGTGGCAGCTGGAAATGAAATATTTATAATAGGACCAGAATTTGCAGCAGAAAAAATTCCGTTTACTACTCTGTCTGCTCCTGCGTTTAAAAGTATTCCACCATTTATAACATTTACGTTGAAGGGACCGTTTGCGGTTGGCCAATAAACATCTGTATTATTTACATCATAACTACTTGTTATATTAAAATTTAATGAACCTGTTGGCGCGTAGATAAAAACTCCGGTCCCAGAAGCATATCCACCACTTCTTAATTCAAACGCTCCGTTTACTTGCGTGTTTCCATTTCTTACTATGGGAGATGTTTCATTATAAACAATATGGCCTGCTGAAATTGTAACATTATCTGTATCTGTAGGAACTGTTCCTGCTGACCAAGTTGAACCTGCATTCCAGTCGCCTGATTTTATTGAGGAGGGTTCTACTAAACCAGTAATGTTCACGTCATCAATAGTAACATTTTCAGTAACTTTAAAATAGGTCCATCTAACATATCTCGTTAACGGATTTAATGAAATACTATAACTTGTACAGATTGTTGGTATAGCAGTATGATTATAAATGGTAGTCCATGTCGAACCATTATTTGATTCTTGAACTAACAAACTGCTTGTTGCACTTGCCGATATCTTTAAATTGTAAGTTAATTGGTTTGGTACGCCAGAAAAAAAAACTTGATAATAATCATTCGAATCATCTAATTTCCCTCCGTTATTTCCTGAACAAGCAAATGACGAATTATATGAACCTGTTCCAAAATCAGTCCAACCTGTTGGTGTTGTAACATTCCAAGTTGAACGATCCACTGGAAGAGTTGCCTGCCCCCAAACTCCCACCGAGCTTAGCATTAAAAAAGCCGCCAGCAAATATTTTTGAAAAGATTTGTAGATAAACCGTACGGTAAAATACTGGTTCCTAGAAGGAACCAAAAAAAATAAATTTGTTTGCATCATTTGTTGTTGACGACAAATTTACAACATTTCTTTTGTTGATATATTAAAATTATGCAACATTGCATAAAAATACACTAACTATTATTAATATAAGGTCTTTATTTCCTATTTAAAGGTAGCGTAATTTAATATTATGTTAAATCCAAATAATATTTTTAACGGCGAAACATTTTTTACTAAAGTAAATGTTTCTGCACGAAAAAAAATCCTCCGAAGAAGATTTTTAAAAATGTTATTTTGAGATTTTTTTATTGATTACATCTCCATCAATGGATCTGATCATAAGCACATAAATTCCGTTTGCCATTAATGAGGCGTCTAAGATGGCTTCTGTACTATTGGGTTTTA
Organism: Chryseobacterium sp. UYP7; assembly: GCF_056279225.1. NCBI lineage: Bacteria > Pseudomonadati > Bacteroidota > Flavobacteriia > Flavobacteriales > Weeksellaceae > Chryseobacterium > Chryseobacterium sp. UYP7. Next base: position 296,912 of record NZ_JBWBQW010000004.1, read on the forward strand.
AAACCTTGTAAAGTTTGCCAGACATATCATAAACCTCAACGTTAGCGAGTACTTTCGGGGATTTAATAATAAAATTGTTTCGGTCACGATATACAATTACCTGATCATTCACTACGCTGTTTGTAACCAAGACCGTTTGTGGTTCATAAATAATTTCAAATCTGCCCGTGTTTTCTCCAGCATTGCCAGTAAAGGTATAAGGCCCCTCATTCAAATTAGTGATGGTGCCGGTTTGATTGTCTTTTAAATAAATATTCTGACCGTTGGCAAAAATACCTTCCGGCTGTTCCAGGGCGATCGTATAATTAGCGCTCGCAAAGAAATTAGCCCCCAAAATTACATGATCTTCTTTTTTAAACGCAGCAGATCTCCCTTGTATTAATAAACGCTTCTCATCTAAAACAGAATAGAAAAGATCAGAACTTAAGCCAAAAGCTTCGGCATCGAAATCTTTTTCAAAATCATCGGTAGCGCCATCAACATAACCTACTAACTGGGAGTTCACCAGTTCGTCGGGAGAAATCATTTTCAACCAGAAACGATTCTTGGCTTCGGAGCCTTTTTGATAAAATGTACCGGTAGAAGCAACTCTTAAAATTTTATTTTTACCATACGCGTTTTGAAAATTTAAGATGGCCGATGAACCTTCAGTACCTTTACTTTGTATAATAAAGGCTTGACCTACTTTGATGATTCCATTTGGAATTGCGTAACCTGTTGGACTTGTAGAAGGATTCCCACCTGTACCATTATAAACTGCATAGTTATTTCCACCATAATTAGACCCGCCCTGTGAAGGCTCATTCACGGCGTTTGTCCAAAACCATGCGGTTTTATAAATTTTACTTTGATTTGCATTATACAATTCATCAAAATTAATATTGGACGGATATGGATTTCCAATTAGATTATAACCGTGAACTGTCGTAATTGAACCTGAAACCGTGTTCGCGGAGCGGGTAATTGAAAGCGGATAAACGCCATTATTCGGTATTCCTGTAAATTTATAAACTTTGTTGTAACCGTTCACAAATGGACTTCCCGTATCTGGATTATTACCAGTTTCTGCCCGGATCGCATAGCCTTTTGCGGGTTTGAAAACTCCATCATAGCTTGTAACGAAATAATCTGTGGCTTCTTTGTACTGCAGAATATTGGCTGCTGGTGTTCCTGGAGAAAAACTGTGCAAATTTTGGCCTGCAACGGGTGAACTCCAATAGACATAATCCATTTTTGCAGGAATATTATTCATATCGGTAACACTGCGTTGTACCATAATTTGTCCGGTATTAACAGCATCATCTTCAACTTGCAGAAGATTACCGTCGCTCTCTATAGTAAATGCTCCGTTGTTGGTTAATTTGGTTTGTAAAGTAATAAGTCCACCTGGATTCACGATAACGCTTTTACCTGGATTTACCTCACATTCACAAGCGGTGAGATCACCATTGGCAGATGTAGTATATGGAAAATCAATGACAGCCTTGATATTTTTATTCGGAGCACCCGCCGGATTATTCGCTGCATTTTGCCACCCAATTGAAGACCATTTTCTAAACACTGCATTTGCAGAATATACCGCAACATCATCAATCAGCCATAATTTATTACTCCCGCTGTTACTAGCAACTATTCTAAAAGTCAGGTTCTGGAAATTAGAGCTTCCAGGTAATTTTAATTCAATTTTTGCGTATTTATTATTGATCCCGGTCCCATTTGTAAATAATTGAGCGGAATTGTCCCCGTCGTAGAAAGTAGAAGCTGTAGCACCACCAGCAAAAGAATATCTTGTATCATCATCAATTAAATTATTACCAGATGTATCAGCTAAAATTTTCAATTCAGAGGACCAGTTGTTTGTAGTTCCGGGTTTTAATACCTGTAATTCCACATAGTCGCTGTTCTTGAAATCTGTATTGATTGCGGTAGAGAATGCAGCCAGGTTAAATGCTATATAAACACCTCTTTCTGTTGTAATGTCAACCGGTCCAAAATCTACGACGGCATTTCCGCCACTTGTGTACCACGAATTATTAAAACTGGTAAATAATTTTAAATTATAATTATTGCTATGCGCAAAAAGTTGAGATGAATTTAGTGGCGCATGACTATTTGGTTGTGCCGTACCTGCAATTTTATTAAAGGATCCGGTAACAAGTGTGGCATTTAAAAATCCGTCAAGCGGCTGTGATACTTCCATGGTATTGCTGCTTGATATTAGATCCTGCGTTTTGCAAGTCGCTCCTCTTCCCTCAACAAAGAAACTGTAAGGAGAAGGATTTGCGTTGGAATAAATGTCTAGCTGTGCGGTACGTTTTCCATCAGCGGAGGGATTAAATTTTACTCTAAACTCCTTAAACGCACCAACACCGACATTAGCCGGCAAAGAATTTATTGGATTAACAGGAATTGGTAATACCGTAGGGTTTGGAACAAATAAAAAATCGCCGGCATTTATTCCTGAAAAAGAAATATTTGATATTTGCAATATTTCAGCACCAGTATTTTTAATCCTGTAAGTTTTAGCAGCTTCATTCGGGTCATCTGTAATAACAATTCCAAAATCAGTTCCATATAATGTGGCAGCAGGTGCATTTACTGGAAGAGATTGTAAAGCATTAGATGTATTATAACCGAAAATATTAATTTTTGGACTTTTGCTGGTCACTACCAAATTATCAAACCTAATTTGTCCAATTAAAGAAGGCTGCCCATTAAAACCGGCTACTTTGATCCTAATCAGTAAATTGGGATTATTATCTGCAGCGACCGGCAAAGTGAAATTTTTGGTGTCAGCGTCATAAATCCCCAGAAAACCACTATTTGTATCGAGATCAATATTAAGTAAGCTAGATCCAAAGCTTGAACCGGTTCCTGTATAGTCTACAAACAGAGACAATCTTCCCGTTTCTCTGCTGCCAAAAAAACTCTCTAACATTTCGCCCGTAACAGAGATATTAATATTATTTAGCCCAACGGTGCTCAAATTAACCTGAATATAGGATCCGTTATCATTTGTTTCGAGCATTCGGCTTCCGCCGAAAAATGCATATTGATTCACATATTTAACTGAACCTACCGGCGGGGTAAGCTGTACGTTACTTGAATTAAAATACTTTAGAGGTGTCTGACCAACCTCGTCTGCAAGTAAATTATCCTGAAATTGATAGGTAGCAATTGTAGATTGCGAAGAAAAAGCTAGAGGAAAAAATAAAAAGCTGAACAACAGATATCTGCTTTTTAACAAGTGTAAAATTGTTTTCATCATCTGAGTTTTTGTGTTAAGACAAAATTACAGCGATGAAAAGAAAAATATACGGGTCAAAACACCTTTTAAATAAAAATTTATATTGATAACTATCAAACTGAATTTAATATGCTTCATGAAACTTCAATATAAGAAAAATAGTTTGCAGCAATATCCATTATTTCAAAATTTTCACTTATGTGCTTTCCAGATTAAAAGATCTTCAAAATATAAAAAAGGAAGACAGAAGGATCCTATCAAGTAAATGCTCTTAAATACTAATTCGAAAATTCCTGTATGATTTGTACTTTCGACTTACGTACTTTTCTAACATTTCAATTTGATACCTGAGAATGACAGCAAATTAAAAAGCCGGACAAAAAGCCGGCTTTTGGAGAGTAAAATTTCATATTTTATCTAATAATTTTCTTTGTTGAGATTTCTCCGTTTCTATCGATCTTCAAAATATAAACGCTGTTTAAAAGTTTTTCAGCCGGGATCACAGCCTCGGTCTTCTTCGGTTCCAAAGCGTAGATGAGTCGTCCCGCAGTATCATACACTTCGAGCGTTGTGATTTCCTTATTTTGGGATTTCACCACAAAGTCATTCCCATTGCGGTAGACGAGCAGCTCCTCTTTTGTAGTTCCCTGCGTTGCAAGAACGGTTTCAGGTTTGTAGATAATTTCGAACCGACCCGAGTTATCACCTTTAGCTGCGTTGAACGTGTAAGAACCCTGACTTAGATTGGTGACAATTCCGGTCTCTTTATCTTTAAGATAGATATTTTGAGTGCCATTGAAGATTCCTTCTGCTTGATCAACCGTAATCGTATAAGAACCGTTTTGAAAGAAATTTGCACCTAATCGTACTTTGTCTTCTGTGGTAAAATTTTGATCACGACCCTGAATTAGTAATTTTTTATCACTCAGTACAGAGTAGAATAGATCTGAACTTTGACCAAACGCTTCTGCATCATAGTCTTGCTCAAAATTATTGGAAGCACCTTCTACATAAGCGATCAGTTGTGAATTAGATAATTGCGAAGGCGAAAGAAGTTTAATAGCGAATCTATTTTTTTCAACACCATTCTTAGAGAAGAAATCTCCTGCTGTACTCACTCTTAAATCATGAGCAACATTGAAAGAATCATTACCATAACTATTTTTGAAATTCAACAATCCGCCTACTTTTGCCTGCACGATAAACGCTTGACCTACTTTTATAATACCATTTGGTTTTATACCACCACCATAAGGTGAAGTTGCAGATACTCCTCCACTTCCATTAAATACTGCATAATTATTTCCATTATATCCAGAACCCATCTGCGTTGCAGTGTAAACATTGTTGGTCCAGAACCAAGCCGTCCCCCAAATTAATGATGAGTTACCAGAGTGCAGTTGTTCAAAATCAATATTTGAAGGGTAAGGATTTCCTATCAAATTATAACCATGTGCTGCATTGGTAAACGCTAAATTGTAGCTAATATCGCCATTATTTGGAGTTCCTTTAAATTTAAAATCACTGAAACCATTAACCGCCTGAACGGCATATCCTTTTCCATTTACAAAATTGAGATCTCCTGTTTCATAAAAACGGTCATTCGATTCTCTGTACGAAAAGAAACGGTCATTTGGTGTTCCCGGAGAAAAACCGCCTGGTCCTTTGGTTTGCTGCCCAGACACTGGTGAACTCCAGTAGACATAATCCACTTTTGTTCCGGGGTTGTTTTGTAATCCTGTAATTGTTCGTTCTGCTGTCATAGTTCCGAAATTTGGAGCATTTTTGTTGATTTGGATAAGATTTGCATCTGAAGATATCACTAAATCACTTACCAATCCTTCATTGTTAACGAAGTCAGCCACGGTTAGATTTCCTTTTATCGTCAAGTTTCCACCCGATTGTACAGTAAGATTTTTTGCGAAGGCATCTGTTCCTGCTAAAACTATCGGCTTAACAGTATTTGAAGGAATATTTACACAATGACTTAAAGTGGGAATTCCATTTGGTAACCAGTTTGCGTTATTATTCCAGTCATTTCCCACAGTACGGTTCCAACCTTTATCCCCTCTGGTAATTGTTATCTGATTAGTTGAAGGGCATCCTACACTTGTTGCCGCAGATACTGTGTAAGTTGTTGTAGCAGTTGGGGAAGCAAATACCGATGAAGTATTCCCTCCAACATAAGCGGTCATTGCATTAGAGTCGGTATATAAACTAGTTGTAGGCGACCAAGTTACTATGGTTGCTTTCGGCACGCCTTGAACTACCACATTATCTACTGCCCACCAATAATCATCTGTACCAACATAATTAAATCTAATTTTAACATTTGGTTGATTAATATATGAATTCAAACTAACAGTTTCTGATGCGAAACTAGCAGCAGAACCAACTGTAGCAGTATATGTTTTTAGAGTAGTCCAAGTAAGTCCGGAGTCTGTAGAAATATCTACGGTTCCTATTTGACTTCCATACTGCTCGTAGTAATGGGTAAAAGTTAAATTTATAGGTGTGTTATAATCCTGCAAACTAAATGGAGGAGAATTAAGACTACTCGTAATCGTATATCCAAATCCATTAAATATTCCATACAGATCACTATCCACAACCGCAAAAGGGGAAGTACCGTTCCAGCTAGGGTAAAATGGACTGGTAGAGTCTGCAATTGACCATAATGCATCTCTTGCATCACCCCCTGTAACACTTGCGTACGTTAACCACGGAATTGTATGTCCAGGATCAAAATTCTCAGACATTGCAATTGGAGGAATAATTCCGCCACCTGTTACGGAAAGTTGCACAACTTCTCCCAAACAACTTATTGCAGATGTTGGACTTACCGTTATGGCAGTAGGTGTAGAACTAACTGCAACCGAAGCGTAATAATATTCGTTGCATCCAGATTTTGTTGCAACTAAACGATACGAATTTGATTCCGTTGGAGTGAATGTGTACGGAGAACCAGTTCCTAATAAAGTACCTGTACTTGTGTTTAGATCCCAATCAGTGTACCAATTAAAAGTATATCCAATTCCTGTAGTTGTCGCAATGAGGGATACAGATTCTCCTGGACAAATAATATTTTTAGAAGCAGAAGCAGATACTGATTCGCAAATTGCAGCAGCAACAATATTTAAGTTGTAATCTTCCACTTCTCCGCTATATCCATTTTCACATGCTTCAGGATAGCCACCAAATCCCGAACTAATTCTCATACGTGTAGCTCCAGTTAAAGCCGTATTTGGTATTGTAATGTTGAAAGGACACAAACTACTGAGTCCATTAGCCACATTTCTTGCTGTACCTAAGTCATAACTTTCCCCTGCGTCGTTAAAATCCCCATCATGATTCCAATCAATCCACGCTCTTTGATACTGAGTGTAATTTCCGTCTGTGTTTACACTAACACTTATGTTATAAGAAGTACCTTTAGTTAAATCAGTAGATAATAAGCTATAATAAGTATAATTATTTCCGGGTCCAGCTGATGTAGTATTGTTAATGGTGTTGAAAGTTACGTTAGTTATACCGTCGCTAAAAGTATCATTTTGTGCGCTCGAAGCACAATACGTAGAAGTAAATGTTGCTACACTCGATATGCTGGTTATGCCTGAAGCAGTACATATAGTTTGTAATCTCCACTGGACGATACTTCCAAAAGCCGGCGCTACTTGACCAGTCAATGCCGCATAGGTAGTTGTAGAGGAACCCACATTAACCCAACCTGCATTGTTCGTGTTAGATTGCCACTGAAAAGTCAAACCCGTACCAGTCGCAGTTCCTGTAGCAGAAACATCATAGGTAGAACCTGCCACGCCAGAGATAGGAGTTACTACTGCGGTACCTGCTGAAGGAGTTCCCGAACAAGCAGTTCCAGTTCCTTTTACAACAATATTATCGATAGAAAAACCAGGAGCTGCTCCAACAGAATTATCATTATCCCATCTAAAACCAAACTGTATCTTGGCGAGGTTATTTACTCCCGCAGGTAAATTTATTACGGTGTGTTGCGTAGTAGTTTTATCAACATACTTTCCGGGATAACTTGCATTACCTCCGGTTGTTAAAATTTGCCAAGTTCCTGCTGTACCGGTTCTATAGATTACACGACCATAATCATATGCAGTAGGGGCTGTTCCTGCTTCGCCAACTCCTTTCCAATCAAATTCTAGTTTAATTCCGGTATATCCAGTTGTAGAAATTGTCGTATAAGCAAATAAATTATAGGTTACAACCGTAGGTGTATAACTTCCAGGACCTAAAGCACAAGATGCAGCGATTGCAACAGTCTTTAAACCCATGCCGTCAATTAAACCTCCAGTGTCATAGGTTCCCCAATACGTCTTGTTATTGCAAGCACCTGACACACTCGCTGCCCAAATTCCAATGTCAGAACCTGCATTAGTGCCAATATATCCATTTGAAAATCCTGAAAAATTTTCTTGATAAATGGTTGTTTGTGCATTCCCTAGAATTGAAAACATCACAACGACTGCCGCCGCAAATCGTTTTATAGCTTGTGCAAAGAATAAATTTTTCATCATATGTTTAAATTTTAAAAGGAGTTAATTCTAAATGTGCATTCAGTATACATTTTTAGAATAATTATTATCACCAAAGTCTTACTAATCTAAATTTTTAGATTTGGGTTGAACTGCTTCAACAGGTCTGTTAGAATTTGGTACCGATGAAATTGGGAGTTTTGAGGAAGATGATGGAGAGAGTGATGATTTCTTTGAACTTGCAACGGCAATAACAGAACTACCATTACTTACCGAATTGGTTTGGTTTCCTTTATTTTGCAGTCTTTTCGTAACTGAATAAGGTTCTGTAGGAGATTTAATGCTAGACGGCAGCGTCGTTTTTCTAATAGTGGTAATTTGCTGTGTAAAGGACTGTCCACTATAAAATGAGGAAAGAAATACTATTGAGAACATGCTCAATTTACATTTTCGAGTAGGAGATATTTTTTTTATCATTGTGTTGGTAATTAAAAATTAAGGTGTAATTAAAATAACATTAAGTTCCGGAAAGGAACATTCCGCAAAAGTCTCCACTTCAATAATTGAAGGGGCTGTAAATTTTCCAGCAGTAACTGTGGAAAAAAATAAGGGTGATATTCTTATTATTCCTTTAAAAAATAAGGACTTATTCGTTTAAAGAAATTTTTCCTACTAGGAAGCAGTTAGAATACTGCTCTGTGGTGTAGAGAATATAATTTTTTCATTTGTGTGTGTGTTTAAAATACAACATTATCAGTGTACAGAGCAAATTTATACAAAAACACCTATTTAAGTAGGGTTAAAACACCCTTTTTATTAAATTAATTGTTTTAATATTATTAAATACACATTTATTAAAATTAGATTATTAAACTTCCATTTCACTGCATTAACGAACATTTTCCTCAATTACAACCGTTTTTTTATTGTTCTAATACTAATTAATTCGTTTCATCTCATAATAAAAACTTCTATGAACTTATCTAGGAATCGCAATTTCATTTTGGCATTAGGCTTAAAATTTTTCAAAGCAGATCAACACTTCTCTGTGGAAAAAACAAAGTTTTGTAAAAATAGTATCCCAGTTTATTAGTGAAGTATAGTTTTGAGATAGAGGTTAGAAAGGACAAAAAATATCTGTTTCAAAATTATCTCTCTTGGTTACATGTTCTAAAAAACATCTCTTGCCAAACTTAAAACATTCGGGAAAGCAAAAAGCCAGACGGGTGGTCTGGCTTTTTATTTAGATCAAAATTATTGGTTTATCTAATCAATTTTTTAGTGGAGATCTCTCCGTTTCTGTCAACCTTTAAAATATAAACCGTGTTGATTAGTTTTTCGGCCGGAATTACAGCTTCCGTTTTCTTCGGAAACGATGTGTAGATCAATCTGCCTGCGGTGTCGTAAAGTTCCAGTGCTGTGATTTTCTTAACCATTGATTTTACGACAAAGTCACTTCCATTTCGATAAACGATCAACTCTTCTTTTATGGAACCCGCTGTTCCAAGAACGGTTTCGGGTTTGTAGATAATTTCAAATCTGGCAGCATTATCACCTCTAGTTGCGCTGAAAGTATATGAATCTGCACTCAAGTTGATGATGATCCCCGTTTGATTATCCTTTAAATAGATATTTTGATTACCATTGAAGATCCCTTCTGCATTATCGAGGGCGATTGTGTAAGTCCCGTTCTGAAAGAAATTCGCACCTAATGTCACTTCATCTTCAATGCTGAACTGCGCACTTTTACCCTGGATCAACAATTTTTTAGCTGATGTTATTGAGTAAAATAAATCGGAGGAAAGATCAAATGCCTCTGCGTCGTAATCCTGCTCGTAACCATTTGTTGCACCTTCAACATAACCGATGAGTTGTGAATTTATAAAATTGGATGGAGAAAGCAAACTTAACCAATATCTATTTTTCTGTACTGCATCTTTCTGAAAAAACTCTCCGGAAGTAGCAACTCTTAATTTTTTTCCTGACGTATAAAAATGTTTAAAATTCAAAGGATCGGTTCCAATTGCTTTTTTCTGAACTAAGAATCCCTGTCCCACGGTTATAATACCATTTGGTACCTTATTACTATAAACCACGTCTGTAGGAACTGTTGCACTAATTCCACCAGTACCATTATAAACAGCATAGTTGTTTCCATTATAACCAGAACCTTGTTGGTATTGTTGGTAGGTAGGATTGGTCCAGAACCACGCAGTATTATAAATTAAGTCTGAATTTCCCAGATACAATTCATCGAATTTGATGTTGGAGGGGTAAGGATTACCTACCAAATTGTAACCATGGACTGATGGATTATTTGGTGATCTAATAATATTAAAACTGATATCACCGTTGTTAGGTGTTCCTTTAAATAGATAGTCCTTACTGTAAGGCGCTGTGTGAGGAAAATCTCCCTGATTTCTTTCCGCTTGAACTGCGTAACCTCTACCTGGTCTAAAAGTAGGATCTCCTGTTTCATAGAAACGGTCATTTGATTCCAGGTAATAGTAAAATCGGTTAGATGGTGTACCGGGAGAAAAAGCACCGGGAGCAGTACCTTTGGTAATTTGCCCTGCAACCGGGGAGCTCCAATAGACATAATCAACCTTTTTTCCCGAGGGATTGTTAACTAATCCTGTTACGGCTCTTTCTGCAGTAATTACGCCAACATTTGCAGCAAAAGGGTTGATCTGAATTAGATTGGTATTATTTTGCATCGTTAATGATCCACTACCCAAAACTTCTACTTTGTCTGTTATTTTTAAAGTGTGCCCGGACGTTGTCCCTACTGAACTAAAAACAACCTTTTTGCCTTCGTTTACCTTACAGGAACAACCCTCTACATCACCCGTCGAGGTGTAATCTCCCGCAAAAATAATCGCTTGATCAATTGTTGGCAATTTACCAGCGTCTGACCAGCTTGTTCCGTTCCAGGTATTGATAACTGCGTTAATTACAACGTTTTGAGTAGTAACGGAGTTACAACTTTCACTTTGAACCGCAAATTGGTAGGTCCCGGCAGAAAGTCCACTTACTGTTTGGCTTCCCCCACCAATAATACTATAAGTTGCAATTACAGAACCTGACTGAATAATCGTTCCAGAATCTGGCAAGCCGGTCAGAACAACGGTGGAAATAGACGACAGACAGTTGGGTTGTGTCACTGCACCAAGTAATGGGACGGAAACTCTTTGAATGGTAACTCTGCTTTCGATTGCTGTTTTTGAACAGAACCCATTTTGTAAAAGAACTCGGTAAGTTCTGAATGGACCTGAAAAAGCAGTCGGCATGTAGGTAACTTTTCCTGAGGTATTAGGAATATCAACCCAGGTCACATTTTCATCATCACTTTGTTGCCATGTAACAACCAGCGAAGGGTTCGGATATGGAATATTATTTCCCGTACTATTATACAGGGTTAATAAAGGCAATGGAGCACCTTCACAAAAAGTTCCACCGCCCTTTACACGTCCTTTGTCCGTTACCAAAACCGCAGTTGAGTAGGTAGCTGGGGTCGCAGCCTTGCAACCGGCTGAATTTGAATAATTAACAGTAATTGTTTTTGTTCCTGGAGTAAGCCATTCAATTACGATATCATAGTCAACATCTGTTCCCCTTGCAACAAGATTATAATCAACACCAATAATACCTGAAACAGTCCACACATAATTGGATTGGTTTTTCTGCGTGGCATAAGTGATATGCACATCACCACAGGTTTGCGCTTGTGGTAAAGTTGTGAAAGTGACCGTAGGTGCAGCATTTACAACTACAAGTACAACTCTGGATGTACTGCTAACACCACATGAAGTAGCAACCCTTCTAAACCAGGTATTTTGGATAAGCGCTCCAGAGGTATAATTTGTGGTATTATTTGTTCCTGATGCAGATACAAAACCAGTTGTAGAACTCGTAATACTACTTTCCCATCGGTAGGTCAAAACACCTCCTGCGGGAGTATTACCGGTAATGGTTACATTACTCCCATTACAAACATTTTGCGCATAAGATGCTAAAATATATAACTTTTTTAGTGTCCCAACACATGGATCTTTAAAAACAGCATTGGTAGCGGGTATATTTACAGAACCCATTTTACCTAAAAGCAGATCTTCAGATTTTGATTGACTGGTGACCGAATGACAGGCGGGGTTAATGCCAAAATTAGGAGCAATTCCTGTTGGCGTACCATAACTTGCAAAATTAACTGTCGCAAAATAGGTTCCAACTGGCGCGGATAATGTTGCACTGCCATTCTCCGAAGGAGTAGCGCTTACCTGTCCCGAAATTCCATTGGAATAAAATATATCATTATTTCCTAATGGACCATAAACATTAACTACCGCCGATGCAGAATTGACAATAGAACAGGCACCACTTTGTACAACTGCCCTGTAGTAAGTATCTACAATAATATTTTGTGAAGTGATAGCACTTCCCATATTGGAAATAGTAGTAATAGTACCACCGGAAAAATTATCCAGAGACGACTCCCATCTTAGGACACTTCCTGTATGTCCACTCAAAGAAAGGTTGGTGCTGTTGGAGCCAGAACATACAGTTGTGTTTCCGGGCGTGATGGTTCCTGCTACTGTCGCAGGAGAAATTGTTACAAACTGCGATTTAGGTGCTGGATCTGTGCAAATATTATTACTTGCCTTTACTGTAACATTTCCTGAGGCTCCATTACTTGCAATATTTACAGTAATACTATTGGTACCAGCTCCGGATATTATAGACCAGTTAGCCGGTAATGTCCAGGTATATGTTGTAGCGTTAGCTACGGGAGCTACACTATAAATCTGTGAAGTAATTCCAGCACACTGTGTAACTGGTCCAGCAATAGGACCTACAGCTCCAACCTCACCAACGACCGTTATTTTAACGACATTAGAATATATCAAATTACAACTGCCGCTTTGAACAACGGCTCTAAAATAAGTATCCGTGGTGAGTGCGGGAGTTGTTATCACTGTACTTCCTACACCTCCGAGGTTCGTAACAGGACCACCAACTGTAAAATTATCCAGTGATGATTCCCATCTTAAAATACTTCCAGTATGTCCGCTTAAAGAAATATTAGTACTGGATCCTGCGCATAGTGCTGCATTTACAGGCGTAATGGTTCCACCAACAGTTGCGGGTGAAACAGTTATAAATTTCTCGCCATTATCCTGCCCACTAGGGTATCCAATACTACAAACATTATTTGGTTTTACCGTAACATTAAAGTTTCTTGTACCTATAGTGACAGTAATAGAATTTGTTCCTTGCCCATTAGTTATTATCCAATCCGATCCAACGGTCCACGTATAATTTGTGGCATTTGGAACCGGAGATATACTGTATGTTTGCGAGGTATTTCCAGCACATTGCAAAGCTGATCCACTTATAATACCTGGCGTTCCAACATTACCAAAAACCGTTATCTTAACGACATTAGAGTACATCAAATTACACCCGCCGTTTTGAACAACGGCTCTAAAATAAGTATCCGTAGTGAGCGCGGGAGTTGTTATCACTGTACTTCCTACACCTCCGAGGTTCGTAATAGGACCACCAACTGTAAAATTATCCAGTGATGATTCCCATCTTAAAATACTTCCAGTATGTCCACTTAAAGAAATATTAGTACTGGATCCAGAACACAGTGTTGCATTTACAGGCGTAATTGTTCCTGCTACTGTTGCAGATGAAACGGTAACATCTTTACCAATAGGACCAGAATTTCCACAAACCCCATTACCTGCAGTTACCGATATTTGTCCAGACGCTCCGTTACCTGCAATGCTTACCGTGATGCTGTTGGTACCAGACCCGTCAGTTATAAACCAGTTAGATGGTAAGGTCCAGTTATAAGTAGTAGCATTAGCTACAGGAGTTACACTATAAATCTGTGAAGTATTTCCAGCACATTGTGCAGCTTGTCCAGCAATCGGACCTACAACTCCAATCTTCCCAGCGACCGTTATTTTAACTACATTAGAATACATCAAATTACACCCGCCGCTTTGAACAACGGCTCTAAAATAAGTATCCGTAGTGAGCGCGGGAGTTGTTATCACCGTACTTGCCACACCTCCGAGGTTCGTAACAGGTCCACCAACTGTAAAATTATCCAGTGATGATTCCCATCTTAAAATACTTCCAGTATGTCCGCTTAAAGAAATATTAGTACTTGATCCTGAACACAATGTTGCATTTACAGGCGTAATTGTTCCTGCTACTGTTGTTGGCAAAACTGTGACTGCTACTTTTTTCGAACCATTCGTTGCACAACCATTGGAAGCGGTCACGCTAATATCTCCATTTTGACCTGCACCACCTGTTGTAACAGTTATTGAATTAGTTCCCTGGCCTGCCGCAATAAGCCAGCCTGTAGGGACGGCCCATATATAATTAAGGGCGTTCGGTACTGCGGGAACGCTGTAAACTTGACCTGTAACTGATGCACATTGCGCAGTCATTCCTTTAATAGCACCAACGGTGAGCACTCCTGTTGCATTGGTATTGACCCTAATAACGTTCGTGTAGAAAAGACAACTTCCGGCGTTTGAGGCTTTTGCTTTTAAAACTCTTCGGTAGTATTTAACGTCGTTCGTTGAAGTGATTATCGCTGCTGGAGTATAATCTTCCGATGTGACTCCTGCCAGATTTAAAAAAGTTATATTATCCCCAGAGACCTGCCATTGATAAGAAATTCCTGGACTTTGCCCCCCAGGACAAGAATAAGAACTTCCATCTAAAATACCTGATGATGTACCCGAACAAACAGTGCGCACATCTACTCCTGATATATTATTAGTAGCTGGTGCAAATTCAGTTAAACTAAACGCCACTGTATTTTGCCCGCCATTTTCATAATAATCAAAAACAATATCACTTTTACCGTTTAAATAAATTAAATTATTACAATAACTTGTGTTTGACTGTTCTTTCCACGCATCAAAAACCAAAACATTATCAATGTACACACGAATTCCATCATCACCAGAAACATTTAATAAATAACATCCTGTTTTCGAAGAACGCATCCTATAGCGCACCGCGAAAGTTTCGGTATAGATATTTGTTGCCGCAGACGTGACAGGAAAACAAGTCGTAGCACCACCAAAGTCCTGTAAAAAGCTCTCAGTGGAAATAACATTGTACCCCACATAATTAGCATCTGTAAATGGACTTGCCTTTGCCGCTGCTGTGAATGGAGAAGCTCCTCCTGGCGGCGCAGTACCCGTCCAGTTATATACGTGACCAATCCAACTATCGTCACCAAAAAAACTTTGAGTATCCTCCGTGTTCCCTATACTGTTTAAGGTCAGCGTTATAGGCCCCCTTGAATTAGTAGGAGTATTAGAGCACATCCCACTTGAAAGTAGCACTTTTATTTTTCCCGAAAATGGTGCGATCCAGTTTGAAATTATTGTCCCATTCGGATCCGATTTAAAACCACTCGCACCCAAATTTAAATTGTCTGCAGCATTAAAAAGTGTTAAGTTTTCATTTGTTATAGTTGAATTAAAAACGTTACCAACAGAAAAAGTATATTTAAATCCCTTTGCTACATTTACTACAACATATTCACCAGCATCAATTGCGCCTGTTTGAAAAGTGGTTGGATTATCAATACAAAAAGTATAATCTTCACCGATCTTCGGTGCATTTTTTGGTAATTGACACTGCGAATAACCTTTTGCAGTAGTTAAAATCAAAATGACAAGAATTAAGAAGACACTTTTAAATGCAGAAAAATTTTTAGTAAGTAATTGTAATTTCATAAAATATTATTTTTCAAAGGGCGTCTAACATTTGTTTAAAGTGACATAGATTTCCTTTTCGAAGTTGATTTAATTTTTTAAACTAAAATTTGTAATCAAATGAATCATCAAAAGGTATTAAGTTAAAGAGTTTAATCTAAAATTGCTTATGATGACCGTAAGAGTATATTGGGGAAGGTATACCTTAAATATTTCACGGACTGGAGGAATGGGATTATGGAGGAATGTCAATTTAGATCTTACAAAATTTTTCATACTTTATTACTTGATATTCAATCGTAATACAAAGATTTTAGAAGGGGCAAGATAACAAATAATTAAATTTTATTAAGAAAACTCTGTATACAAAACATAACATAATTAAAATCTTAAGAAATATTCAATTTTTATGTTATAGTTTTACGAATTCTTTAATCATAATATTTTATGACCATACTCGTTACTATCCTGGAATGATTACGAAAGATGGAAAAAACCTTTTTTTAAGTTTATTTAATAGAAATCACCTATTATTCTATTACTTTTCGCCGTTTAATGACTTCACTTAATGAAAATCTCAAACTTCAGTGAAGTTTGAGATTTTGGATTGTTATATTTACCCGTCTTTTTACTTGATGATTTTCTTCACCGTCACTTTTTTATCCTGATATATTTTCAAAATGTAAACCCCACGAGTTAGAAATTCCGAATGGAGTAAAGCGTTCGTAGCATTAGGCTGCGTTTTGTACATTAATCTACCGCCGGAATCATAGACCTCAACGTCGGTTATTTTTTTAGACCGCGCTTTTATAACAAAATCCTGTGCATCTTTATAAATCATGAGCTCATCTTTCACATTAGAGTCAGTCGCCAAAACAGTTTCTGGCTTATAGATAATTTCGAATCTGCCTGTGTTAGCGCCCGCTATGGTCTGAAAAGTATAGTTGCTCTCACTTAAATTCGTAATCGAGCCGTTGAGTTTATCTTTTAAATAAATATTTTGTCCACTGGCAAAAATCCCTTCCTTATCACCCAGAGCCATTGTATAATTTCCGGCAACGAAGTGTCGCGTTCCAAGCGGTATTGCATCAGTGTCAGTAAAATTACTTCTCCCATTGATAGATACGTTCTCATCTTGCACGATGCTGTAAAGCAGATCGGAATTATCTAATACTTCCGAGTCATCTGCACCGAAAAGATTGTTTCCCCCTGCAAAATAAACCATGGCAATAGTAGAAGTTATTCCAGATGGTGCTATCATTTTCAAATAATAGCGATCATCTTGCCCTTCTTTACCATAGAAGACAGAATCCGTATTAATTGCTAACCTTACATGATTCGAATATTTAAGTATTTTACCAGTTCCTGTTGCCTTCACCATAAATCCTTGTCCTATTTTTGTGATATGATTTGGTATTTTATTACCTCCAGTACAGGAGTTTCCACTTCCGGGAGCTGGTAACCCAGTTCCACCTAAACCCGCAACCGCATTATAAATTGCATAGGCATTACCTGAATAACTACTGCCCTGCTGTTCATAAGAGATATTTACGGAATTATCCCAAAACCTAAAGGTTGATTCAATTTCTGCTTTATTATCTTCATACAGAAGATTTAAATCTAAATTCGATGGATAAGGATTACCAACTAAATTATAACCGAGTAACGCACCTGAATAAGCAAGATTATAACCTATTTTACCATTAAACGGTTTTCCCTTAAAAAATGCAGTAGTAACCGCACCAGAGTTATTAGTTGGCTCCTTTACCGCCAAAGATCTGCCCGGAATATAGGCACCACTGGAATTGTAAAACCTACTGTTTGTTTCATTATGATAAAGAACGAATGGAGCTGTTACTGGAGTTCCATCGCCTTTTTTATACAGGTCAGTTTTAAGATTAACATCTTCTACGGGTGAGATAAGATAATTATATTCTTTTCTGTCGGTACTTCGGAAAGTGAGGTTACGCTTAACTAAGATATTTCCTGAGTTAATTGCAGCATCATTAAGTTGAATCAAATTACCATCACTTTCAATAATCACACTTCCATTATTTGTGATAGCATCTTTAATCGTTATACTGGTATTTGGAATCACGGTTAAAACAGCGCCATTCTTCACCTCACAACTGCACGCTTCAAGTTTCTCCTCAGCGGAAGTCGTATAACTACCCGCAAAGACTAGAGAAGTTGTCGAATTTGGCAAACCATCAATCCATGCAGTTCCATTCCAAACAATGCTTTTAATTGCGACAGTTGCAACATTAGAATAACTTTCCGCGCAGTCACCATTTTGAAGAACCGCTCTAAAATAAGTAGTTTGATTCACAGGACCAATCTTGGTTGCCGCTAAGGTCGTTGTGAAATTTGAAATATTCGTAACATTGTTAGGATTACTTTCAGTATTAGCAGTAAAATTTATATCTGTAGATTTTTGCCAATACAAAATCCTCCCTACACTTCCTGTCAATTTTAAGTCAGCAGGAATTGTATCCGCACAGATTTGTTGATTAGCATTTGATACTGTTCCCCCAGTAGAGGCAGGAAAAATCTCAACTGGGATATTTGTATCCGTTGCCGAAAATCCATTTGCATCAATAACTGTTAAAGTATAATTGGTAGTCGCTGCAACAGAAGTTGGAAGTAAAACTTCAGCTGCGTTTGGCAAACCGTTTGACCAATTGTAAGTAAAAGGTGCATCACCTCCAGTGAGAACAGCATTAATAAACACTTCAGAATTAATACAGAAATCTCCATATCCAAAAACTTCCAAAGTAACTGCACCAGCTTTCAAACCTGTGAAAACAGAAGCTTGTCCACTTGTTAATATTGCATTCGTTGCACTCAAAGTATTATTTGACAAGGTGCCAAATTTAATCCAAGGGTTTGATGCAACATTAAAAGTTCCGTTTAACTGTGCAGCAGCAATTTCAGCTTCTGCTCCAAGAACATCTAAAGGTTCATATTTTCCAGTGATCGTTGCAACAGCTCCCGTAATTCCGGTTTGAGTCACATTCCAGTATTTTCTCAAATAATTCTGAGAACTGTTATTGTTTGGATGTTTTACGTTTTTAGCATTGACTGCTACAAAGGCATTAGAAAATGATGTTCCAGCTGTTACATCTACCGTAATTGGTGCATAACTTGGTGCACCAGCTAACTCTCCAATTGGGAATTCATAACTTCCAATTCCTGTGAAAGGTCTGCGTACTACACCAATTCCGTCAGCAACAATCATGGTGTTTGTGCCAAAAGGTCCCGCTACTGCATTACTTCCAAGAGTTAAGTTTTTGTCACCAATAACTAAATTACCATTAGTAAGTGTAAGTGTTCCTCCAACAGCAATGTCTTGTGTAAGTAAAACAGCGCCTGTTTCCTTGTTTACCGTTAAATTATTAAAATTAATTGCAGCAGTTCCCGAAATGGTTTGATCAGAAATACCCGCTAAGTTTACTGTTTTCCCAGCGAAACTGATAACGTCGTTTAATTGTAAATTCCCTCTTACATTTAAAGTTGTTATTGACGGAGCAAGTGAGGTATTAGTTCCCGTCACTATTAAATTATGATATCCGCCGAAATCTAATCCATTAACATTAGGAATAATCTGATTTGGTCCTTTAAATTCAATGGTATTGGGAATTAACGTGGTAAACATAATTCCGTTATTTGTCAAAGTACCAGCGATGCTCATATAATTTCCTTCGGATGGACGAATTCCTCCACCTGCGGGAATAGTTATGTTATTAAAGGTCGTACTTCCAGAAATAGTAGCGTCGAGATTATTGAATGTAACTGTACTTGCAGTTCCAGGATTAAAAGTTCCAAAGTTTTGCCAAGCACCCGATCCAGCAGAGAGAAATAACTGAGAAGAACTTGTAGAATTAACAATACCTCCAGTTTCGATAACTAAAGATCCTATGAGTTCGGAAGGATTTAATGTGGGATCATTAATTGTCGTAGTAGCATTAGGAATAATGACTTTCGTGTTTTCTGAAGGTTTAACATTTGGCGTCCAGTTTGCAATTGTTGTCCAAGAATCACTGACAGAACCATTCCAAACAATCTGACCTATACCTTGAGTATCATCTAATGAAATATAAACTTTACCAAATTGATTTTCAAAATATTGCGCTACGTTTGCATTAGAGATTTCTACCCAGTTTTCATTAATGTTATTGCTGGATTTTCCTTGTTCAAAAGTGACAAGACCATCCACTTTATGACCCCAAAAAACTAATTTTGATTCTGTATTACCATTAAGTTCATTATCAAGATAATGCTGACGAATAATAGCTTTGGTTCCAACCGCACCCGTTTGAATAATATCAAACTGACGTAGAATTGTTCCTGCTTTCCAAGTTGGTGCAAAACCAATTATCAATTTCGCACTCATCGAAGTAGGCAGTGTTCCTGCTGGAGGGAAAGTAATTGATGAATTTGGATGCCCAAAAGTGTACAATTTATTAGTTGTAAATGAATCTCTTTTAATGATCCCCGTCACCTCACCAATACCTGAATTAATTCCATCAGGTCCCATCGTTAAGGTAAAAGCTGCTATATCCAAACTTCCTTTTGTAGCACTTGGATTTGGATTTGGTAAATCCAGTTTTCCAGTGACAGTAACATCGGCAGTTGCATTTGTTCCAGCCGCAGATGATAATGTCAGATTATTATAAGTTCCTGCCACAAGAGTTTGCGCTGCAGAAACTGCATTCATATTTAGAATACCAGTGCCTCCCCAAATTTTGCCTGAAGCAAAAGGAGTTGAAGTTATGTTTTGTGTTTGGATTATTCCATTATTCTGAATAGAGGTTAATGTCCCTAATAATGGAATAGTACCTAAATTCAATATTTGTTGCTCGTCAACAGCTAAAAGTTGGTTTACAGAAACCGCATTAGATATGGTAACTGTATTTGGATTTGCTCCAATTAAACTGAAAGAATTTAGAACATTTGAAGTTCCAAGAGTAGTTTGGTCAAAACTTAAAGTTGGATTTTTGATTCCTCTTACCACTAATTTACTTGCTGTTCCACCAGATAATCCATTCGCAGTTGTGTTTGTAACACTTCCAGCTATGGTCAAGGTTTTTTCTTTAATTGCTAATTTACCGCCGTTAAAAACAAGTCTATTTTGAACAGATAAATCATTTGATAAGTTTGCATTTCCTTGTAAAACGAAATCTTCAGCAATACCGTCAAAAGCAACTGTATTAGTCGTTGGATTTGCAATAATTTCAATATCATCAATAGCAAACTCATCTTGTGCTCCACTTCCTGAAGCTAATGAACCTGACCATCTGATGTAGAAATAGGCATTACTAGCAATACTTGTTGAGGGAACAACCGTTGCAACTCTGTAATACGCTTTCCAGCCTGGAGCTAGATCCGCTGTAGTTGGCGAAATTAGATCTACGGAATTTACAAGAGTGTATGTTCCAGTTCCATTAATAGAAGCTGTTGGTAAATAACTGAATTCAATTTTAGTAGATGAAGCTTGATCATTGTAAACATATACTTTATAACCAATATTAAAACTTGTTGCTGGAGCATTAGTCTGATTTTGGATTCTTAAAGTAATCGTTCCAGGATTAAAATCTGTTCCTCCTGGCTGAATTCCTAAAGTATAATTTTCATCTACAGCTGTACCTACATTAAACGCATACAAACCTGTATCAATCTCATCACCTTCAGAAGTACCATTTTCATAACTGCTATCTTCTGCGCTTTCTCCACCAAAAGCTATATTTCCATTTGCAAAACCTGTAAAAGCCCAAGAATCTGAATCTAATTGTCCTGGTTCTGCAATTTTTGCAATCCCACTCCCTTGAAAGGTATCCAAATTGACACCGTCAACTGTATTGTCGAAATCAATTTTATAAGAGGTATCAACAAGTTTTACTTGTAAACCCGCTGGACTATTTAAGGTAGTAGTTGATCCGACAAGACCTGAAGTACGATAATTTTCAGTTCCAGGCAAGCCATTAAATTCTACAATAGAGATATGGTATAATTTACTTGGCTCCAATCCTGTAATTTGAACAAAGTTTCCACTGCCTTTATACACAACATAGTTATCCGTTCCAATTAAAGTCCCTGTTGCAAAAGCAGAATTCGCATTGTAAGTGGTTGCGTCTACAGGAAGTCCATTCACGGCACTTAGTGGTCTAATAAGTACTATTCTTTGATCTCCGTTACCAGAATTTGTCCAACCTAGTCTAAAACCGGTTGAGGTAATATTAGTAAAAGTAGGAAGAGAAACATTTGTAGTCGGTTCGGTAGCAAGAACACGTCCAGAAAGAGCAACTAATTTTGTTGTAAGAGCGCCTGTTGTAGTGTGGGTAATATTTCCTGTATAGTTTCCTGCTGGAGCAGTTAATTTTAGTCGTGCTTTTATAGAAAGTGGTTGGCTAATTAAGACACCTGCAGAATTTGCCAATGTCTGTGCATCCGCGTAAGCACCATTGTTAACAGAAAGCTCAAAATTCACCGGTGCAGTAAGAATCGCTGATGCAGTAAGGTTGGATCCCGAAATTGTGTAGGTCTCAGTTGCAATAGAAGCAGTTCCTTGCACCGTAGTAATTAATGGCAAGTTGTTTTTAGATAATGTCAATACTGGAACTCCTGAAGATTCGATTTCAAAGTCTACGGCATTAGATATAAACGATCCATTTCTAACCGTTATCGGTACTATTCCTGGCGCCGGAAGATCAGTTGCGGGAATTGCAGCCGATATTTGCGTTGCTGAAGTATAGGTAGTAGTCCTTAACAATCCGTTCCAATACACTTTACTTGATGTATTAAATCCTTTTCCATCGACCGTTAATTGAAATGCACCGCTATTTGCGATTTTTGACTCAGGATTAATAGAAATGATTTCTGGAGCTACTACACTTACCGAAATATTATCGAAAAATGCAGTTTGTCTAGCACCTGTAGGTGCGTTCCAATAGGCTCCAGTCATAGCTAGAGATTCATTTACTAAATCTGCATTTACAATTTTTCCTTGATAAACTAAAGTCCCACTTTTAGGATCATTAAATGAGGTAGAATTATCTTTCCTAACATATAATGACCATTCATTATTTGCTGGATTATAATCTACCCGAATACTTGAATACTCTCTCCCAAAATCAGATAAACCGGATGTAGAAGAACTAAGCTTAGTATAGTAAGTTTGTATACCATTATTAAAAGTAGCAAGTCTAATTGCATCCGTAGTTCCAGGATTACCCAGCATAATTGCATAGCCTTTTCCAGTAGTTCCTGTAGATCCAGTAGTTCCTGCCAGAATATATCCGACTCCATATTTGCCATCCGTTAATCCAGCTGGATTTGTTCGAAGCTGACGCATATTAAAAGTCCAAGAAACGATACCTGGATTTTGGCTTAGAATAGGATTGTAAGAAGGCAAGAAATTTGAAGTTGGCGTACTTGCTAATATCCAACCTTTTACATTACCTGCTCCTCCAACGTCGTTGGTCAACGTCAGTATTCCACCATCTATTTTCCCGCCGAAATCGTTTCCACTTCTAGTGACGTTCCATCCCGAAGTTCCTATAGAACCATTAGTGGTGTAAGCTGAATTTTGAGGAGTTCCCGGAGCATTAAAAGTTTCTGTAAAAACAGTTTGTTGAGCCTTGACGCCAGATACAATCATCATCAAAAAGATGATTATAATGACTGAGATCTGAGTTTGTAAATATTTGATCATAATAAAAAATATAAAATTTTTAGCTTTTAGACTTCGATCTTACGCATATGATCAAGTCTAAAAAGTTCGTCGTGTAAGGTTGATGTTAAGTGAATATCGTTTTGTACAAACCTGATTGCAGATTAAGTGGAAGATCCGCTCGAAAAAAGTCATATAACTTATTGCTCAAAATTGAAACGCAATGAAGAATTATCGATAAAAAAGTAAAACTTTTTAGAATGTTTTGTGCACAATCACCTCCTGAGGATAATTGATTTTGCGGAAAAGTTGAAGATGGAGGAATATTCATATATAGCTTTTAGTTTATACATCATATTCATCATTTAGTGTTTATGATGCAAAGATATATGTTTATGGGTGACAAATAGCAAATAATATTAGCAAATAATCAAATGCTGTTTTAATTTGTTAAAAACTAACTTTCAATTTAAAAGAATCCATATAATCTCATTTTGTGCAGAACAATACATCTGAAAAATGAATCTCGTATTTCTACTTATTTCTGATTTAAAGGCGTGATGAATTTTATGTGCTTTTAATAAAAATGAGGCAAATAAGATTAAAGGATTATGAATAAAACTGGAAATATTTTGTAAAATTTTGAAGTAAGTAATCCAAAGAATGTTTGATAGAAAGCAAAAGTGACTTATTCTACAGCAAGAAAAAGAAGAAAAATCAATTAGAATCGTTAGGAGTATAGATCACGACCAAGGTAATCCTCGTTAAAGAATTTTGTAAGGATCATTAAAGTAATTTTATTTTTTAAGCACAATTGCTGGACAAATGGTAAACTTTTATATTTCATTATTAACTCTTCAAGCATCTGATAGATCGAGCTTACGATCAGGTAAATTCATTGAATTTTTTTCACCTACAAACCTCAACACACTTTTTCATTAAAGGATTTTTACCTTATCATCAAGCACAGGTAACCAATCTGAAAGCAATCACGTATTGCGTCTGCGCAAATTAAAAGGATGGTAATCATCATCATATTGAAGTATAAATGACTAATTTATAATACATAGAATTGGACGCACCTTATAAATAGTATTGAGCATAAAGTTAAACAGACGCGAAGAATTAAACTTCTTTAAAAAGCTTGGTCTATAAATATTACCTGATTATCCTTTTGGTAACCGTTGAGCTTTCGCTTTTAATTCGTAATAAATAAACACCATGAATCAGTGTCGTAACATCATATTCATAATAAGTAGAATTCGGTTTATTTTTTAGCAGAAGTTTTCCTGAGGCGTCATACATTTCCAGTTCAAGGATTTTGTCGGCGGTAGATTTTACAACAAATATATTTGCATTTCGATAAACCTGTATCATACTGCTCGGCTCTTCATTCGTTGCTAAAACCGTTTCCGGTCTGTAGATGATTTCGAACCTCAGTGCGGTGTCACCAACCGTTGATTGAAACACATAACTGCCTTGACTCAAATTCGTAATGGTCCCGTTCAGCTTGTCCTTTAAAAAAATATTTTGGTCGTTGGCAAAAATGCCTTCCGGCTGATCCAAGTTAATCGTGTAAGAACTTGCTTGAAAGAAATTCGCGCCCAATATCACTTTGTCTTCGTCGGAGAAATTCGCTTTTCTTCCCTGTATAACCAGCTTTTTCGCTGGCAAAACAGAATAAAACAGATCTGAATAATTATCAAACGCTTCTGCGTCGTAATCCTGCTCAAAATCATCAGTTCCTCCTTCCACATAACCAATCAACTGGCTGTTGATCAATTGAGAAGGACCAGTTAGATTTAACCAAAATCTATTCTTCGCCTCACTTCCTTTCTGATAAAAAGGTACTGATTCAGATACCCGAAGCCGGTTCGCTCCAAAGGAATTTTTAAAAACAAGTGATGCATTACCCGGATCAATTTTCTGAACAATAAATCCTTGCCCAACTTTTATAATACCATTAGGCTTAGGCGTTCCCGGTGGAGAAGTAGATGGAGCGCCACCTGTAGCATTCCAAACCGCATAATTATTACCGTTATAACCTGATCCACCCTGATATTGCTGGTAGGTGGCATTGGTCCAAAAATACGCAGTATTATAAATTAAAGGTTTGTTTACTGGCTGTATATTCCCCGCATACAATTCTTGAAAACTAATATTTGAGGGATAAGGATTTCCAATTAAATTAAAACCATGTGCTGTTCCAACAGGATTATCCGGTGATTTAGTAATGGGAAAATTAATATCGCCATTGTTAGGAACCCCCTTAAATTGATATTTTTTTGTGTAAGGCGAACCCAAGCCATTTTCTGCACGAACAGCGTAACCTTTTCCGGGGGTAAAAGTCACATCTCCCGTCTCGTAGAACCGATCATTAGATTCCCGGTAAGAATAGAATCTATTATTAGGTGTTTGTGGAGAAAAACCTCCTGCTCCTTTAGTCTGCTGTCCCAAAACCGGAGAACTCCAGTACACATAATCTACTGCAGCAGCCGTATTTTTAAGATCCACAATTATCCGCTCTACAATAAGAGAACCAGAATTGGTGACATTATTAAATTGAATTAAATTCGCATCAGT
The DNA here is from genome assembly GCF_056279225.1 of Chryseobacterium sp. UYP7. Classification (NCBI taxonomy): domain Bacteria; kingdom Pseudomonadati; phylum Bacteroidota; class Flavobacteriia; order Flavobacteriales; family Weeksellaceae; genus Chryseobacterium; species Chryseobacterium sp. UYP7. The sequence continues at coordinate 322,670 of NZ_JBWBQW010000004.1, forward strand.
TTCTAAAATAAAATTATCTCCATTTCCCAGGTTCGTAATACCATCTGCAACAGTCAAAACTGCATCTCCTAAAACTTTAATCGTACCTCCAGCTTCTATCTTAAGGGTTCCATCGTTAACCAAAGGCGTTTCTGCCTCATTTGATTGAGTGATGGGATCATTACCATTCTCTTTAAAGTAATCATTATCAACAGAATTATATGCCGGCTTAAAATCTAAAATGTTCGTAGTAAAAATATCATCTCCCCTTTTACTACTATTGTTAGAACTCACGGTAGAGAAGGCAGCTAAATTACTTTTGCTTTTCTCTGGAAAGTTCTTCGATGCAGATGCAAATATTTTGTTAACTTTCTTGCCTTGAGCAGAAATAACTATCGAAAGTGGGATGCTAAATAGAATAAATAATTGTTTTTTCATAGGAAGTTCTATATTTTTTAAAAAGGCCTTACTGCTTTTGCAGTAAAATTTAAAGTGAATATTTATAACGTCTAAATCTACGATTTTTATTCATAAACATAAACGATTATCTATATGAATTACCTAATATAATTCAAATATGAAATATAATTGTAAAGTTATAACTTGTATCAAGTATCAAAATGGCCATTTAAGAAATAATTTCTTTTGAAATGACGAAAATAATTTTGTTTACGCAAAACATATTAAAAGCATCATCCTAAGAGTAGTACTGTTGAGATCTAGTTTTATTTTCATAAGTAATCCTTCGCACCCTTAGCAACAATTCATTACTTATTTTGAAATCTTATTAACGTGAGCCTCTAAATTAAATTCTATCTAGACCTGATCGTCAAGCAATCTTTAACTGAAATTAAACCCTATTTTCTCTTTTATAAAAACCTTAAAAAATTCCTGTATTTTTGTAAGAAATAACTAAACATGCTCTTGATCGACTCCCCTTCTCACGACGCTTATTTTAATATCGCTTCAGAGGAATATTTACTTAGAAAATTTCCCACAGATGACATTTTTCTACTGTATGTTAATGCTCCGTCGATTATTGTGGGGAAGTTTCAGAATACTTTGGCAGAGATCAACTTAGATTATGTGCAGGAAAAGAACATAAAGGTAGTTCGCCGAATGTCTGGCGGTGGTGCGGTCTATCACGATTTAGGGAATCTAAATTTCTCTTTTCATACCCTTTTGGGACAGAATGATTTTGGGGACTTTTCCTTTCTCACGCAACCAGTTCTCAATATCCTTAAAAAGCTTGGCGTACCGGCAGAACTGAAGGGCAGAAATGATCTTTTAGTCGAGGGTAAAAAATTTAGTGGTAATGCAAAATTAGCACGGCATGGAAAAATGATTCAGCATGGCACTATTCTTCTAAATTCTGAAATGGAAATTTTGGGAAAAGCTTTACAAGTAAATCCTCTAAAATTTATTGATAAAGCCACCAAATCAAATCGCGGCAGAGTAACCAACCTCATCGAATATTTACCCAAAGAAACCACAACAGAAAATTTGAAAGCATTTTTAACTGCAGAAATCATCAAAAATAATCCTGATGCCGAACGATATGAATTAACAAGCGATGATTTAACTGGAATTAAAAATTTAGTAACAGAAAAATATGATACATGGGACTGGAATTTCGGATTCTCCCCAAATTATAATTTTAAAAAAGCTATAAAAATTCCAGCCGGATTTATTGAAATTCATTTAGACGTGAAACACGGAATTATTGAAAAAGTCAAAATTTTTGGAGATTTTTTCGCTCCAGAACCTATTGAACTTTTTGAAGAAAAATTAATTGGTCAGAAACACGAGATCACTAATTTAGAAAAGGTTTTCTCTGAGACTGATTTAACTTCTTTCTTTGGAAAAGTGAACACAGATGAAATTTTGGGAGGATTTAAATAGAAAATTTCTACAATTCTACACCTTCTAATTAATTTGAAATTTTTCAAACTTACAACGATATCGCAAGTCAATATTTTACATAACAATTGCAAAATAAATATAATCGTAACATAAATACCATTTAATACTGCCAATTTTCGAAGCAAAAAAACCTGATTCTTACCTCATAAATAGACTTAAAGAAACTGTTAGCATATTACTAGACCCACTATATCTTTCTGCGAATACTTCTACATACTGGTTTGGCAGTAATTCTACGATACTCTGTATAGGAACTGCAACAACATCAGTATCATTATTCGTAAATATATAGGTCTTGGAACGAGGAATTACCACTCCATTTTGTGCGATATAAAAAACGTAGATACTATTAGAATTTACAGTTCCTCGAAAAGACAGCGCTGCATTAACTGTAAAGAATCTTTTTTTATTGCCTAAATAAACCAATCTATTATTAACACTTGCATCTGAGGCTCTAAAAAAATTATTTGAAACAGTAGTTCCGCTTACTTTAACAGCAGTATTAGTCGTTAGAGTAGTCGTCACTCCAGTTCCATAAGGCGAGTCTAAGTTCACATCACCTACTGCAACCGCATCGGTTTCTATAGGAATTCCAGAACTTCTGACATTCCATTTATTATTAAAGTTATAATTTGGATAACTTCCTGCACTATACCTTTTAACATATCCAGAGGTATTAGCACCCGTAAAAACAACAGATTCTAAAACAGCATCACCAGTTATTGACGGATTATCACTCACATCAAAACCAACTGCAGCTCCGTTCACCTCACTAAACCCCCCTTGTTTTTCAACTAGTTTAAAGGTTCCAGTTAACTTCTCGAAAGTTCCAGAATTATTGCCAAACCAACCCAAATTACTTAACAAAAGTTGCGTGACGTTGGTATAAGCAATACCAGTGGTGTTTCCTGAAAACTGAACAACACTTAAAAATACAAGACCAAAATTAGCAATTGACCCCACATTTACTGAGTTAGCAACAATACAATCTCTAAATATTAAGTTTTGTGCAGCCGTGCCACTAAGATTGAATATTTTTCCCGCAGTAGAAACAAGGGTCAACCCTTTAATTGTACCACCTAAACCTCCATCAAAAATATTTCCAGCTGCCACAATACGATCATCCCCAGAATCCAAACCTTGCACATAAGCATTATTCAAATCGATTGGTTTGTCCAAATTAACAGTGCCGTTAATTTCATATAATGTGTTGGTTTTTAATAGATACTTGGACCCACCTCCCGCAGTAAGTTCAGCTGCTAAAACAATAGCTAAAACATCAGTAGATTTTATCCTCTTGAAATTTGTTCTACCATTTACATCACTGCTTATTCTGATCCACGTTGTAGTGGTTGTATCATAATAATAAAAAGCTTTTAAATCTGTATCAAAAACAAGTAATCCGTTTGCAGGCGCAGAAATTCCGGTTCGCTGCGCAGTTGTCATTCTGGGAGTCAACATTCCTTTCGGAGCATTATTAAATCGAACATCTAATGCAGCCGACGGATCTATTGTGGTCGTATTTACACCGATTTGGGCAAAATAAAACGTGCTGGAAAAAAGAGCTAAAAAAAGTAATTTTAATGATTTCATAAAGATGACAGTTTATAGTGAAATTTGTATCGAGTAACCGAAAAGAGATATTTATGACGTAAGATCAATTATAATCATCATACTTTACCGATTATATCAACATAATAAAATATGTGTATTTATTTTACAAATGTATATAAATTATTTTATGTTGAGCATATTAGCACTATTTTTTTTTAAAATATTTTTAAACCGCATTGTTAATAACACATTAAGTAATCCGCAATCACAATACGTGAGAAAATTAACAGTAAATCATCTACAAGTTTTTTATAATGCCAGAATATAAAAACATTCATAATTCATTATGCAGCAATTATTAATAAAACACCATCTTCAGGTAGATTATAAATTTTTAAATTTTATTCGAAAAACCAATGGAGAACTAGCGAATCGGACATTTTTAGTAAAATTAAATTCTATAGGGAATTATTTTCTTCAATAAAATAAAGCCAGTTTCTCACAATGCATTATATTTGTAACAAATCAATAAATTTTATGAAAAGAACACTATTATTCGTTTTCGCTTTATCTTATGCTTGCGGTTTTGCACAAGACTCTAAAGAATTGACAAAGCTAAAGCAACAAAGTAATGCTATGGTAACCATAAGCAACAGTACTTCTAATCCGAACTTTATGAGGTTCGAAAATGCAGAAGGTCTTCAATTAAAAGCATCAAATCCTAAATCAAAAGTTGAGGAATTTTTAGCTTCCAATTTCAAAGCCTTTAATTTGAAATCTGCGCAGGACCTGGTTTTTGCAGAAGAGAGCACAGACAATTACGGTCTGAAAAACGTAATTTACAGACAAACTTTTCAAGGAGTACCTGTTTACGACGGTCTTTTGAAATTTCACTTTAATGAAAAGGGACAATTATCCTCTTTAAATGGTAATACAATTTCTAACATTAAGGTAAGCACACGACCCTCTATTTCCCAGTCAGAAGCAAGTTCAATTGCTAAGAATTTAGTAGATCAGCAAGGTCTGAACGTTTCTAAGATTCCATTACAAATTGGGATCAACAATCTTTTAATTTTTCCTAAAAATCTGGTACAGGGCGGACAAGTCGTTCCCTATTTAGCTTACCAGATCGAAGTAACAAACAAGAGTGAAGTACGGGAATTTCTGTTTATCGACGCTCACACCGGAGAATTGATCGATCAGTTCACAGGAATCCATCCAATTGAAAGAAAATTGTATGAAACCAGCACCAATGCTTCTAATTTAAAATGGAAAGAAGGCGACGCCTTCCCCGGAACACTCGATAAATGGCAGCAGAGTGAAGTAGTAACTTCGGAAGACGTGTACAATTTCTTCAAGAATGCCTTTAGTTACGTGTCTTACAATAATGGAGATGCCACGATGATCACGGTAAACAACGATCCTAATATTAGTTGTCCGAACGCCAACTGGAATGGAGTAACCGCAAACTACTGTACCGGAACCGCCGCAGATGATGTAGTGGCTCACGAATGGGGTCATGCTTATACCGAATATACAAGCGGATTAATTTATCAGTACCAGTCTGGTGCGCTGAATGAATCTTATTCTGATGTTTGGGGAGAAACCATCGATCTTTTTAATAATTATATGGATGAGGGTGAAAATGTAGATGTTAGAACTACAACAACCTGTTCCGGATCTCAACGCTGGAAAATGGGCGAAAAAGCAACGGCTTTTGGAGCTCCGATCCGCGATCTCTGGAATCCAAAATGTAACAACGATCCATCGAATGTTTTAGATACTTCCTATTATTTTTGTGGGACCAATGATTCCGGCGGCGTGCATACAAATTCAGGGGTAACCAATCACCTTTATGCTTTGCTCGTAGATGGCGGAACTTTTAATGGCTATACTATTAACGGGATCGGCTTCGTAAAAGCTGCCCATTTATGGTGGAGAGCGCAAAAGAATTATTTAACACCAACCAGTGATTTCTCTGTTTTCGCAGATGCTCTTGAAGCTTCCGCGAATGATTTGATAGGAATCAATCTGCAGGGATTATCAACCGATCTAATTCCTGCCGGACCAAGTGGACAATCCTGGGCAGCGAGCGATCTTCAGAATCTTTCAAACGCAATATTGTCTGTACAGTTAAGATCTGTGCCGTCACAGTGTAATTATGTTCCCATCTTAAAACCTACGCCGGAATTGTGTTCAACTGCAGTAACAGGAGCTTTGTTTACGGAAGATTGGGAAAATGGTTTAGGAAACTGGACCGTTAATAATGTTCCTACTAATCCTTCGTCCTGGGAAAACAGAGACTGGACGATTAAAAGCACTTTACCAAAAGGTAGAACCGGAAAAGGAATTTTTGGAGCAGATCCAATTAATGGAAACTGTACCACAAGTTTGCAAAACGGAATTTTACGTTTAGAAAGTCCACTAATTACGTTCCCAACTTTTACAGCTGGCATTTACCAAATGGCATTTAATCATTACGTAGCTACAGAAGCGAAATGGGATGGTGGAAATGTAAAATACAGCCTGAATGGCGGTGTGTGGACCATTGTTCCGAAAACAGCATTCAGTCAAAATGGTTACAACACCAGTTTAGACGGAACATCACAAAGTGATAATCCACTGAAAGGTCAAGCCGCATTTACCGGAACCGATGGTGGTTCATTAAGCGGAAGTTGGGGACAAAGTGTCATCGACCTCTCAAAAATCGGAGTTAATTCCGGCGCAAATATCAAGTTCAGATTCGAGATCGGAACTGATGGCTGTAACGGCGTTGACGGTTGGTATTTAGACGAGATCTACGTTTATAACTGTGAGGCACCAATACTTGCTGTTGAAAATTTAGGAGCAAATAATGGTCTTCAGGTTTTCCCAAATCCAACTTCGGGAATATTAACCATCCAGAATAACAAACAAACGAAACTGAACACGGCGCAGGTTTATTCTGTAACCGGACAGCTGATCAAAAGTTTTAAACTGGAGGGTAACACCAAGAATTCGATCATCAACATTAGCGATTTTGCCAGAGGAACTTACATTATTAAAGTAAATTCCGAGACAGAAAGCACGAGTGTAAAAGTGATCAAGAAATAGCAAACTAAAGATCCTTCAATTTGAAGATCTAAGTACTTAATGATGAATCCGGAAGAGGCAACTTTTCCGGATTTTTTTTGTGGACTGAAAGTAAATACTGAATAAAATAGTCATGGTGAACAATTCAAATCAAATTGACCGTTAGGATGAGATACTTAACCGATTTTAGAAGTATTTTCAAGCAATTGTGAGCAAGACGGATTCATTGCGTCTGACTAAAGTTTTTTTTAAGTATTTAAAAATCTTTCTGGAATAATGTAACATAATAATAATAATAATAGATATAGAAGTTGAAGGTCGACAACAATTCCATCTTTTGGCGTATAGTAAAATTTACTTCGAAAAGCGTGGCTCTCCACAAATAAATTTGCTACTTACTTCTCTATTAAATTAATAGACAGCGCTCAAATTTCTAAGAGTCAGGAAGGATTCACATTGCTACTTAAATTTTTGAAGGAATCGTAGATGTTTAGAAAGTAATTACAAATAGGGAGAATGATGCGCATTTTGACACTTGATAGCTGGAACAATTGCAGTTATATCATTGTCGGGATGCAATCCGTTTTCACTATTCTTTGTTCAGGAATAAAACATTTCAGAAATTGGACTTTAAAATTTTTAGCTCTAAAAAATAAGTGATTTAAATTCAGAAAACTATTTAGCAAAAGAGTGTAGGCACCAAGATTAGATTATTTTTCAAGAAACCGGTCATATTCCTGACGTAATTCTTTCCAGATTTTTTGGTGGGAATAACGCTCAATAATTATTTTTCTCGAGCAGGATTTCATTTTTTGTGTTAATTTTTTATCGGTAAGCACTTGCATCATAGCTTTTTTCAATGATTCTTCTGATTTTGCCGGAACAATATGACCATTTACCCCATCTGTTATAATTTCGTTACAGCCATTAATATCCGAAACGATACTTGGTAAATTCATAGCTCCAGCCTGTAAAACAACATTCGGAAAACCTTCCCTGTAACTTGGTAAAATCAAACAGTTACTAATGGAAAGATAAGGCCGTACATCCTGTACGTAACGCGTAGTAATAATCTGAGGGTTATTTTCTATTTCAGAAAGAGTAATGTTTAAAATGGGATTTAAATGCTGCTCCATAGGACCAACCAACAATAATTTTATATTTGGATACAAGGATGTTCTACCGGAAATCGATGAGTATGCACAATCCCGATCATTTTCAACACTGCCATAGAATTCAGGCTTGCCGGTTGAAGGATATGAAGAAGATTTGTCATCGCTTTTGTAGATCACCTTTCCCAAACGGTGCCTTATTCCCAATCCAGTTACGGATGGACCGTTGTAATAACTTCGGCGGATGGTATCACCGACAATTGCAACGGTAGGTTCTTCTGAATCAAATTGAAGTGGAATAATTTTACCTTCTGTATTACTTTTTGCCGTATTTAATTCCTCCGGAAATATTTTTAGATCACCTAAGCTCTTAAAAGCTGATACCAGTTCATTAATACCTTTGTCTTTAACAATCCTTCCTAAAAAAATAAATACAAAATCATTTTCTGCAATTCCAAGGTTTTTTTTGAGAACACCTTTTTCTAAAGATGAAAATTGATCCGGATCAAAATGGGAGAGATCAATACCATTAGAACTCCCGTTACCAATAACCTCCAGTTTAGACGCTCTACAAAAGTTTTCCTGCAGAATAATTTTCTTGAGTTCTAGGGAATTAGGATAAACTTTGGTACAGAACCGATAAATTAACCGTTCTACTTGAGAAAGCACAATTCTTTTAACTCCTGTACTTTCGAGGAGCGGAAGACCTGCAACAGTATGCATGCGAACGGGAACACCTGCAAAAAAAGCAGCGATCATTCCCACCAAACCAGCTTTAGGAGTGTGAGAGTGTACGATATCCGGTTTCACGTTCCGGAAAAAGCGATACATGCAGTATATGGATTTTAAATCTTTAAAAGGCGTGATTGTACGGGTCATTTCGACGGCATGATGCTTGATCCCTAAGTGATCGGCAACAATTTTGAGTTGAGGAGCATCTGAGGAGACCGCGGTGACCTCGTAGAACTCATTCATATAGCTGAGCTGATTCCCCAGGAGTTTCTCCATAGAAAGGGGAACAGAAGTTATTCTGACTAGTTTTTTCACTGAGTTTTTGAGTTAGTAGTTTTTTAGAAGTCTCAAAAATATATAAAAAAACTTTAATCATTCGGTTAAGCACTTATTATATCTATTACTATTCCGCACTATTATTATTAAAACGACATTGCACAATTTTTGGAATTGATTAATTTAAAGTCCGGACAAGTTTCAACTCACCAATTCAGCGTACAATCGGAGGTGTTGTTCTACCATAAACGCGATATCATATTTCTCGGCTCTTTTTTTACATTTCAACGAAATCTCTCTATAGTGTTCTTCATCTTTAATAAGCTTCAGAATTTCCTCTGCCAAAATTTTCTCATCACCTTTCGGAAAAAGAATTCCGGCACCACCAACTACTTCTGAAAGTCCCGGAACTTCACTTGCAATAAAAGGTTTTTCTGCAGCCATTGCCTCGATCGCAACTAAACCAAATCCTTCATAGTTCGAACTTAAAATTCCAATGTCTATAGAATTTACAAGGTTGGGAATATCATTTCTATTACCCAGAAAGAAAACACGGTTTTCTAAATGTAAATTCTTCACCAGATCTTCACAAACTTTCCGTAGTGTTCCTTCACCCGCTAGAATAAGCTTCACTTTTTCCGGCAATAGTGGTAATGCTCTAATTATTGTTTGTTGGTCTTTCTGCTCTCGAAAAGAGGACACTTGCAACAATATAAAGTCCTCATCTGCTAAATTGAGATCAATTGATTTTCTCGCAAGGGCTTCGGCATTTGATATTTTTAGAATATCGACGCCATTATTGATGACAGTGAGTCTACTTGCAGACAGGTCTGTTTTCTGTAATACCTCTTTTTTAACTTCTTCGGTAATGCAGATAATGTGGTCGAAAAGGGAATAAATTTGACTATTCACCCATCTAAATTTTTTATTTCTAAATCTTTTATTGGAAGTACTGTGTTCCGTAAAAACCAACGGCGTTTTGGAAAATGAAAGTTTTTTTGCCAATATTGAAAAATACGTGGCGGGGAAAAGATGCGCATGAACAAGATCGTATTTTTTAAAATACGGAATGAGTTTCAGTATAAATTTCAATTGGTAAGGGGAGGAATTTCCAAGCGTGAAAATTTCACAACATTTCAGAGCTCTTAATTTTTCCAGAAAAGGGTGCGAAGTTCCGTTGAGTAAAAGGACATCGGCTTTAATTCCCTGCTCATTGTATTTCGGCAGGGTTTCCAAAATCAATTTTTCCGCCCCACCCGTTGCCAGGGAATTAATGACGTGCAGTACTTTCATGGTCTCTTATGAGTTTTTAATCGGATATACAAATGAAGTAAGATCCCGGCAGGAATACTTCCTAGTATGAGAATCGAATTTTGCGTCGTAAAAATTTTCTTAAAATCGCCTGTAAAAAAAGTGCTGGATACAAGGTGAATGCCACTTTTAATTTTCTCCTTTAAATTAATTTTGGAATTCAATTTTGCCCTTCTCATAAAAGCAAATCCCCGCGGATTACGGCGGTATTGTTGCAGCATATTTTTGGTAGACCCATCGTCCTGATATTCTACCAAACATAAAATTTCATTGAGGGGTTGAAGATAAAAGTTTCTATTTTCCGCTTCCAACGATTTATAGCTTAGAGGCACTAATCTCTCCCCTTTAAAAATGGGATAAGGCGGAAGGCTTTTCATTATTAATGTTTTATAAACCAATTTTTTATCACCTGTAATGCCATGCACACTAGCCAACTCCATCATTTTTACTTCAGTTAAAAACTCCGGAATTTTTTGACCTAAGATATTTCCCTGCAAATCGGCATCTAGGCCAACCAAACCGTAACATCTTTCATCAGTCACTTTCTCGATTTCCCGGTTGATGATTTCCACCGCATTCCGGGTCACTTGGTCATCGGAGTCAATACAGGTATTCCAAGCCGTATTTATTTTTTCGTAGGCTAAATTATGAGCAGAATGCATCCCTTCATTTTCTTTGTAAAAATAAAGGATTTCAATTTCATTTTCCGCTCTAAATCTTTGCACCAATTCTTCAGTTCCATCGCTGGAACCATCATCAACGACCATCCAGATAAAATCTTTATTGGTTTGAGATTTTAGACTTTCATACAACCGTGGCAAAAGATATTCGCGGTTGAAAGTAGGCGTAAAAATGGTGAGATTTTTCATTATCCTTTTATAAACATGAAATAGGTGAACAGATAGTAAATTGCGATAACAGCACCAACCATGCGGTACTGATTTGGAAAAATTTTATAGCGTAATAGTGGATAAGCAATCACGGGTGCCATGAGAAACCAGGACAGATAAGCAAACCTGTTGGAGAAGTTGGCTCGGATCACCAAAATCCAAAAAGCATTAGCAATCATGTAGGTTCCCCAGAGATGAATATAAAATTGATCGGTCACTTTTTTCTTAAAAATAAAATACCAGCCCGCAAAAGCAGCAAAGGAGGAATAGAACAAAAAATCCCACCGAAATCCTGTATAGGCGAAGGTATCATTGTTAACGTTTCCTCTTGTTAAATAATCTTCGGCACGCGTATCATCCCCAAAGCCTAAGCCTCCAAAAAAGCTTTCCCAAAATCCACCACCAATTAAAGAAAGTGGAATTGCTGCCAACCAGATATAAAGGTAGACTTTTGGATTTTTATAAAGCCCAGAAACCGCAAAAGCTGCGATTGGAATAACAATCGAACTGTGCATTCCAAACGCTAAAGCCATTAAAGCATACAGCAAAATTTTACGCTCATAAAAACAGAGCGCCAAAATAAAAAGCGAGGTTCCCAAACCATTTCGAATCCCATTGGTACCAAAAGGCCAGAACATATAAGATCCAACAAAAATAAAAAAGACGAAATACCAGTAAGAGCCACAATATTTTTTAGAAAAAACATAACACGGAATAACATAAATGACCGCGCAGAGAAAAAAGAAAAAGCGGTCGCTCATTATTTTCGTGGAGGCGATGAGAAAAGAGTTAAAGAGATAATCTTTGGTAATAACAGGCACTTCACCTGCAGCCACCCGATTATAAAACTTGCCATAGGTTCCCATATCTCCGAAGGTATAACTCACCGGCCTTGTTCCCAAATAGAAAATCATCAGGACGAGTAAGGTGAAACCCATGCCAGCCGAAAAATTTTTGGTTCCGGGATCAAACAGATCATTTTGGTAAGCATGAAATAACGTGATGAGCATCAGAATCATCAAGATGTTGTAATAAATCGCAGTGTAATTGCTTAAGGGAATCCAGTCGAACAAGAAGTGTTAGGTGTTAGGTGTTAGGTGTTAGGTGTTAGGTGTTAGGTGTTAGGTGTTAGGTGTTAGGTGTTAGGTGTTAGGTGTTAGGTGTTAGGTGTTAGGTGCAAATTTAATCATTTCGACATAATTCTTTTTTATTCTTGCGGTGATGATTTAAAAAAAGTCTATAGCAGCGACTCAAACAATTCTTCCCACTGCAGCATTACCTTCTCAATATTGAAACGTTTTACGTTGTTGATTCCTTTTGCGCCCATTTCTTTACGCATTTCTACGTCACTCATTAAAAATTTTAATTTCTCCGTAAAAATATCTAAATTTTTATAAGGAATGAGAAAAGAATCTTCCTCATTTTTCAAAATATGTTGTGGACCCGTTGGACAGTCATAAGAAATTACGGGCAAGCCGACCGACAAAGATTCGAGCAAGACCATAGGGAAACATTCAGTTTCGGAAGTCATGGCATAGATGCTGTAGTTTTGCATTTCTCTTTTGAGATCGGGAGAAATTCCTTTGAATTTGATTTGATCTTCTAAACCGACTTCGCTGATTTCCTGTTCTAACTGATGTTGCGTTCCTAAATAATCTTCGCCAAAAAAATGGACTTCCCAATCCGGAAACTCTTTATTAATTCTGGAAAAAACTTTGATGAGGTCTACGAAATTTTTAACAGGTGAAATTCGTCCTGCAGCAATTATTTTCTTGGAAGAACGACTCGCCCTCTCTCCCGATAATTCCGCCGGATTTGGTATAACGCTGATCTTCATATTATTATAAAACGGAATTTCAGATGAATTAAGCACTACGATCTGATGGTATTTTTTTTCAATGCGTTTATCTAGACGATGCAATAATTTCTTTTTAAGAGTTTGTTTTTGCTTATCGTAAAAATACCTTGATCCATGAAACTCCTTGATTTTTGGAATCTGCTTTTCTAAATAGGGAAGAAAATAAAAATCGGGTCCAAAACTGGAACTGATGATCACATCAGGTTTTAGCTCTTGAATCATCTTTTTTAAAGCGGATCGATGGTGAGGAATCTTTTTTACATTATCCGGATGATAATAGCTTTTGGCAATATCATAATTCACCTTTAAATCAACTAATTTTATTTTATCACTGAATGGATATACCGGTTTATGATTTTGCTGTCTGTAGGTAACAATAGTAACCTCATCAATCATTACCTCCGCTAGATAATTCGCTTTTTGTGAAAGTACTTTTTCTACACCACCATGCAGAAAGGTTTGATCTGTGAGATAAAGAATCTTCATTTCAAAAATATTTTCTTAATTAAAACCTTTAAGCGGGTATTATAATTTTTTTTTAATTCTGCCTTCAATTCTTCATAGTTCGCCATGTCTTTATTAGTTAATAAGTTGTGTAGTATTAGACTTTCTGGGAACAATTTATAATTTTGGTTAAAAAGAGTTGACTCTCGGATCTGTCGTGAAACTTCAAAAAATTCCTCTTTAGATTTATTATATTCAATTATTTTTTTTAGAAGGTTGATAAGAACATTTTTAATTTCTAATAAAAGATATTTTTCATTATTAGATAATCCATACCTTCCCAACAAAGACTTCCGTAAATCATAAACTTTAAAATAGCCTTCAATTGTTTTCTGTGCGTCAAGTTTTGATGACAGACCGCCAAACCTTTGCGAATAGATGATTTCTTTGATAAAACATATTTTTTCAGCTTGTGGAAAGAGCTGCATATTAATTAATACATCCTCCATAAAGTTAACTTTTGAAACGATAATTTCTGATAAATCAAAAGTTTTTCTTCGATATAATTTCCCCCATGTTGTAACTGGAAAATAATTAATTCCAAAAAAATTCATATAATATTTTTGCATAAACCCTGCGTTATCTATACAAAAATCGTTATAAAACCCATTCTGCTTTTTGTAAAATGGTAATCTGTGAAAAAACTGTTTTTCAGAGTTGGCAACCACAATATCTGCGTTGGAATGAATTATTGATTTGAGCAGCAATGCAATTGCCGTCTTTTTATAAGCGTCATCGTGGTCCAGAAACATAAAAAAATCTCCGGATGCATTCTTGACGCCTGTTATTCTTGCTTGCTCTGTACCTACATTTGCCTGATTGACAAGTTTTATTCTTTGATCTTTTGCAAGCAAATTATCACAAATTATTAACGTTTCATCATTATTAGAACCATCGTTAATAAGTAAAATTTCAAAATGCTGATGTGTTTGATTTAAAATTGAATCTACGGCTTTATATAAAAATACATCTGAATTAAATACAGGAATAATAATAGAAACCAATTCATTCTTCATTTTAATTCTTTTAAAAGCTCATATGTCTTTACACCCCACATCAATGTTTATGTAATCCAAAAAAGTTTATAACAATATTTATGTTTTTAACCCCAAATATTGTCATCATCTTTCTCTTAATATTAGGAATGAATTTTCGTTTTCCAGGAATCCAACTCATGGCGAAATGATGGATGGCATGAGTATTTTTTGTCTTTTTGATTAAACCGCTTCCCATATTTTTTGGACTGAAAAAATCTTCTTCAAAAAGATAAAAATGTGATTTGTAATTTACATTTATTTTTTCAAAAATTTCTTTCTCAGTTGTAACTACAATTTTCCTCTTATGCTTTATAATATTGTTCATCACCTGAGGCATTGTGACCATTGCAAAACTACCATCACTATTGATAAAAGGTTTGTCAAAATAAGATAAAATATCCTTTAACCAATCAGATCCTTTCTCAGATCCTAAAACAGCTGCTTCGATCCAGTTGCCGCCTTCTGATCCTACAAAATATGGCAGATGGAGGAGATCATCAAACTTTTTAATTACTTCGACATCCGTATCTAAGTAAATTCCACCATATTGATATAAAGCATTAATCCTAATATAATCAGCTGCAAAAGCATATTTCTTAGTGTCGAATGCTTGCTTCACCCATAATTTATCACCTACGTTGTCTTTATGCAAATCCCAAAGTATAAATTCATAATCCGGTAATTTATTTTTCCAGTTTTGAATATACCCCGCAATATCTTTTGGAAAAGGATCTTTACTAAGCCAACAATAATGGATGATTTTAGGAATTCGTTTCTGGGTCATTTTAGATTTTTATTGTTAGGAATTACCATTTGCTTTGAAGTGTATTAGCTTCAATTAATTTAGAAACATGACTTTATATTATACATTATAATCAAGTGAAAATCAATCGTAAAAAAAACGTTTCCAACAATTATTACAGAAAGAAATAACATCTTGTTTCCCCACGTTTACAATATTCTGAATTCTATTTTTGTATTGGAAAAAATATTGAAGAGGATTTCTTAATACTACGATCGTTTGTGAATTAAGTTTATTTGGAAAAGAAAAAAAGGTTCTATATCGATTTCATTCAAACTCAAAAGGTGGCCTTCATAGTTAAAATCTTCTGCTAATAAGGAAGACTTAACAGATAAAACTCTTTCGAGACCATCAAAACCAGTAATACCGTTTGTAATATAGAGTAGCTTCATGTATTAGAATAAAGATTCTTCGATAAAGTTATTAAAGATAAACTTCTTAAAACAAATCCCTGAGTAAAAGGAAGTTTATCAAAATTTGTAGAATAAACCCCAATTCCTTTGGTGTCGCCTTGGGAGAAATCAACCACGCCATCTCTTTTGGTGACAGATTTTAAATATTGTAAGGTTTTATTTTTAGCCTCAGTGTATTTTTCATCTTTAAAAATGATTTCAGACTCTGTATAAAGCCATGCCAAAACTGCGGTGACTGAAGAATCTGGACTGGAATACTTATCCGTTAAAAGCCATCCAAAACTGCCGTTTTCCTTTTGGTAATTTAGAGAACTTTCTGCTAATATTTTAATTAAATCTTTAAGTTCAGATTTTTTCGAATGAAACTCCGGGAGCACTTTAAAAGTATCTAAAACACCTAGAACATACCACGCTAATCCTCTTCCCCAGCCTACCAAACCAACAGGTTTTCCAGTTGTAAAATCATAAGAATGGCAGGGCAAATTAACTTTTTCTTCCCACCCAAATTTTTGGAAATTTTCTACTTGTTTAAAGGCCAGCTTTGTCGCCTCTTCATTGTGAAAATTTAGTCCGTAAGAAACTAAAAAAGGACAGATAAAACCTACTGTATCTACATAACGTAATTCTTTGCGATGTGTTCTGTAAGCTGCAGTTTCATCTTTACCTTTTAAGGATAGAATTAATTGGTAAGTTTGTTCAAAAGCCGGTTTATATTTTTGAATATGCTCAGGTTCCGCTTTCATAACAGCGAACGCTAAAATGGCCGCATCAATTTCGGTGTATTTTACTTTCCATTTACCGTCTCTACCGATTTTTGCAGAAACAAAATTTGAAATTTCTCTTTTTATTTCTTTATTTTTAGACATTGCAAAGGATTCACTTAAACCTAAAAGCAAACTTGCTTCCTGCCAACTTTGAATTGTTTTACGTTTATAATTTCCTCTTAAGATATCAATTATGATTAATCGCTTATGATCTGTAAGTGAAATTGGCGGTGTATTTTTAATCCATTTTTTAGAAATTACCAATACTTTTGTTTGCCAGTCTCTTTCGCTTAAACGTCCTATTTTTATACGGCTTTGCCAAACATAAAATTGCGGAATTACATCAATAAGAAAGACGGTAAAAGTGATCAAAACGAAAACATTTAAAAAATAATTCATCAGCTTTCAATTAATTGATAAAATTTAAGAAGTTCTTTCTCAAAATTATTGTTTTCCGTTTCGAGATTATCAGACAATTTCTTTCGAAGAAGCGGGTCTGATAATAGTTTTTCCAGTCCTGCTGCAATTTCTATCGCGCTCATATTGACTATTAATCCATTTATGCCATCTTCTATCTGATCTTTAGCAGTAGGGAAATCGGTTACTAAAATGGGTTTTAATAAAATCTTGGCTTCATCAATGGCGATAGATTTCCCCTCGAACTTCGAGGGCTGAGCGTAAATTAAAGAGTTTAAAATATATGGATAAGGGTTTTCTGTCAACCCTAATAATTTAACAACATTTTGTAAATTATTGATAGCAATTAATTTTTCTAAATTTTCTCTTTCTTCACCTTCACCCAAAATATTCCACTCAAAATCCCAACCTTTATTTTTTAAAATTACAGCAGCAGAAATTGCCATTTCAAAATTTTTCTGTTGAGACAATCTACCAATGGATAAAATATTATTCTTACTAAAAGTAAGCTCGTGTTTTATTTTAGAGAGTTCTACGATCGTTTTTTTGGAACTAATATTTTCAATTAATAAAAATTTTTCATGAAATTGTGGAAATAGCTTTATTAACATCTCAACACAATTCGTAGAAACCGATACTACAAAATTTAATTTGCTAAAGTAAAAATCATCATATTTTTTATTCAGTTTTAACTGCAAATAATCGTTGTGTATATATCCAATTTTATTCTTTGCAATCACTTTATCAATTACAAAATAATTAGGTCCATTTTGTAAAAAACCAATTGCCGCATCATAAGTTTTATTTAATTTTTTTAAAGACTTTGAGATAGGTTTCCAGCCCAACTGTGCTGCTTCGGCACTTGAATTCGCTCTTCGACTCCTAATTTTGAATTGAATACGACGGTAAATCACGCTCCATTTCCAGGGTACCAAATTATCTTTTATAACCTCTAAAAAAGGCATATCAAAATATTTTATATTTTCTGGAACTGGCAGTAAGCGTACTTCTGAAGGGACCTGTTCTAAAAATAAACCTTCCATTTTAAACAACTGCAGATCGACGTTATATTTTGTAAAATCAAAATTCTGCAACAGTGATACAAGTGCTTTTTCAGCACCACCTACATTTAGATTATTGATCACAAATAAGAGTTCTTTTTTAGCCATTAATAATTTCGTAAAAGTTTAAAAGAGGATCATCACTGTTTTCCTTCTCTATTTTTAGATTATTAATGAGAATCTCTTTTAGAATTGTATCTGAAAGAAGTTTCTCAATACTCTCACAAATTGTTTTCGGATCATAATTTACAATAATTCCGTTTTTCTCATTTATAATCAGTTCAGCAATAGAATCAAAATTAGTTACCACGATAGGTTTCAACAGTATTTTAGCCTCAATAATGGTATTACTTCGGCCTTCATAGCGCGAGGTCTGCACAAACATATCGCTGTTTTTTATATAAGGGTAAGCATTTTCTTTTTGACCATGCAGTATAAAATTAGCCTGAAGTTTTCTTTTTTCAATTAATTTTTCTAATTTTTTCCGTTCAGGTCCTTCCCCTATTATATGCCAGATAATATTGTGTCCTCTAGTGACTAACAATTTGCAGACTTCTACAGAAATATCAAATCCTTTTTGTGAATGCAGCCGACCCACTGAAACTATATTTGTAAAACCACTGTCGTAGGGATTAAATTCTTTTGCCAAATTCTCAATTTCCAATAATGGCGTAATATTAAGCAAGGCTTTAATTTTAGCAGAAAATTCTGGGAAAACTGTTCCTAATATCTCTTTTGACTCATATCCGTTTGCACATAAAAAATCTAATTTTTGGAAGTATTTTCTGTCTATAACTTTATCCAAATTTAAAGAATTATAATTTACACGAACGAAACCAATTTTTTTAATTGCAGTGACTAGATCTACGCACAAATAGATAGAAGTTTTTTCTAAATAACCAATAGATACATCATATTTTTTTGCTAAAGGAGTAATACTCTGCTTTAAATATCTCCACCCATATTGTTCTGCTTTGTTAATTGGGTAGATCTTATTTGTAACCGTAAAGGCAATTCTTGCGAAAACGAGTCTAAACCTGAACCTCTTGATAAGCTGAAAAACCGATATCAATAATGGTAATGAAAATAAATAGAAATCTTCGCCGGGTTTGATGAAATTTACCTCCTTAGGTATTCTTGATTCTAATTTATTACCGTCCGCTAGTAAAAACAGATCTACTTCATAATGATCATAATCAAATACAGACAGAAGATTTACTAAGCTTTTTTCAGCACCTCCCATCGCTAGACTTGGGATTATTAAGAGAAGCTTTTTCTTCATAAAATTGCAGTTAGTTCTTCATCAGCATTTTTTGCCATTGATTTTATTATCGGAATTCTTTCTGCTAATTTAACTTTCAATTTAGCCTCCTCCACTTTCATTTCTTCAAATTTAGCAATTAATTTTTGCGTGTCAGAAATTTCCGCTAAATCTAAAACTAATTTTTCTTCACCAAATATATCTTTTGCAATTCCTTTAGATTTTACACTATAGCCCAAAACCATTGTGGGGATTTCTGAAGAGTACGCCGCAATAGTCGCGTGCGTTCTGGCACCGATAAAAAACTTCATCCGTGCAATATAACCTTTATATTCTGTGGCGTTTAAATTATTGGGCAATAAAATAATGCGATTGCTTGCTTTCAATTTTTCCAAAAATTCAAGCAACATTTCATGATCGTCATTTCCCGAAATCATGACATGGGGCAAAAGACAAATTACAAAATCCGTCGTAGCCAATATATGTTGAATTAAAGCAAAAGCAGCTTCTTTCGATTTTGGATTTTTTTTAAAAA
This sequence comes from Chryseobacterium sp. UYP7, assembly GCF_056279225.1. NCBI lineage: Bacteria > Pseudomonadati > Bacteroidota > Flavobacteriia > Flavobacteriales > Weeksellaceae > Chryseobacterium > Chryseobacterium sp. UYP7. The sequence goes on from NZ_JBWBQW010000004.1 coordinate 342,171, forward strand.
CCAAAGGCGAAAAATTAAAACCAATTGTTTTTCCCACAACCCAATTTTGAGGCAAAGGAAGTTCCGATTTTTCCATTAAAAAAGCACCATCAGCTACTAACTTTACATTTTCTAAACCAGCTTTTTTCAAAAAATTTTGGGTTAAAGATTCTCGTGCAAGAATTAAATCAAATAATTCTAAATCCTGCATTTTTGCCACCGATAGATCTTCTTCACCAATGGACGCACCCCAAAGAATTAATTTTTTACCGGCTTTTTTTATCTGACGGTCGATCTCATAAATTCCTGGCTGCTCTCCATAGCAATAATTATCGCCGCCAATGGAGAGAAAAACATCATACTTTGGAATTAATTTAATAACGCATTCATGAATTTTTTGAAATGCAAAACTTTCATCCTTAAATAATTTTACATTAATGGCACTTCTGAAACCTACAAATGAATACTTCTTAATTATTGACCGTTTGTCTAAATATATTTCATCAATACCCGGAATAATTTTATCTGACTCCGGATCACCGGAAGCTAAACCAATTTTAGTAATCTTTGGATTTGTTCGTAAAAGTTGTACCGCCGTTCTAACGATCGCCTCACAACCCCGGTTTTTGCTGCCGCCATGAAAAAACAATAATACTTTCATAAATTTCTGTAATAACTATAAAGTGATGAGAAGTAAAGTTTTATCACTTTTTTATCTTTAATGTTTTTATAAATTGATTTCTGATAATTTCCCATATCGACAAAATTCTCAGAAAAATTTTCAGTGAAAATTTTGCAAACCGTTTTATTAGAAACCAAAGTTTTGAGTTTTTCAATTTTTTGAAGAACTGAAAGTCCATTTTTAGGTTCGCTGTAAATATAGACTAATGAGATAATATAATTTATAAAGCGTATTGACTTTAGTATCTGAAGTTTTTCTTCACCTAAATTTCTCAAAACAAAATCGGCGTTTTTTTTCAAAAAAGTTTGTTCTGCTGCTTCCAGATAATTTTGACGACTTACATTTCTGGTGGCACTTCCGGTAACTTGCCGGTAATTGTAACCGCTGAAATCCAAATAATAAAGTTGGTCTGTAAATTCTAAAAAATTCAAATTGAAGATGGCATCTTCGCCCAATTTTAAGCCTAAAGGAAACCGAAGAGCGTTGTCTTTAATAATTTTATTTGAGTAAAGTTTATTCCAAATACAATTATAATGGTCTTTCTGAAAATAAATAGGGAGAATAATCTGAATTATTTCGGCTATATTATATTTTTTATTTTTCTCTATTAGATCTGTATTAAAAGAATTTGAAAAAACAAGATCACATTTATATTCTTCCGCAGCTTTAAAAAGTTTTTGAAAAAACTCTGCATCTACAGTATCGTCGGAATCTACAAAACCAACATATTTTCCGGTTGCAATTTCCAAACCCGCATTGCGCGCAGCAGAAACTCCCTGATTACTTTGGTTGATTAATTTTATTCTAGAATCTTTCCTGGCAAACTCTTCTAAAATCTCTAATGATAAATCTGTTGAACCATCATTAATGCAGATAATTTCTAAATCTTCTAAAGTTTGCGCTACAGTACTATCTAGACATTCTTTCAAATATTTGAAAGAATTATAAACAGGAATAATGACAGAAATCTTAGGCATTTTTACGAAAAATATTTTTCAAACGATACATTTTATTAAAACAGTAAAACAGTAAAAAATTTTTATTAATAAATTTATATTCCGATGATAAATCGTCTAAAATATAATTTAGTTTCAATTTTTTCAACAACCTTTTTGTCTTAGAAAGACGCTCTAAATCTAAGTTGGGAAGAATACTCCACTGTAGTGTCCTTTCTACAAAAAGTTTAATTGCAATATTAAAATATTCTTTCTCTTCCGAATTTGTTATATTGAAATGTACCTCTTGGAAACTTTTTAAAGATTGAATAGCCAAGAGACAACCTTTGAATACATTATCATTTTTAACATACTGTTTGGAGGAATCTTCGCGGTGTAAATAATTATAATAGGGAACGCTAAAATAGGTTATTCGTTGAGCAAGAGACTGTACCATAATATTAAAAACACTATCTTGACCTCTATCAATATTTTTAACAAATCTAATTTCTTCCACTGCGCTTTTTGCATACAAAGTTGCTGGAAATGTTCTCCGTTGATGTTTAATTCCAGTTTGAATAACATTCTCACTCCCACAATCATCATAATCTGCTATTTTTTTTCCAATTTCATCGTACGCAGTCATCTGAAGGTACATAATATCAATCTCAAATTTTTCAGCATTCGCAATAATTGCTTTTAATGTATTTTCTTTTATACTATCATCCGGATCTACAAAAAGAATGTATTTACCCTGCGAAATATCTAATCCTTTATTTCTTGCTACAGATACTCCCTGATTTTCCTGATCTATAAATGTTATATTTTCATTTATATCAGCAAATTTTTGGATTATGTTACGTGAATTATCTGGTGAGCCGTCATTGATAATAATAATTTCATAATCTTCATCTCTAAGGTCCTGCTTTAATAAGCTAATAATGCATTTTTCTATGTATTTTTCAACTTTGTAAACTGGAACTATAATCGAAAGCAACATATTAGAAATCATTATTGTTAGAAAAAGGTTTAGTGAAAAACACTTCGCTATCACATAAATATGAGTAATCAGAATAATGTGTCATTTTTCCCTTCAAAATTTCTACCCACAATTTTGTGATTTCTTTTTCCTGTTCTCTGGAAGTGTCATCTAAAAAAACCGAATATGAATCTGCTATTTTTTCTTTAAGAAACGGGATCGCAGAATATCGTGCATATGGTGTAGATTTACCAAAAGGTCCATCCACAACAATTAGGTCAAATTCTGGAATTCCTTTAATTTTTTCTGAAATAATCCCGGCGTCATACCACGTTTTCTGCCCGGAATAAGTTATGTTAACTGGCGCTATTACTAAAGGTGCTAAAACAAACTCTACATTTTCTGAAATATTTAATCTTTCTAAATAGGATTTAATAATTTTTATCCACTCCTCACTGTTATCAACACTTACTAATTTAATATCTAAATTATTAATTTTAATGAGTTGCGCTAAACAAATTGTTGAAAAACCTGAGCCAAATTCAATAACACTTTTTCTATCATTAATTAATAAATCATTACAAATGTGTAATATTTCTTTGGGAGATAGAGCCCAGTAGGTTAATGGGAAAAAAAATTCATTTTTAAACATTTTTAAAAGCTGGCTTAAGGCCATTTGATTATCTATCTGATGAGATAATATAATTGATTTACTTTCTGTATGATAAATAGATTTCTTTAACCGTAAAAGAACGTCTTTGATTTCCCTGATCATTTTAACTAATTTTTATAATTATACTGTCCATATATTTTTTTTCAACACTATCCGAAAAGTAATTAGTTATCTTACCGCCAACTTCGGCGGCCACTTTTCCTCTTACTACAATTTTTTTCGTAGCTTCTAGCTTAAACCATGAATATTCTATATCAATATGTCCTAAATCTAACGCCCAAAAATTTTCTTTAGCTAAATCATGTGAGAGAATTGTGGCAGTAGGTCCCAAAGCTAAAATAATTAATTTTGATGCACCGAATTCTTTAGCTGTTTTTAAAATCTCTCCATACTTTTCAAAAGCATTTTTGGCGGGGCATATAACTCGCTTAATAGATTTTGCATTATTAAATAAATCGTTTCCAATTCCCAATCGCGAAAACTCACCTTCAACAAATAAAATATCCTGATCTTCCCAAATTTTTTTTAGTTGATCTACGGTTTCTTTAACTTTTGATTTATTTTCATAGGCCATATAGAACCTGGAAATCAAGGAATCACCATAAGTTCTATCCAAACTGAAAAATGAATTTAATTGTTGCCCATAAATATTAATAAATTTAAGCCAATGAACCTTTGTATCCCTTTTAACATTTTTCATAAATCTAAAAGTTCCGGGGATCGCGACTAACAAATTTGGTAAATCTGAAGCTAAAACTTCTTCTAATCTTTTCGCTAAATTCTCTGTTAATGGTTGAAAATAAATACTGCGTTCCTGTAAAAGCAAGCGAAATTCTCCGTCGCCGAAACGGGAAATACTTTTTTTGTTTTTTATAATATCATCAATGGTTTCAAAAGTAGATAAAATATGATATTTTGGAAAACTCTTCCTTAATTCGTAAGAGCGGAAAAGCCAATAATAATATCCAAAATTTCCACTAAATAACTTTTCTTTAAATTTTGTCATTTCTATCTAAAATCTTACCTAATTTATTTTTAATTCTAAATAATATACTATTATTTTTTTGGTGAGTTACAAGCTGATTTCTAAAGAAATACGTATTTTCCTCAATCAAAACTGGGCATTTACTCGTGTAGGAATTAAACATATAATTTTTAGCATTTTCAATAATTAGATCGAGTGTAGGCTCATCATATAAAACTCTGTACTGCTCTATCAATTTATAAGATGAAATACGATGTCGAAATTTTGTGATGTTAATTTCATAAGATGATTTATTATCTGTGTCAATTCTCCAAATAAAAAAACCATATTGCGAATAGTGCAAAAAAGGATTTTGAAGTAATAGCCGAATGAAAAATTCACCATCTTGATTTATTTTTAGAGGCTCTAGAAAAAGTCCAGACTTTTGCAGTAGTTCTCTTCTAACACAATAAGCAGCAATTGGAATAAATGAATTTCTATTTCCATAATAAGTTAAAATTTCAAAAGCGTTATAAATTTTATCATCTTCAAAATCATCATCATCTTCTAAGATTAATTCTTTATTGAATTTAACCCACTTTGTAAAAGAAATATCTACATGTTTAAATGAACGAAAGATTCTTTCATGAATGGTTAGTTTGTTTTTGTCAATAAGATCATCACTATCTAAAAAAATGATAAGCTCTCCCTCAGATTTTATGAAACCTTCATTTCTGGCACCGTTACCTCCGCTTCTAAAAGTATCTGATCTTTTAAATAATTGAAAGCGAGAATCTATTTTTATAAATTTACTTACGACCTCGTAAGAATTATCGCTTGACCCATCATCCACAATTATACATTCCCAGTCTTTAAATATTTGCTGTTGAACTGATACTAATGTTTCAACAATGTATTTTTCTCTATTATAAAGAGGAATTATAATTGAAAAAAGAGGATTATTCATAATAGATTTTCGTAAATTTTATTCCAATCATAAGTAGTATTCTCTGGAAAAAGAAATGTTTTTATTTTCTTAGCATTATAACTGTTTTTTGATCTTATGTAACTTTCATTCTGAAAATAATTTCGAACAACTTTAATTATATCAGGAAAATTTTCAATCTCAGTAAAGCTTACATCATTTCTTCGAAGTAATCCATACGGTAGCCAACTCCCAACATAAACCTGCTTTCCCGCATACAAAACTTCCGTCATTGCACCGCTTAATGCATCACTTATTGGCATGTGTATCATGATATCTGTGCAAACCCGCAACAAGGCGGTTTCTTCCGGCCCTAAAAACTGATGAAGCAATATAATTTTAAGCGTAGAAGATTTTTTGTAATTTTCAAGACTTTGTATGTAATGTTCATTTCCTCCATATCCTAATGGCATTAAAACAACTATTTCACTTACAATTTCTGAGGAAAGTTTTTCTAAAGATTCTAGTATTTTAAAGTGATTGTTAGCTGGAGATGCATTATGAGATACAACAATTACTGTTTTATGGTGTGGAATAAAGTAAGAAGATTTAAAAAGATTAATTCTTTCGCTATCATCTCTCAATACATCAATGTAATTATAAATTCCTGTATGAATTGTAAACTGAATAAGTTTAGTTTTATTTTGAAATTCCCGACCATATTTACAATAGAGCATTTCTGCTAATTCTGCATTTTGGATGGTAATAACTGTAGCTTTATCCAAAGCTCTTTTTACATAGAACACATTATTTATCCCTGTCTCCCGCATTAAATCGGAACCCCAAAAACTACAAATTATCTTTTTATTTTTAGGGAAATGATGGATGTATTTTAGTCTTTTAGGAGTGCAATAATGAAAATGATAAATATTATAATCTGATTTTAAAATGTATTGTTCGACTACAACCTTGTCATATGCGAAACTTCGTAAAAAATAATAAGATTCTTTAATATTTTTACCTTGACTACGCTCAAAATAATATATCTGCCAGAATTCCTGAGTGAAAGAAAGCTTTACAAAGCTTTTAATAGATTGTGAAAGAGTGACCTTTTCTCTTTCAAAAGTAAAATATTCTGTAAAAACTTCCTGCTTATTTTCAATTTGACCTTTCGAAATGTCATAAAAATTATTAATGGCGAATTTATAATTTTCATATTTTTTCTGCAGATCACCATAAAGCTGACATAAAAAATTAGATTGGCTTAGACCAAGCGAAAGTATCTTTATAGTTTTAACCATTTAACGCTGTTGAAGTTAATACTCTTCGTATTTAATTAAATTTCGCATCCAAAAGTATTGAAGTGCCCTTCCTGATTTTTTTTCCAGTCCCAAAGAAATCTGACTCAAGGACTGTTAAGGTTACTGCATTTTGTAGAACATCACAAAAATCTTTGGGTTTAGTTGTTTTATAAGAAATCTGGTATGAAAACAAATAATTCTCTGGTCTAACATTAAAATGGGAAACAACTAATTCTATTTTCGAATGGCTTTTAAAATTCGAAATCATCTCATCTGAAACCCATGAAACGATTCTATTTTCATATTTGTCAGTGAAATTACAAGCAATGATAAGTTCATCCAGATTTAGTTTTTCATGGTTAATAATTCTGAATTCAATTGTGAGGGCATCACCTGATAAAATTTCAGTTGTATATTCACCCACTACGTTTCTAAATGAAACCTCTACAACTTCAATTTTTTTATTACCAATTTTATCTGTTCTATCTGATACTGGGATTCCAATATTACCATGTGTATCTTGTAAATATTTATAAATCGTATTTTCTATTTCACCTTTGTAATCTAAAAGACCATTTTTCAAGTATATACCCTTTTGACAAAGTGTTTTTACCGCTCCTATATTATGACTCACAAACAAAACAGTTCTCCCTTCCCCTTTACTTACATCGCCCATTTTACCGAGACATTTTTTCTGAAATTCTGCATCACCTACGGCAAGAACCTCATCTACAATCAGGATTTCAGATTCTAAGTGCGCGGCAACCGCAAAAGCAAGACGAACATACATACCGGAAGAATAACGTTTCACAGGCGTATCAATATAGCGTTCAACCCCTGCAAAATCCACAATCTCATCAAACTTTCTTTTAATTTCCTGGCGGCGCATTCCTAAAATAGCTCCATTGAGATAAATGTTTTCCCGGCCTGTCATCTCAGGATTAAAACCTGTACCTACTTCCAGTAAAGAAGCAATCCGTCCCTGAACTTCAAAATGTCCCGTCGTCGGTTTTGTAACGCGGCTTAATAATTTTAAAAGCGTAGATTTTCCAGCCCCATTTCTTCCGATAATTCCAACGGCGTCGCCTTTTTCAATTTCAAAATTAATATCTTTTAAAGACCAGACATAATCGCTCTCTCCTTTCGTACTTCGGTCATTACTGTCCCCAATTTTAAGAAAAGGATCTTCTTTGCCCCGCATCTTTGCCCAGAACCTGTTGAGATCATGCGTGATCGTGCCTGTTCCTACTTCACCAAGACGGTATTGTTTGGAGATGTTTTCGGCGATAATAGCGGTGTTTGGATTCAAGTGAGCGAGATGTTAGAAGTTGGGTGTTGGATGATGGGTACGTTTTAAATATTGAGGTCAAAGATAAAAATTCAAATTTGATTAAACATTAGATTTTTAATTAAGCACTTGCGATGACTATATTTTCCTGCCGGAATTTTTTGACAGAAAATTTTTATTTCATTATATTATGGTGGGAAGTAACTGGTTAATTTTTAAAATGTTGTATTTATTCTAAAAGCAAATTGTTTTAAACACGAATGACACAAATGTTACACAAATAACACTACAATGCGCTTTTAAAATCTCAAATACGCAAATACTCAAATACTCAAGACCTCCATCCACTTGGCTCTTTTCACTTTTCCCTTGGCTCTTCTAAACAGTGTCCATAAAACTTTTCTCCACTTTATTGAAGATCACAGTGCCGAGAATCAAGATGAACACAATGAAGATACTGCTCCACATAATATTGATGAGATCAAAACTTCCGGAACCTAAAAAGGCATATCGGAAACATTCAAAGATAGAAGATAAAGGATTCATATAAACCAAAAACCGAAATTTCTCCGGCAAAGCGGAAATGGGATAAACGACAGGAGTGATATACATAAACAGCTGCACGCCAAAAGTTAAAAGAAAAGTTAAATCTTTGTATTTGGTCGTCAATGAAGAGAAGATCATCCCCATTCCCAACGCAAACATCGCCATTAATAAGATCAACACTGGTGTAAACAAGATCCATAGATTAGGCTGAACGTCATTCGTAAAAATTACGAAGTACAGCAAAATGAGGAGGAAAATACCAAACTGTACGGCAAACTTCATAAGGGAGGAAGTCACGATCGCCAAGGGCATAATTAATCTCGGAAAGTACACTTTACCAAACATGCCGGCATTGGAGGTGAAAACAGAGGAAGTCTTGGTTAAACTTTCGGAAAAATAATTCCAGATGGTGATTCCGGACATGTAGAACAATATTTGAGGAACACCATCGGTAGATAATTTTGCGATATTCCCGAAGATGATCATATAAATAACCGTCGTCATCAAAGGCTGAACGATGAACCAGAGCGGTCCTAAAACCGTTTGCTTATAGAAAGTAATAAAATCTCTTTTAACCAGCATGAGGAGCAGGTCGCGGTAGTCCCAGACTTCTTTTAAGTTGAGAGAAAAGACCGATTGCTTAGAGTTGATGAAATAAGTAGGCTGTTGTTCTGTGTGCATTTTTGTGATCTCACTGATTAGAAAAAATTAAATTTCGACTGCTTATCGTTTTCGAAATTGAGTAGAATAAATAATAGAATACTGTAAAATTGTAGAAGGGATTATGTTTGCTACAAATCTGATTTGCTAAACAAACCTTTTCCACCATTTCGGTTTATCGTCGTGCGTATAAGAATAATAACCGTAACCATATTTTTTTCCGTACCGGGTATTTTCCGGCTTCACGCTGTTAAGCACAAAAGCCATATTTTTAATCATATTTTCTTTCCGGAAGCCTGCGGCAAAATCAATCATTTCCTTCTCCGTGAAATCCGATTTCACAGCATAAAGCACAACATCGGAATTTTCTACCAGATGGAGCGTATCACTTACTAACATCACCGGTGCCGAATCCAGTACGATATAATCATATTTTGTTTTAAGATAAGCGATCATGTGATCGAATTTGGGCATGTCGAGCAAATCGTTAGGATTGGGTGCGATCTGACCACTGAACATGACCTCCAGATTTTCGTTAACTCCGGACTTGATGATATAGCCATCCGGTACGGTATCATTGGAAACCAAAAAATCCGTGAGTCCAAAGTTTTTTCCTGGAATAAAACGGTGTAACTGCGGGTTTCGAATATCTGCACCTACAATAATAACCTTGCTTTGTCCAGCCAAAGTCAATGCGATATTCATGGAAATCGTGGTTTTGCCTTCTCCTTTAACAGAAGAGGTAACGAGGACCGTTCCACCTGTTTCTACATTTTTTGCCCGCAGTAAAAATTTAAGATTCGATCCTAAGATCCTGAAAGATTCGGCAAAAACTGAAAAATCATTGGGATGAACCATTGCATTTTCTTCATGATTAACCGGGATCTCTGCAATAACAGCGGCATCTGGAAAGTGGGAAATGATATGTTCTTTCGTATGAACTTTCGTATCTAAAGTGCTGATACCAATAAATACCAGTAAAGGCAGCAGAAATCCTGCAGCAAGGGAGCCGTAAATGATCTGGCTGTAGTTTGGCTTTACAATACCGGTAGTAAATGCGGGATTAACGATTCTAGCTTTTGGCGCAGTCACTGCAAGCGTAATCGCGTTCTCCTCTCTTTTTTGTAAAAGATACAGATAAAGTTGTTCCTTTAAAGTCTGTTGGCGGTCGATACTTCGGAATACTTTTTCCTGGGTTGGATATTTGTCGATATTTCCCTTCGCAAGATTCAGTTGCCCTTTAGCCTGAGCGATTTGGAGTTGCAAAGTTTCCCGGGATTCCAGTAAATTTTGACGCACCAGATTTTTCAGCGCAGCAATCTGCTTATTGATTTCGATCATCGCCGGATTTTCCGGAGTTGCCTGCTTCAAGACTCTGTTTCGGGTGAGCATTAGATCATTGTACTCCGATATATTACTTTCTGCACCTGCCGGTAAACCCAGTCCTGTAGGCAAAAGTTGATTACCCGAACTTGCTGAAATTACGGAATTAATTAAATCCAGCTGCATCGACTGTGTTAAGATCTGTTTGGTATTTTCTTCGGCTTTAGTGACTGATAAATCAGCCTGGGTTTCTAAATTTGTGATTTGATTTTTACGCTTGAACTGTTCCTTTTCTCCCTCGATGCCGGAGAGATCGTTGGTAATAATCGCCAGTCTTTCGTTGATGAAATCCTGTGTATTTTTCGCCTCTTCATTTTTATCTTTTACGCCGTCGATAATATACTGTTTCGAAAGCTCGTTGAGGATATCCTCGGATTTTTTCGGTACAGGTCCAACCATCGACAGTTCCATTAACAACCCTTTGTTTTCCGGCAAACTCACCGTAATACCTCCTTCTAAAGCGGCAATCGCATTGCGCGTGTTTTTAAAAACTATTTTTAAAGGTGCAGTTACAACAACGCCCGGCTTTGCATTGATCTGAACAACTCCAAAAGGCAATTTCGCGGGGCTGCCAAATCGGTATTGCTTATTAGATCCAGATAGTTTGTAGGAGTTTTTACCTACAGGATTTAAGGTGTAAGAGGTACCATAAAATTGATCCGGCTGATTGATGCTGATGATTTTTGCGGTGAGCGGAGAATCTTGATAAAGCTCTACTTCTTTGATCGTACCCAGGCTAAAAAAACTGACATCCAGATCAAGATTTCTAACGACTGCTCCTAAAATCGGTTTCGATACAATCACTGTTGTTTCGCCCTGAAGTTCATTATCTCCGCTCACACCCATGCCCAGATTCTTCAAATCGCTGAGTGCGGTGGACTTCCCTTTTGATTCCTGAAGTTTTAAAGAGGTCTTGGAGAAATATTGAGGTTGCGCGTAACGCAGATAAATTTTTGCTGCGGTATAAAACAAAATGATGCTCAGTAAAAACCAAGGCCATTTCCTTAAATACTTTCCGATCTCTTTTTTAATATTGAGCGGTTTAGCCCTTTGCACCGGTACCGAATTTTCTAAGAGTTCCATCAGATTTATTATCGGGTTAGAGTGATGACAAGGGTTACAAGTCCGAGTGCCACGCCACCATACTTGATCCATTTATCGGTCGCTGAATCAGTGTTGATAGAAACCTGTTTATTGCGGTCTGGTTCTACATACAAAATATCATTCTGCTGCAAATAATAATAAGGAGAGTTTACAATAGAAGCTTCCGACAGATCCAAAGAAACAACCTCATCTTTTCCACTGGTTTCTGAGGTTCGGAGCAATTTTATATTGGTTCTGTTTGCATCATAAGTTAAATCACCCGATAAAGCAATTGCCTGGAAAATATTTAATTTTTCGGTAGGACTCGTTTTTTGTCCGGGACTTTTAACTTCTCCCAAAACGCTGAAATTAAAATTGGTAAGCGTAATGGTGACAAGTGGTTCGGTGATGTACCGTTTTAGTCGGCTCTCCAGATCATCTTTGAGCTGTTGTTTCGTCATTCCTTTGCAGTAAACGGCTCCTAAAACGGGAAAGATAATATTTCCATCGGTAGTTACGATATATTCACTTGCTTCGGATGAATTTCCGGCACCACTTCCTGATGCAGCATCTCCCGTTCCAGCCATCGTAGACCGGTTGAACGGACGCACGGCGATCTCCTCAAAAGCAGAAACCTGAATTTGCAGTTTATCCCCTTCCTGAATATGAAGACCCGAATATTTTGCCTGCGAGACTTCCTGTTCGAAATTATTGTTTGAGAGATAAACGATATTTTTCTTCGGTTTACAGGAGAATAATAGCAATAGCGTAATTATAGTAGTAAATACTGCGAAGTATTTTTTCATTTCTTAGATTTAAGATTACAAAGATAGAGCTATTTTAAAGGCTCGTAATCTTTACACCATTTCGTTGTTTACCACCAGTTTTCGTTGATGTAATAATTGATTCCCAGTGCTAAAAGGCGGTTATAGGTATTTCGGCGGTCATTGTTTGGGTAAACAGTGCTAAAACCTCTGTCATATCTTAAAAAAGCCTCCACTTGCTGCGTTACTTTTAAACCGGCACCGAAGGAAATTCCGTACCCAAATTTATTTACTTTGTCATCACCATTATATTGGAAATAGGCTAAGTCATAGGCTGGATCAACCTCTCTTTTTTCTCTGACCAAATATTCGATGCGAGGTCCCGCAAAAACATAAAGATCTCTTTTCATATTTCCTTTGTGGAAGAAATATTTCATATAAACCTGCATCGCCACGTAATCGTGATGAAATTTCTGAATTCCAAACTTGTCCTGTTCTGCTTTCGCAATCTCGCCCTGCATGCTGTATTCCAACTGCGGCATAATGTAAAGCCAGGCGGAATCAAAGACATCATTTTCGACGAGCGACCACTGACCAAAAACCCCAAGTCCTCCACCGAAAGCCCCCTTGGAGACGTCGTGCACTCCAACAATGGAGCCTTTGTGGAAATTGCCTGTGACTCCATATTTAAAGGTCTGCGCATTCCCCATTATCATCAGGAAAATGGCAATGATCATATTAATTTTCTTCATATCACGCTGATATTGGCTATTAGTTAGATAAAATATCGTTGCAAATTAATTAAATTATTTAAATAATGCGGTATTTCTTTTATTCGGCTTCTCTATTTTTAAGAATATCATTGATAATATCATACTCAAAACCACGTCCGAGCAAATAATTGATCGTTCTGGATTTTTTCTGATAAGGCTTCATGGCTTTCTGTTTATCATAATAATTTTCATAAATCTTGAGGATCACTTTTTCGTAATCATCATCCTCAATTTCATCATAACAGGAATTAATGAGTTTTTCGGAAACGCCTTTAAACTTCAGATGATTGCGGATCTTATTGCGTCCCCAGGATTTCATGTAGAATTTCCCACGAATATAACTTCTGGTAAAACGTTCTTCATTCAAATAATTCTCCTTCATTAAATAAAGAAGTATTTCCTCTTTGGCTTCGGGAATGATCAAATAATCCCACATCTTCTGCTCCACTTCTTTATGACAACGGTCTTGATAAATGCAGTAGTTCACCATTTTCTGTTTAAGTTCGAGGAAAGTGTAGGATTTATGTTCCAAGGCTTGATGATATTAGTTTAAGTTATATTAATAGTTCTCGATACAATTTTGCCTTGCAAAATCACTCGAACTGACGATTTAATCCAGCGACTACTTTTTACATTTTTGACCTGCGTCACTTCGAGTAGCCAAGTTCAATGAAGCACTACTTTCGACCTGCGTCACTTCGAGTAGCGAAGCGTATCGAGAAGTTATTATTTTAAACCCATTAATCAGCTTATCAAAAAATTCTCGATACAATTTTGCCTTGCAAAATCA